>ONGM01000152.1 GCA_900317365.1 uncultured Planctomycetota bacterium
CGCCCGCCTCAATGGCTTCCGATTCGTTAGCGAGCGCGAGATCGTCGCCAGCCTCGTCATTATTCTGAAGGGTCGCAGGTTCCGAATACTTTTTCGGTTGGTATTCGTCAAGATCAACGCCTTCTTCTGAGAAAAGGACGACGCCGTTGGGATCAACAGAATCTTTGGTTCCCCAAACGAATCCCGGCGCAATGTGAGAAACGACGGCGACGTTTTCTTCTTCCGCAACGCTCGCCGCGGCGGCGTCAATAGAATCGTCAGACGAATCGTCAGAAGAATCGTCCGCAACCGGAGCCGTATCCGCGACAAGTTCAGAAGTCGCGTCTTCGTCGGCGACGACGTCTTCATTTTCCGTTTCAACGTCGAGAACGTTTTCTTCAACGACAACGTTTTCGTCAACGGCGATCAGATCGTCCGCTATATCGGTTACGGCGACAGACTCGTCGACGGAATCAATCGCTTCGATATTGTCCGCGACTTCAATTTCGTCAAAGGAGACGCCGGAGGTTGCGGAAGCGGACCATTCTTCCTCGGAAGTCGATTCGACAGGCGCTTCGAACGTCTCGTCGATCGGCTCGGCAAAATCCAGGTCGTCGATATGGTCTTCAAAAGAAAGTTTAGCAAAATCGTTCTTCGTGAGGGAAGAATCGCTCGGGTCAAAAGTAACAAAATCGTCGTCGACGTCGGAAGAGTCAACGATCGTTACAAAAGTATTGGCCGGCAGCAGATCGTTAGGAGCGATCTCCACCTTGGAGGACGTTGACTTCTCGTCTCCTTTTGAGTCGTTTGATTCAAAGGATTCGGCGTACTTCCCTTCGTGCGTATCAACATATTGATAAGCGGAAGGACTGTTTTCAGGCGCTCTCGACTGCTCGTCGAGTTTTAAAATCACAACTAGAGAGGCTACGCATAGAATCACCGTTATGAATAGAGCGGCGATCCACTTCTTGAAATTGATAGGCATCATGAAACTCCATTTTCAAACATGATCATGTGAACGCGAGTATACGCGTCGTAACGTTTAAACAAATAACGGAAAGATAGGAGTTCTGAGAAAAGTATAAAGAGCGCGAGAAAAACAAAGATAAAAAAAGACTGCCTATAAAATCAATTATAACGATTAAAACAACCTTTATCATTAAGGACTCTAGGCGCGCTTGACCCAGATCAACTCCTGAAATCGGTTCGCATAAGAACGAAGAATAAGGTTTGACCGATTAGACACAGAATCACAAATAACACAAGAGAACGCGTTATTCCAATTACGCCAATTTTCAACAATGATTTCTTATCTGAAAGGAGCGAACGGAATGAAAAAGGATAAATTAAAAACGTAATAGCGCCGTAAAATATAGTAGTCTACATTTTGCTGGCATACGTTGCCGACGTTCATATCGAGTCCCACTCGCTTTGACGCGCCGACGTTCAAGCGAAAGACGGCGTCGCGCTACGTCGCGTACGACGTCGTGCACATATAAAACTTAGTCGACGAACGGCGATACTATGAAAAAACTCTTAGCGTTCTCGTTAATCGTTATACTTTCTTCCCCTATCCTCGTCGGTTGCAAGAGCGGTACTAGCTGTTTCACTCGCAACGGTTCGAGACTTCCGATTCTCGGCGGCGCGGCCGCTACTCCGATCGACGATTCCGCCGTCGCGGCGTCTTCCGCCGGCGGCGCGCGCGTTGTCAACGCTTATCCGACCAGCGAAGTCGTCATGATGAACGCCGCAAACGCCTACTCCGAATGCGCTCCATGCGCGCAAGCTCAATGCAATCCCTGCGATCCATGTACTCCGACTCGCGGCGGTACCGTTAGCGGATCCGGCTATCCAAGCGCGGCGAGCGCTTACGGCGGACTTTAATAACAAACAAGCGCGTCGGACTTTTCTTACGTCCGAGCGCGCTTTCGTTTAGGAGCCGACCTGAAATGGCGTTGCTTGGGGAAGGGCGCCGCTAGACAATAGCTCACGGTCGGCTCCTTTTATTATTCGATGAGACGAGCGAACGACGTCGCCCGTCTTTTTTTATTTCCAGAACCGCAACGACGACGTTCGAACGACGAAACGTCCCGGCGCAAACTCCGTCTAGCGACTCCCCGCCTCGGCGTCGCTCGCCTCGCCTCGTCTAGCCTGCGCGACTATTGCTTCTGAGCTTCGCGACGATTCTTCTCGTCCATCGCCTTGACGAAGAGCATTCTCAAATCGTTCAACGCCCCGTCCATCATGCGCGTTTCTTCTTCCGTTCGGTTCCCTTCCGTCTTGTCGAAGATCACCTGAATCATATCGATCAGATGACGCGCCTGATTCATCAGAAAGATCGACTTGCCGGAACGCGGGTCAGGAATGATTCCCATAGAATACATCGCCTGTTGCGCCAAGCTCGTCGTGATCAGCGTCAGCGTCGGCGCCGGAAGCGGAACGTCGTGCGCCGCGTAATCGAAGTCGTCCCCGCCTTCGCCGCGGTCGCGACCGTGCCCGCCGCAACAGCCGCCTTCGCCATGTTCGGGACCGTGCCCGCCGCAACAGCCGCCTTCGCCATGTTCGGGACCGTGCCCGCCGCAGCAGCCGCCTTCGCCGTGATCGCCACCGTGCCCGCCGCAGCAGCCGCCTTCGCTATGATCATGTCCCTGTCCGCCGCAACAACATTCGTCTTTCTTTTCTTCTTCCGCCATTACTTTCTCCTGTTTCCTTATTTGACTCTCGTCCATCGACTGAGCGAACGCTTTTTTACGCGCGTCCCTTCCTTTACGTCGTGGCATGATATAATCATACCAGTCTTGGATTCATTTCCAAGTGAAAAAATATTTTTCGTGCGCGAATGTTCTTTATAAAAGAAGTTGTTTTACCTATTTTAAATATATTATACAAATTACAAATGACGACTATTGCGGAAGACAAACAGTCCCTTCGACGTGTCATGCGCGAACGTTTGCGCAACTTTCCCCTCGCCTCTCAACGCGCCGATATCGCTGCGAAAACGATTCAATCCCTGCGCAAGGTTCCGGAGTTTGCCCGCGCGACGACAATCGCCGCCTTTCTCGATTTTCAAAATGAAATTCCGATAAGCGACGTTTTTCATCTCCTCTACGCGCCTTCGCGAAGAGTCGCGGCGCCGCGCTGCGTCGGGGACGATATGCTCTTTTACGAAATCGCCGCGCCTCGCTCATTCGACCCTATTACCGGCGCGCCTATTCTGGAAAACGTCGAACGAAACGCCTACGGTATCCTTGAGCCTATCCCCTCGCCTGAGACGTTCGTCGCGCCGAATGAATTCGATTTCATCATCGTCCCCGGTCTCGCCTTCGATCGCAACGGAGGTCGCCTCGGACGCGGTAAAGGATTTTACGATAAGTTCTTACAACAGATCGATCCACGCGCCGTTAGAGTCGCCCTAGCCTACGATTTTCAAATCGTACCCTCAACCCCGATCGAGAACAACGATCAACTCGTCCGCTACCTCGTTACGCCAACTCAAATCGTTCGCACGAGCGCTCAACTTACCTAACTTATTTAAAATATTTAATTAAACACTTTTAACCAAATAAACGTCGGCGCCGATCGCGACGATTCCTCAAAATTTTCGCGCCCTTTCTATTGAAATTCCCTAGGCGATCGAGTACAATGCTCAGGGCGTTGTTCGCGCTTTTGGCGCGCGCTTTGCTACACAACGATCGTCGGCGTCGCGTCGACAGATTCACCTTCCCCGAGACGCAATTAAGCGCGGCTCATTCCTTCGATAACTAAGAAAGCGAATTATGTTTAATCGTTATTCTCTTTGCCTATTCAGCGTCGCGGCGTCCCTAGCGCTCGGCGGCGTTAGCGCGTATTCCCAAGACGGCGCCAAGCCCGCCGAAAAACCGGCCGCCGATCTCTCGCTCGATTCGCTCATGGTGGAGCCCCCGAAGGCGCCTGAAAAGCTCAAAATCGATCCGAAGATCACCGAGATTCCCGAAAAAGCGTCCGTCGACGAACTCTTTGAATTCGTCGAATCGCTCCAAGATCGACTTCCGCAACCGAAGTCCCAGGCGGATCTCGCGCAAATCGTCGACGTCTATTCGCAAACTTGTCTGAAAGTCGCCAATAAGATTCTCGAGAATAAAGACCTGACGGCGGAGCAACGCGATCGCGGCGTGCAATTAAAGGTCGTCGCGCTCACGACTCGCGCCCACGAAGATCCCGACGCCGCCGCCGAACTCGACAAATTCGTCGACGCCAATCTGAAAGCGGCTAAGACGGAAGACGAACTCATTAAGGCGTATCAGCTTAAATTGCAAGTCGTCGCGTCGAAAGACGAACCGCTCGATCAAATCAAAGCGCTCGCCGACGAAATGTACGCGCGCGAGCAAGAAGAGTTGCAAGTCTTCGCGATCGAAGTGAAAGCTCAAGCGTTCATTACGCAATTCCAACGCGACGGCTCTTTCGACGACGAACTCGTCGCTTTCGTCGACAAAACGATCGCCGATAAAGCGCGCGCCGCCAAAGTCCGCGAAAAAGCCTACGAAATGAAGCTCGTCTCCGCCATTATCGCGTCGGAAATTGAACGTGAAAAAGCGGAAGCGGAACAAGACCCGAAAAAGTTTGAAAACGTCGAAAACCTCTTCGAACTTCTCACGAGCGCGCAATTCTCCCTCGATCTCAAGAAGATGGTCTATCAGTTGCGCGTCCAAATGCTGCTCGACCCGAACTCGACGGATAAAGACGCCAAAGAGAAAATCGCCGCGACGATTGAAAAACTGCTCAATGAAGAAGACGCCGAACTGTACGCGCTCGGAGTCGCCGTCAAAGGTCAAACCCTTCTCGACGCCGCGAAGGACGACCCCGAAGCCGTTAAAAATTTGAGAAAATACGCCGACGAAATCGTCGCTCTCTCAAAGGAACGAAAAGAACTCCGCACGCAAGCCGCCGGACTCCAAATTCAAACGTTCCGACTCGAAAAGAATCCGGAAGGTCTACTTGATTTCGTCAACGCTCAACTCGCGGACGAACCGGGCGACCTCGAAGAAAAACTCCTGCAAATCAAAGTCTCCGTCGCGGCGGAACTCGTCGAAAAAGACCCGGCGAACTTCGCGAAGTTCGAAGAGTTCCTTAATCAATCCCTCGATAACGAAGCGCTCGCCGACGGCGTCTCACAAGTTTACCTCGCGCGTTTCGTCGGATCGGTCGAAGCGATCGCTCAAAATAAAGGGGACAAAAAAGCGTTCGACGCCGCTCTCGATCAATTCAAAAAGGATCTAGAAAAGACTCCGAAAGCGCTCATCGCTCTCATTATGCCGCAAACGCGCGAAGCGATCGACGCCATCGGCGCCAATAACAAGATCGACGATCTTTTCGGCGACGTCTTCACGCAAATTCTCGACTTCTGCAAAGTTTCCAGTAGCGACGCGCTCAACCAACTCGCGCAACAACTCGAAGCGATGCAAGCGCAAATTCTCAAAGCGCCGACCGCTGAAGAAGCCGACGAACCGAAAGCCGACGACGAGAAAAAAGCCGACGCTGAAAAATAATTCCCCGATCCCCTAACCGACGACCGGAACGACCAATAAAAAAACGCTCTTTGACCGCTTGGATCAAAGAGCGTTTTTCTTTTTTCGGAAAGACTAGGCGACTTTCTTCATCTTGCGTTCCTTCTCGGATTCGCGCGATTCGTCGACGATCTCGCCTCGCAAAATAGTCGTTTCCTTGCCGGCGGTAACGCCAAGTCGAATCTTCGACCCCTTAATATCGACAACCGTGATATCAACGCCGTCGCCAATACGTAGACGCTCGCCAAGCTTTCGGGACACAACCAGCATTTTAAAGAACTCCTTTTCAAATCTAACGTCAACGATCCTGTCGACGCTTTATAACAAACGCGATCTTGCCGGCTCGCGCTTTATTCCAACGCCACGCGTCCGCTTAAATTGACCGTCCTAGTGCGTTCCCCGGTCGGTCCGTAAAAGAAGACGCGATTTTTATCGTTTTCCCACACGGCGGTAAACTCCGTCGCGCGCGGTCCGCTAACGCAAAACATGATTCCGCATAAAGCGCCGGCGCGGTAAATCGGCGCGCTCATCGTGGGAAATTCTCCGCAAATCAAATCGTTCTCCGAACATAACGACGCGAAGACAAATTCTTTCAAATCGGTCAAATTCGCAATCGAAGTCCGAGTCGCCGTTTCGGTCATAAACGCGCTCTCTTACAGTCGCGACGATTCGACGCCACAACTTCGCTCCGCATGATAACGATCATTTGAACCCGCCGCTCGACTCGCGCGCGACGTTCGCAAACGTTTCATAGCGAATATATCGACTCCAAGACAAACCAATCTTGCCGGAAAAACACGGTGAAATCCGACTGAAGTCAACCTGTCGCGCGCTTCTTTAATACAAACGATACAAACTAACCTGCCCGTCGATTCGCACGCTCGTAACCCGACTCAACCAAAAGCGGCTTAACGCATAACGCGCCAAGCCGCCTAAATGATCGCCTATCGGCGCCAGCATAGCCGTCGCCTATTCGTCGTCCGGTAATCGACTCGATAAAACTTCGCAACCGGTCTCCGTTACCAAGACGTCGTCCTCGATTCGGATTCCTCCCCAACCGGGTAAGTAAATTCCCGGTTCGACGGTCAGAATCATATTCCGACGCAACTCCGCGCTCGCGCTCGGCGAAAACCCGCCGAAATCGTGAACGACTCGCCCTATTCCGTGCCCAAGCCCGTGCCCGAAATAGTCCCCGTAACCGGCGGCGCGTATCGCGTCTCGCGCTATGCGATCGATCGCGTCGCATCGAACGCCCGGCTTAATCGCCGCGATCGCCGCGTCGTGCGCCTCCAAAACGATGCGAAACACCTCGTCGAATTTGCGGCGGTACTCCGCCGAACCCGACGACCTACCCTTCTCCGTTAAGAATGATCGCGTCAGATCACCGACGTAGCCGTCTCGCTTCGCGCCCCAGTCGATTAAAACCATGTTCGCGTCCTTCAACGCGCCCCCGCGCGACGGTATCGCGTGCGGAAGCGCCGCCCGCGCGTCGTACGCTACGATCGACGGAAACGACACGTCGTCCCCGCCCGACTTGCGCATGAGATACTCAAGCTCGTCCCGAAGATCAACCTCCGTCGCCTCGCCTGTCGCCGACGCCTTCAGCGCGCGATACCCGTCGATCGAAATCTCAATCGCCTTCCGAATCGCCGCGACCTCGCCCTCGTCCTTGATCTCGCGCAGTCGCTCGACGTCCTTATCGCGCGCGATAAACTCGATCTCCGGAAACTCGCCGATCAACGAATTGTAAAACGCCACAGTCGCCGTCGACGCCTCAAAGCCCGCCTTCTTCGGAATCCGCGAAGAGTACGCCGTGTCCGTAATCGCCGCCCGAAGCAGCCCGAGCGTCGATTGCCCGCTGCTGCGTATCGCCGCCCCGACGTCCGGACACTCCTCTTTGATCTGCTCCTCAAAGCGCGTGTCGCTTAGTAGAATCGTTCCGGCGTCCCCTATCCATAGAAACGAATCGTCCCCGTTAAATCCCGTTAAATACGAAACGTTCACCGGGTCGACGATTAGATACCCGTCGAGTCCGTCTCGCTCCATAACGCGGCGTAAACCTTCGCGTCGCGCGCGCTCGCGATCTCCCATCGTGTTTCTCTCCTTTCAAAACAAAAAATGGAAACCAAGAGGCGCCCCTACCTGGTTTCCATTCCTTGAACTTCGCAAATCAAATCGCGATTACTTCTTACCCATCATTTCAATAACGCGATCGGCGATCGCCTTGACGAGAGCTTCCGTTTGCGGATCCTTACCGACTTCAACGTTGTTCGCAAGAATCGGATTCGAAGCGCAACCGCACGGCTGCTTGTCGTCGTCTCCGCGACGGAACCGCGGCGGATCGAACGCGCGGTGCCCGACGCCGGTCTCTTTCCAACTGTCACGGAACATATCGTTCGCGCAAAGCTCGCAGTTCTCCGCTTGAAGTCGCGGATCCTTGATTCCCCACTTCGTCTTGAGTTGGAGAAGATCTTCCGCTTCTTGCTTCGTGAAGTAGCTCGTCTTGCCAAGATCGTGCGTGATCATCAGGATACGGCAGTAGGCGTCGAGAATCTCCGTGAGCCAATACGCCTTCTCGACGGTCGGTCCCAAACTAACCGTCCCGTGGTTCGCAAGAACGATAATATCGGACTTGTGAATGTACGGCAAAACGGTGTCGGCGAACTCTTGACCGCCCGGTATCGCGTACTTCGCAATCGGAACGTCGCCCATGTAAATATCGACTTCCGGAAGAACGCATTGAGGAATCGCTTCCTTAGCAATTCCAAAAGCGGTTGCATACGGCGGATGGCAGTGAAGCACGGAACGAACTTCCGGACGCTCTTTCATGATCGTCAAGTGGAGGAAAATCTCGCTCGTTCGCTTGCGCGTTCCGGCAATCTGATTGCCTTCCATGTCGACAATGCAAAGGTCTTCCGGCTTCATGAAACCTTTGCAAATTTGAGTCGGCGTGCACACGACGCGATTTTCGTCGATGCGGTAACTAATATTACCGTCGTTCGCAGCGGCGAATCCGCGATTGTACAATCTGCGACCAATATCGCAAATCTCGTCTTTAACTTGATGTAAATTAAGCATACGCTATTCCTCAGTCTATAATAACGTCCGGCGCCGATTCGCAAACGAGCGACGCGTTCGCCAATAATACCGTATTCTATCCGTTCGATTCTCGCGCGACTCAGTCGCGCCGCATTGTTCTATCGTCCGTCGAGGACGTCGCCTCGCGATTTTTTCCGCAACGCCGCGCAACGCGCGCAATCGTCGCGACGCGCTCTCACTTCTTGAGCGTCGCGACCGCTTCCGGATCGATCGTTACCGTGTCGATAATCGCGGCGGCGTACGCGTCGACCGGAGCCTTCTTCTCCACGCTAAACGCCGCAGCCGCTTCCGCGCCTTCACTGAACGCAAGCCACTCGCCGATCGACGCGGAACAACTGTCGTATACGACAAGCTCTCCGCCAAACTTCTTGTGGATCTTCGGATTCAAAAGCCGATTCACCGCCGCGTCGGTCTGCGCCGCCGCGTCCAGCCCGGTCAACTCCTGCGCGCTACGCTCCGCATGCTCCACCGGATCCGGATTCGCAAGATCGTCGAACGTCAGCGGCAGAACGATCTTGAACTGCGCGCCGACAAGGGACGGATGAAGTCGACTCGTCACGACCTTGCCGATTACCTGACCTATTCGCATCCGAACCTACCTAATTCTCGCCTACTTCTCTGCGCGATTCTGCGTGAAAAAATCGAGCGCGCGACGCGTTCTGTAACCGCCGAGCGCGACCGCGTCGACGATTAACGCGTTCGCGTTCGTCGCCGCAACGTCGCGACGCGTCTGCTCGACGTCAAACGCCACCACCGCGCGAACTCCAGGAATCCGGTTCGCCCATATCGACCCGATCGCTACGTCCCGCGTCGAGATAACGACCTTTAATCGCGGGTTCTCGGCGAGCGCCTCGCCGACGCGCTTCGTCGTCTTTTTTAAGCAGTCGAACGTCTCTTGCGTCGAACGCGGAAATCGCGACGCGTATTCGAGAATCGTTCGCGGCGCGGCGGTCGCGGCGGCGACGTGGAACGCGACTAAAAGCTCGGTCGTCTCCGAAGCCTGCGCGACTTTTGACCCGCTGAGTCTGTCGACGCCTTGCGCCGACGCGTTCGACGCGGAAAGCGTCGCGCGAGACGTCGGCTCAACGGCGCTCGATCGCTCCTTCGCGTCCGCGCCGCGCGTCCATTCGACCCCTAGCCTTCTCAACTCGTCGACCGCCGACGGCGTGATTACGGCGCTCTTAACGAAACGCCATTTTCTCAACGACGTCCCGCTCGCCAATTTGCGCGCCGTCTCCGCCACAACGATCCGCTCGGAAACGTCCAAAACGTCGGTCGGCGGCTCGATCGAATCGCCCGCGACTTCGGTCTTGGTTCGCAACGCTTGAAAATCGCGCGTCAACGTCGCGCCAATCTGTTCCGGAGACGCGGCCGACGCGCGAAGGTCCGACATGACCTTCTCGACCAGTTCGTCCAGATTCCAGTCCAACGCGTTCATTCCGACGTTTCCGTTTCTTTCTTCTTTGAATCAATAATACCGACGACGCCCCAGCGCGCCGGCGTCAGTCGCGTCCCGATAATCTGCGATCCCGTATACGATCCGTCGCTCGTTATCAAGACCAAATCGCCGACCCCTGCGCCAAGATTGTCGTAAACGATCTGAGGATTGCCTTCCGGCGTAACGCCGTCGTTCGTTACCGGCTGCGCGACGAGCATCTTTTGACCGATCAACGATTCATGCTTGACAACCGAGGTCGCGACTCCTATGATTCTCGCCCTATTCATTCTGCGACTCCGCGTTCGACGCGTCCGCGCCCGCAAGCGGATCGTCAAACTTAGGATCCTTCGCGCGACGTTCCGTCGAGCTATGACCCGTCGAACTATGACGATGTGAGTCGCTCGATCCGCCTTTGGAACTCCGCTTCGATCCGCCGCTATGAGATCGCCCGCCGGAATGAGCGTGCGAATGACCGCTCGAATGAGAATGCGAACGCTTGCCGCCGCCTGCCAACGCGTCCCGACGCGCGTCGTACTCTTGCCGCGCCTCCGCGTCCTTCATATCGCGCAACGTTCTAAGCGTCGTGCGAAAATCCAGAAACGCAAAGACGAAAAACGCCGCGTACGGTATCGTCGCAACGTCCAAATTGTTTAACGCTTTGTACGCGCACCCCAAAAAAGCGGCGACGGCGACCCAAAACGCCGCAATAGAACTCTTGCCTTCGATTGTGACGATCGAACGACGGTACGATCGAAACGCTACCAACGCCAAAATGGAAGCCATGAGGAACTCGCACCAGCTCGTCGAGCCGTACGTTCCCCAAAAGTCGCCCCAATTGAAATCGCGTATCGTCATAGGGTTCACGGAATCCACCTCGCGTAAAACCGGCGTTCGTTCGCGTCTATTCAAGCGCGTCGCAAGCCGCTAGACTCGCGCCGCGCGGCGCTCGCGCAAAGCCAAGCCTCGCGCGAACGCGTCTTACGCCGTGCAAAACGGCGTCTTTTCTTCATATTAACGACCGAGAATATGGAGACTCTCGACCATGGCGCAACGTCGACTGCGCGTAAACGTCAGCGGTCGCGTAATGCCTTCGCCCGTCGGACCCGCGATCGAGTAAGAGCCGTAGCCTTCCCCACCGCCGCCGTTGCCCGCCGTGCTCGGTCCGTTCTTAACGAAGATCGTCGTGTCAAGCAACTTACCCATCTTCGTCATATTAACCACGTTGTTCGAGTGAATAATCGCGGTGTGTCGGAACCCGTGCTCCATTTCGTACGCGCGTTGGATCGCCTCGTCGACGTCCTTGCAACGAACGAACGGAAGGAACGGCATCATCTGCTCGACTGGAACGAACGGATTTTCATATTCCGTCTCGCCGAAGAGCATCTCGACGTCGTCGGAAACGCTCTTGCCGATACCCGCCGCCAAAACGGAAGCGTCTTTTCCGAGGAACTCGCGACTCGGAGCGTCGTGGCGCGCCGCCCCTTCGCCGACCTTGACGATTCCCTTCATGGTCATCGCGTCGGTCTCCGCCGCGTTCAAACGAACCGCGCCCGCGCGTTCCATCGCCGCCATCATCTCGCTAAAGACCGATTCGACGACGAATACTTCTTTTTCCGCCAAGCACAGAAGATTGTTGTCGTACGCTCCGCCCAAAATAATCGAGCGCGCCGCGCGATCCAAGTCGGCGGTCTCGTCGACGACGACCGGTGGATTGCCCGGCCCCGCGACGATCGCGCGCTTCGATTGCGACATCGCCGCCTTAACGACGCCCGAGCCGCCCGTAACGACGAGAAGGTTGATCTTCGGATGCTTAAAGATAACGTCGGCGGTCTCAAGGGTCGGATTCGCAATGACCGCCATGAGATTGTCGATTCCATATTCGGCGTAAATCGCCTGATTGAATCGTTTGACGCCTTCCACCGCAACTTTGCGCCCGTTCGGATGCGGATTGAAAACAACCGTGTTGCCGGCGGCGATCATATTGATGGAGTTGTTGGCGATCGTCGGAAGGGAGTGCGTAACCGGCGTAATCGCGCCGATCACGCCGAAGGGCGCGTGCTCGATTACGGTCAGTCCGTAGTCGCCGCTGAAGACTTCGGAAGAAAGCGCCTCGACGCCCTGCGCGTTGTAGCCAACGTTGAGCAGTTTGTCAATTTTATGCTCAAGACGACCGATCTTCGTCTCTTGCATTTCCATCGTGCCGAGCTCAACGCTTTGCTCAATGCAAATGCGTCGAATAGCGTCGATCATCTTTTTACGTTCGGCAATGGTGCGTCGCGACAGCTCTTCGTACGCTGCGCGCGCGGCGGCAACCGCTTCGTTCGGATCGTCAAAAACGCCGTATCTGCCGGCGTAACTTTTCGGCGCGACGTCGCCGCCAACGGCGCTCGCCGAGGACGCGGAACCGCCTAAGCGCGCCATGACTTCTTGCAAGACGCTTCGAACAAGCGCTTCGTTCACTTCCGCCATTTTTCTATTGCTCCTATGCCAAAAAGACCGCGATTCCCGAGATCTGGCGGCGTCGCGGCGCGCTCTCTCACGTCTCTCCGCGCGCGCGTCGCGCTCAACGCGCCGCAAACCGCCCTTTGCTCGCATTCTCGCGTCTTTATCTTTCTAAGTTGTTTCTATTTGCTAGACGTCGCTCCGAACGCGCGTTCATTCCAACGTCAGCGTCTTGCGCTCAAAGGTTACCGAATCGATTATTCCTATAATCGTGCAGTCGACCGGCAACGGCTTCGTTTCCGGCGTCATTCTCGCGCTGGACCCTTGCACCGCAAGCACAAACTGTCCTTCACCGGCGCCTACCACGTCGACGGCGACAAGAGATCGACTCGTCGTCACAAAATGATCGCGCGTCTGCGGATCGATAACGTACGGCTCGATCATAAGCAACTTCGATCCGCGCATCGATTCCGTCTTCTGCGTCGCGACGACGACGCCGACGATTTTTCCTATAAACATTCGCTAGCCCTTTAATGCGCCGCTCTCAACGCGCAAAGAACGCTACGAGCGCTCCAGCAGCTCTTTCGTTTGACGTCCGACGATGATCTCTTCGTTCGTTGGCACAACCCAAATCTCAATGCGACTCGTCGGCGCGCTAATCTTCGATTCCACGCCGTAAATCTTCGAGTTCGCCTCTTTGTCGAGAACTATGCCTAAATCGTCGAGTCCGTCGAGAACCATCTCGCGAACGTCCGCTCGAAATTCGCCTATGCCGCCGGCAAACGTTATCAAGTCCGCGCCGCCAAGCTCGACCAACGACGCGCCTATATAGCGACGAACGTCCCCTACGAACACTTCCAACGCTAATTTCGCGCGCTCGTCGCCGGCGTCGCGTCGCGCCGCTATGTCCCGAACGTCCCCGCTCACGCCGCTCAATCCGAGCAAACCGCTCTTCGTCGCAAGCGTCTGAAGAAGCTCGTCCAACGACACGTTCAACTTCTTCATTAAGTACGAGCACCAGAACGGATCGAAATCGCCGCAACGATTATTGTTCAAAAGACCCGTCTGAGGACTGCCGCCCATACTCGACGCGCGACTCTTGCCGTTCGCGATCGCGCATACGGAACTCGATCCGCCGAGGTGACAACTCACAATGCGCTTGTCCGCGCCAAAAATCTCGCGGCATCGCGTCGCGATATAACGATGGCTCGCGCCGTGAAATCCGTAGCGTCGAACGCCGTACTGCTGCGCCCACTCGAACGGAACCCCGTAATAACGATTGCGGGTCGGAATCTCTTCGTGAAAACCCGTCTCAAAGGCGGCGACAAGAGGAATGTCCGGCAACGATTTCTTCAACATGCGCATGGCGCGCACGTACGGCGGATTGTGCGCGGGAAGAACGGCGTTGAACTCTTCCATGGCCGCGAGAAGATCGTCCGTAACGCGTTGCACGCCCGTATATCCCTTCGCAAAAACCGCCTTAAACCCGACGCCGGCGATTTCGCTCGAGTCTTTCAGGACTCCGGTTTCCGGATCGGTCAACTGTCGCAAACATTCTCGAACGGCGATGCCGTGATCCGGCGCCGAAACGTTCTCTTCCTTCTTAAAATCGCCGATTGAAATTTGGCACGGACTCGACGCTTCGCCAATTCGCTCCACGCGTCCGCGCGCCAAAAGTCGCTCGTCGTCCATGTCGTACAAGCTGTACTTAAAGCTTGTCGAACCCAGATTTGCCACTAAGATTTTCATCGATAAAGACTCCGAAGTCGCCGCGCTCTACCTAAACCGTTCGGCGACGCGCTACGCGCCGCCATGCGTAGGTCGTTACGCAGTGAAAGCGTCGATGAGTCCTGCGGACGGACGCGGAATAACGTGCGCCGCTTTCAGCTCGCCAACCGACTCCGCCGCCGCCGCGCCTGCGTCGACCGCCGCGCGAACGCTACCGACGTCGCCGCGCACGATCGTCGTGACGAAACCGCCGCCAATCTGAATTCTTTTAACAACCGTAACGTCCGCAGCCTTCGCCATCGCGTCGGTCGCGTTTACCAGAGCCAAAACGCCTTTCGTTTCAATCAATCCAATCGCGTCGTTCATTTCTATTTTCCTTAACGCTGTGTTTTATCTGTTTGATAGTCTCTCGAATCGCCCATTTGAACTTCAAAGTTCAAATTCGACGCCGCGCTTTACGCGTAAAATCGCAAACTATTTCGCAGCCGGAGCGGCGGCGGATTTCTTGAGTTGCGGAAGAACTTTTTCAACGTCGACGTTCGGACGCGGAATCACTTGAACGCCCGTGATCTCGCCAATACGAGAAGCCGCGGCGACGCCGGCGTCGGTCGCGGCTTTAACGGCGGCCACGTCTCCGGTGACGAAGACCGTAACGATTCCGCTACCCGGCTTGTCCCAACCGAGAAATTGAACGTTTGCCGCTTTCATCATGGCGTCCGTCGCTTCAAACAGGGTAACAAACCCCTTGCCTTCGAGAATTCCCAACGCTTGCATCATTATTGATCTCCAGTTCTGATTGGAAAGTCGTCTCGCATGACGCCAAACATTCCGTTTAACGCTTCCGCGATTTATCGTCTAATTTATTTCGTTCGCGAGAAATCTCGCGTCAATTTTCTGTTCATGTCTCTGAAACCGAACGGTCTCAGTCCCAAGATCGCTACTTAAGCAGCTCAATCTTTTTGGCGTGCTCTAAGTCAACGGCGTTCCCTTCGTCCGTGTCAAGGTGCACTTCCAACTTGATCCCTTCGCCGACGCGCACAAGAACGTCCTCGAATACGACGGAACACACGCCCGACTCAACGCGCAATTTCATCATGTCCTTGTCTTTAACGCCGTAATACTCGGCGTCTTTCGGTCCCATGTGAACGTGTCGCGCCGCTCGAATGACGCCTTTCTTCAATTCGACGACGCCGGCAGGACCAACAAGAACGCATCCCGGCGTTCCGTCAAGCTTGCCGCTCTCGCGCACCGGAGGGTCGATTCCAAGAGAAATCGCGTCCGTATAAGAAAGCTCCACCTGCGATTCTTTGCGCGTCGGTCCAAGAACGCGCACCGACGGCAACATTCTTTTGCGCGGACCGATCAACATAACGGTCTCGTTCGCCGCAAAGAACCCGTCTTGGTACAGATCCTTCATTTTCGTGAGCGTCTTGCCTTTACCGAAGAGCGTCTCCACGTCGGCGTCGGTCAGGTGAATATGGCGCGCGGAAATACTAACGACTAATTCCGGCTTGCTCGGCGCTACGACCGGCGCGCTACCGTTTAATGCGGAAACCACCGCCGACGCGACGTCGGCCGACGATCCTTGAGTGTCGCGAAGTATTTGACGAACGATCGCCTCGATCGTTTCTCGACTGACATTTCTCAATGTTGCGCCCATTCACTCTGTCCTACGCTAATAGCCCAACGCATGATCTCACCGCGCCCACCGCCTTGCGCGTAGACGCCTCGTCCATTATACACACGTTTTCTCTATTTTAAATACCTTCGTATTTTTTTTTACTCCTCTCGCGTTTTAAATGCGGAACTCTTTCGCGTCAAAGAACAACAAGTTCGCCTTTCTGCGTCGCTTGATAAGAGATAAAAATCCTCTACAATATCAACTTTGTCGTCCCGAAGTCCCATAACCTGGCGCGACGTCCCTAAAACCACCGCGATCACAATGAAAAAATTCATTATATTCCTAGTTAAAACGTCGATCGTCGCCCTTATATTCGGAGCGCTCGTTTACCGCGCCATGAAAGGAACGGCGTTCAGCGAACTTAAAATCGCCGACCTAAATTTCGCGGCGCTCGGAATCGGAGTCGCGCTCAACCTTCTGGCCACCGTCGTTACCATTCTCCGATGGCGCGCGCTCGTTCAAGCGCTCGACGCGCCGCTCTCGCTCGTCGACTCGCTCAAATACGGTTTCATCGGGTTCATGTTCAATCTTTCGCCGATCGGGATCGTCGGCGGAGACGCCATTAAAGTGGCGGCGCTCAGTAAGAAGAACGGCGTCCCCCTCGCCAAATCAACGGCAAGCGTCGTCGTCGACCGCGCGATCGGACTCTTCGCGATGTTCGTTCTCGGTCTCGTCTTCGTCTTTACCGACGGCTTCTACCGCATCGACGCGCCAACCGCGAAAATCGCAACGCGCGGCGTCGTCGTCCTCACCGCGCTCGCCGTCGCTTTCTTCGCCTTCGTCGCCATTCCGTCGAGCGAACGACGGCGTCGCGAAAAATTCGCGCAAAAAATCCCGTTCGTCGGAAATATCCTCAGTAAAATCACCTACGCCGTCCTCGCGTACAACCAACGCAAAAGAACTCTCCTATATTCCTTCGTCGCAACGCTCGGCGTTCATCTGGGATTCTCCGCGTCCCTCTATTTCATCGCGCGCGGTATTTTCGGCGCCGTTCCGAGCGTCGCCGACCATTGCGTGCTATACTGCCTCGGAAACGTCGGTTCCGTCATTCCACTCTCGGCCGGTCCGCTCGAATACTTCCTCGACGAACTCTATCCTCTCTTCTCGATTCCCGGACGCGCGCCTTTCGAATTAGGTTACGGCATGACGATCGGCGTCGCGTATCGCCTCGCCTCCGCAGCGGCGGCGTTCGTCGGCGTGGCGTTCTACGCCTTCGCGAAGACGGAAGTCGACGCCGCCCGAAACAACGTTGAAAACTGAACCCCCTAGAGCCTTCGCCTTATCCCCCCTCTCCCCTTATTTCCATTCCTTTTCCAAGCGGTCTTTTTCCAAACGGTCGTCGCCGCGTCTATCCTTCTTTCCGCCTTGCGCCTCGCTCAACGAGACGCGTCTAGTCGATTTCTCCTGTTGATTTCTTTCTCTCCTGCGCGTCTTTCTCCCTACAAACAAAAGTCGTCGGCGTTCCCAGTCCTTCTTATTACAGTTCATTTCATACATTGTTTCTGTTTCCATTCAATCCTGCGCGCTGTTTGGTTGTTGATAAAACGTTTTTTATTTGTAAATAAATGTCAGTAAATTTCCGATTTTGTTTTTAATTAAAAAACACCTGAATTTTCACTGACATTCTCTGACGTCAACTTACAGACAAATGACACATTATTTGTATTTTATCAACACACCAAGTCGAGGAGGTAAACGTCGAAATGATATTAATTTGCTCGTAGAACCTCGTCGGTTGCTTACAATATTTGATTTATCACTATTATTACTACTATATTAATAAATATCAAATAACAATTCTTCTGGATTTTTCTTTTTTAATCAGCTTTTCTTTGAGGTTATATCCCGTGATATATAACGGGGATTGTTTTGAGCTTTTTTCGGCTGTTCCGATTGTATCGTTGCAGTTCGGCGCGTTTCGTCGCGTCAGACGCTTCTTCGCTTGATTTCAAGCTCAATTTGTGTTATACTGAACCACGAAAAGGAGCCTATTCTTTGATCTTGTCGTTTTTCGCGTAGATTTTCCGGTGCGATAGCGTTGAACCTTTGGATAAGGCGCCTTTCTCAGACAAATATGAATGCGACGAACGTTGGTCGTTAAAAAAACGCGTTCTTTCGACAGCGCTTCGTTCCGTCGCTTCGCTATAGAATCGTTGAGGAAAGCCGTCATGAAAATACGTTGTCGACGCGACAAGTTTGTGCCGATGTTCTCTTTGATTTCGTCGTTCGTCTCGTCTCACGACGTTCGACCTGTCTTGCAGAACGTTAAAATGATTGTGGATGAGAAGACCGTTTTACTCATGGCGACGGACGGCAAAGAGGTCGGCGGGCGCGCCGTTATGAACGTCGAAGACGGTTTTACCGTAGAACAGACCGGCGAGGTGATTTTGCCGGCCAAGATTCTGCGCCAGATTTTCGCGGAGACGAACGACGAAGAGATCTCGATCGAACTCGACGGCGGGCGGCTTCTCGTTAAAGGCGGGCGATTCAAGTATCAGCTCGATATGATCGACGGCGTTGACAAATTCCCGACGGTCGCGCCCTTTACCGAGGACAGTTACGTCAAGATCGCGTCGTCGGCTTTGACAGGCTTGATTCGTCGAACCGTATTTGCGACGGACACGAACAACACGCATTACGAGCTTCGCGGCGTTAAGATGATCTTTAGCGCGGATCGCACGCAGGCCGTTGCGACGGACGGGCGGCGATTGGCGTTTCAAGAGACGGCGTCGGAGTACGTCGGGGGCGGAGTCGAGGAGATTCAGGCGATCTTTCCTCCGCGCGCGTTGAACCTGATCGAGCGCTCGATCGGGGACGCCGAGAGCGTCGACATAGCGATCAAAGGGGACGAGGCGTACGCGCGCGTCGGTTCGGTCGTCGTTTCCGTCCATCTCATGTCGGGGCGTTTTCCGGACTGGAAGACGATCATTCCGGATCGCACGGATAAGAAGCGCGTGGATTTCATTGCCGGCGAGCTTGCGCGATCGATCCGTCAGGCGGAAATTGTCGCGACGGAGGAGAAGCCGGGCGTGTGGTTCCGTTTTAGCGAAGGCAACGTCAATATCGCGGCGGCAGGCGAGGCGACAGGCGAATCGAGCGTGGACTTACCGATCGCGTATTCTCCGTCGGAAGGCGACAAAACGGAAATCCGAATTGATTCGAAGTTCCTCAACGACTTTTTCAAGAACATCGGCGCGGAGGATACTCTGGCGTTTTATTTCATCCCGGACTATCGAACGTTGTTTGAGACGTCGGACGGGTATCTTTACGTCGTGATGCAGCTTGCTTAACTGAGGGCGAGAACGACAGGATTAGCGAGGCGAATCGTTCGTCGATGAAGACGGCGATTCGTCTTTTTTTAACGCGAGGCTGGCGGAATGCGGAGCGGAATCGGACTATTATATATCGCGCTAACGTTTGCGGCGCTATTAACGCCGTGCGGGACGATCGGCGCGGACGCGTCGTTGGAGCGATTTGAATTTCACGAGGAGAAGATGGGCGTTCCCGTGTCCGTAACGCTTTACGCGAAGGACGCGCGCGAGGCGGAGAGCGCGGCGGAAGCCGTATGGCGCCGCTTCGACGAACTGAACGCGACTCTGTCCGATTGGGATCCCGAGAGCGAGATTATTCAATTGTGTCGTCGAATTGACGAAACCGGCGAGCGGACGCAGCCGAGCGCCGATTTACGTCGCGCGCTCGAGGAATCGCGGCTGTATTGCGAGTTGACAGGGGGCGCGTTTGATCCGACGGTCAGTTCCGTCGTCAAATTATGGCGTCGCAGTCGTTATTTTCACGAGCGTCCGCCGGAGAAGGCGTTGGATCAGGCGAAGAAGCGCATTGGTCTTAACGTTTGGGATATTAACGCGGACGGCGTTAAGACGGAGCGGGGCGTGCGGTTTGACGTCGGCGGAATCGCGAAGGGAATAGCGTTGGACGACGCGTTGGCGGTATTGCGCGCGCGCGGAATAACGTCCGCGCTAATCAACGCGAGCGGAGATTTACGAATCGGCGATCCTCCGCCAGGTCGCGCGGGCTGGCGCGTCGGCGTGGCGTCGTTAGGCGAGGAGCCGGCGTTTTACGGCGATTTTTCGAACGTTGGAATCGCGAGTTCAGGGGACGCGAATCGTTACGTCGAGATCGACGGGGCGCGCTATTCGCATATTATAGACGCGCGAACCGGCGAGCCGTTGACGCGTCGTTGCGTCGCCGCCGTGTTGGCGCCGACGGCGACGACGGCGGACGCGTTGGCGAGCGCGTTGTGCGTCTTGGGCGGCGAGGAGTTTTTAAAGGCGGTGGAAGCGGTTAAACGCGAGATCCCGGGAGTGTCGGAGCGCTTTGAGTACGCGTTGCTTCAAGTCGTCGACGCGTCGAGCGAGCCGCCGTACGAGGAATCTGAAATCGCGACGTACGCGTCCCCGGGATTTGCGCGCATGCTTAACGCGTCGCGCGAGGTCGATAAAGAGTCGGAGGTCGGCGAGACAACGGAATCGGAGTAGCGCGCGCGAACTTTTTGAGGGGGTGGCGCGCAAGCGGCGTCGCGTGTATAATGCATTGCGCGCGTCGATATAGGCGCGCGGTTATGCGATAGAATGAGGCGCTAGGAATGGAAAACGAATTAACGGGCGAACGTCGTCCCAAGGCGTTGTCGATTTCCGATTTTCAGGAATTGATTCGTCGAATGTACGTCGAAAAGGACGTGGAGCGCGGGGTCGCCGGCACGTTCATGTGGCTAATGGAAGAGGTCGGCGAGTTGTCGACGGCGTTGCGCAGCGGGACGCTGAAAGAGCAGGAAGAAGAATTTGCCGACGTTCTCGCGTGGTTGACGACGATAGCGAACGTTGTCGGCGTCGATTTGAACAAGGCGCTTGTCGACAAATACGGCGAAGGCTGTCCCGGTTGCGGCAAGCTGGTTTGCGAGTGTCCAAATTCAGAGAAGCCGTAGCGAGTCTTGGCGCCGTTGCGCGAGCGCTATCGGCGCGCGTGGAAGGAGTTGTGGAGCATGGGACGACCAGGTGCGTTTCCGAGGAAAGCGCCGCGAGCGCGTCGCGCGTGTTTTTACGTCGCGTTTGCGTTGATTGCGTTCTGGTTTGCGCGCGCGACCGAAGCGACCGTCGCGGCGGACGGCGGATGCGAAATAACGAGCGTTAAAGTCGGCGTCAACGGCGCGTATAAGACGGGGTTTCTTACGCGTCTCGTCGTTGAATTCACACCGACGGAATCGAGCGAGTCTTCGCCGTTGATTTTATCGGTGGAGTCGGTCGATTCCGACGGCGCGCCGTTTGTCATGCGGAAAGAGGCGACCTTGGACGAGGCGCGCGCCGGCGTTATCGAGACGGTTGGACTTTTGACTAAAGCGACGTCCGACTTAACCGTTCGTCTCGGCGAGTCGGAAACGACGTTGAAGCCCGGTAAGGATTTTGCCAAGCCGCAGTCTCCTTCGCGACCGATTTATTTCGTCGTTGGCAACGATAAAATTGGTCTCAACGAGGCGTTTGCCGAAATGCGTTGGAACGAAGAGCGCCGTCCGTCCGTCGTTAAGGTGGATCGCATAACCGATTTGCCGACGGATTATCGCGCGTACGAGGCGGTCGATCGATTGATTCTGACGACGGAAGACGCGGCGATATACGAGGGCGAGGATTCTCCGGAGTCTCCGCGCATGAAGGCGATTGAACGCTGGGTGGAACGCGGCGGCAACGTCGTGTTGCTCGCCGGTAAAAAATCCCTTCCGCTTTTAAAGCCGGAAGGAACTTTGGGATTTCTTTCTCCGGGAACTCAGGTCGCCGATAAGGCGCACGAATTTCGCGCGTGGAGCGCGTTGACGCGCGAGTTGCAGAACGTAAAGAATCTCGTGATGACCGGTTCGAAGTCGAGTCCGTTTTTGGAGACGCCGGTCGTAACCGAGTTAAAGCCGGGCGCGCGCGTTGAGATTCAGGAAGCGGAGACGCCGACGCTTGTGTCGCGTCCGGTCGGGTTAGGCTCGATTGTTTATTTTGCCGCGAACTTATCGGAGCCGCCGATTTCCAACTGGTCGGGTAGGGGACGTTTAACGGCGAAACTTTTGGGATATAATCCGGACGCGGCGATAGGAGCGCGTTCCGGCGGCGTCGGCATGGTGAATCGCGGATACGTTGACGTGTCCGGTCAGGCGCGTAGTTCCGCCGACGTTTTTCAGACGGCGCGTCCGATTCCTTTCGCCGTGATCGCGACGTTGATTTTAGTTTATTTGGTCGTCGTCGCGCCTTTGGATTGGTTTATTGCGAAGCGTCTTTTTAAGAGGCCGATGATAACGTGGGCGACGTTTCCCATTTCCGCGTTGATCTTTTGCGGCGTGGCGATAGCGATTTCCGAGTCTCGCACGCCGAAGGAATGCGCGATGAATCAATACGATCTTCTCGACGTTGACTTAACGTCGGGAACGGTGCGCAACACGACGTGGATCGGACTTTATTCACCGTACGGCGCGCGTTACGACATAAAATACGCGCCGTCTTTTGACGCCGTTTCGGACGCGTCCGTCGAGTTGCGACCGTTGCCGCTTTCGGGTTCCGGACTCGGCGGCTCGGAGCATAGTTCGTACGCGCCGAAATTGTGGGATCGCGCGTACGACGTTTCCGCAGGCGCAATATCGGGCGTTCCGCTGGCCAAGCGCTCGAGCAAGAGTTTTTACGGACGTTGGACGGGACGTCTCGAACTGCCTAAGGCGGAAGAATTGCGCGACGACGGTTTGACGTTGCGCGGCGTTTTGGTCAATCCGTTCGACGTTCCGATCTATTCCGCGTACGTCATAACGGATCGATGCGCGTATTCTCTCGGCACGCTTCCTCCCGGCGAGACGGTTCTCGACGCGGGCGCGATTCGACTCGATCCTCAGCGCGCGCTAAATGAACATCGTAGTTCGATTCCGACGGACGCGACCGTTTATGACGCCAACAACTACAATTCCGATTCGATGCGCGTTCCTTACATACTCCGCGCGGCGTCGTTTTACGACTTTGCCGGCGGCGTCGAACTCTTTGGCATTGAGAAGCGACTTGTTCGCGACGTCGATTTGAGCGCGCTATTGCGATGCGGACGCGCCGTGATTTACGGTACGATCGTCGATCCGGACAATGAAGTCTACCGTCCGTCGGCAGAACAGGTGCGTCAGGCGAACGACGTTACGGAACGTGAGCGCTACCAAATGAAGATCGCGAAACAACGCGGAGAGGTTTATAAAAACGCTCGAATCGAAACGTTGGAAAAATACGGGCTTTATGGAACGAGCGACAAGTTTGCGTCTTCCGACGTTACGTTAGACGGCTTGGATACGAAACGACGGTTTCTCGTTGTGCGTATCGTCGCGCCGACGACCGTCGTCAACTCGCATTACGCGACGGACGAAGAAAAGTAACGGCGCCGTTGAAGATTATCGAAACGCGATTTTACGACCTTTTGCCTGCTGTCGGTGGACCTATGATAAAAACTGTCAATTTAACGAAACAATACGGCAAGCTATTTGCTCTGAAACAACTGACGTTGGAGCTCAACGAAGGCGATCTGTTCGGGTTTATTGGTCCGAACGGGTCGGGAAAAACGACGACGATGAAAATGCTTGCGACGTTGCTTCAGCCTACGGAGGGCGAAGCGTACGTCTGCGGAATGTCGATCTACACGCGTCCGAAAGAGATTCGACGTCTGATCGGTTTTATGCCGGACTTTTTCGGGGTCTACGACGACATGAAGGTCATCGAGTACTTGGAGTTTTTCGCCGCCGCGTACCGCGTGAAGGGGGAAGCGCGACGAAAGAAGTGCAACGAAGTCCTGGAACTCGTCGATTTGGGATACAAACGCGAAGCGTTGGTAACGAGTTTGAGCCGCGGTATGACGCAACGCCTCGGGCTGGCGCGCGTTCTTTTGCACGATCCTCAGGTCCTCTTGCTCGACGAGCCGGCGAGCGGTCTTGACCCGCGCGCTCGTATCGAGATTCGCGAACTCCTCAAACGACTCGGCGGAAGCGGTAAGACGATTATGGTGTCGAGCCACATTCTTCCGGAACTTGCGGACGTCTGTAATAAAGTTGGAATTATTGAGCGCGGCGAACTTCTGGTCGACGCGAAAGTCGAAGACGTTATGCGACGCGTGCGCGACCAAATCGCCATTCTGATTGAACTCGCGGAAAACGACGACGAAAAGCGCGTCAAAGAGGTTGAGCGTTGCATGAAATTCCTGGCGGACGACGAATGCGTCGACCGTGTGGAACTCGATCGATCCGGAGCGATTCGCGTTTTTATTAAGAAGGGGCTGGGACTCGACGATTATGCGGGATTGCTTCCTCGACTCGTCGAACGAAAATTCCGAATCAAGTCGTTCAGCGAAGAGGAAGTCAACCTAGAGACGGCGTTCATGACCTTAACTCGCGGCATAACCGCGTAACGGCGCTTGTAGCGCGATAAGGAGAGTTCCGCTTGAAACGACGAAACGCATGGTGTTCGATCGTCTTTGCGACGATTGTGGCGACGTTGGGCGTTCAGACCGACGCCGCGCAGGTTAAATTGAAGCCTTCGACGACCGCGCGCGTTTCGAAGACGAATTCGACCGACGACGCGATTGCGACGGAACAAGGGATCGAGCGCTCCGACTCCTCGCCGAAAAAAAACGACGTTCGGAGCGCGGCGTCGACCAAGACTGTCGGAGCGACGAAGCCGACGGCTAAGTCGACCGCTAAGTCAACGACAAACGCAACGTCGAAATCAACGACGGCGCCGAGCGAAACGGACGAGGCGAGCGTTCTGATCGCGCCTAATAGTCTGCGCGGAAAAACGAAGAAATCGCGCGAGAGCGACGCGCAAGCGGAACGACCTGTCGTTCCGGAAGCGATGAGAATGGTTCTCGAAGACCTTGCGCCGACGAAACGATTTCAAGACGCTCGCGTTTTAAGAGCGATCGCGCGAACGCCGCGCGCCGACTTTGCGCCGAAGAAATTGCGCGCCGAAGCGTACCGCAACGTCGAAGTTCCGCTCGAAAACGGAAAGCGTCTGGAATCGCCGCTCGACGTCGCGTATCTTCTCGACGCGGCGGATCTACAATCGGAAGATCGCGTTTTGATCGTCGACGAAGGCGTCGGGTACGTCGCCGCCGTCGCCTCTGGGATCGTTTCGGAAGTCTACGCCGTCGGCGTCGACAAGAAGCTAGCGCGCCGCGCCGCCGCCGTTCTGAAAAGTTTAAAGTACGGCAATATGGCCCTGAAAGAAGGCGCGCTCGAGACCGGATGGAGCGCTTACGCTCCTTACGATAAAATCGTCGTGGCGCATGGCGTCGACTCGATACCGGACGAGCTCGTCGCGCAATTAAAGGACGGCGGAAAGATCGCGGCGCCTGTTGGGGACGACTATCGACAGATCTTGACGGTCGTCGAAAAGCGCGGCGACGAGACGACGGTCGTTCCGCTTTTTCCCGTGATGCTCGATTGTTTTGAGTCGAATAGAGATAATAAAAAGGCGGGAGAAAAGCGCGCGGAATTGGTTGTTGGCGGAAGTTTTGAGGAATTTGACGTCTTTCCCACCGGAGTCAACGAAGCTCCCAAAGACGTCGAAACCGAAGGTTCCGCGTCCGCGTCTGTAATCAACGTGAAGCGCGCGATCGCGCCGGTCGGGTGGCGCGACGCGTTTAACGTCGAGGTTCTTTCGAGCGCCGCGTACGACGGAGTTCGCGCGTGTCGATTTGACAACGCGCCTGTTTATGCGGAGCAATTGAAGAAAGAACGCAACGAAGCGCGGAGACTAGCCGCGACTCTTCCGGAGGATCGGCGCGACAAGACGCTCGAATACGGCGACGGAATCCGGGAAAATCAGCGCGTAAACGAGTTGAAATCGACGTTGCGACAGAATTTCCCTCTGGACGGCGGGAGCGTTCGCAAAATCATCGTTTCCGGAGCGTATAACGCGGAGCGCGTCGAACGCGAAGCGTCGCCGAACGGCGTCGACGTCGTTCGAATCGTGTTTTGGGATAAGGAACGCAAGGAATTGGGCGCGTCGACCGTGTTGGGCGTTGATAGCGAAACGACCGACTGGACGGAATTTCAGCAAGAAGAAACGGTTCCCGCGAAGACTAAAGAGGCGACGATCGAAATAGGCGTTTTAAGCGGAGTCGGAACCGTTTGGTTGGATTTAATCCAGGTCAAGAGTAAATTCGATCGTTGAACGATCCTTCAAACCTTTATTTGACGGATAAAGAGCCGTTAAATTTGGAATTTTGAGAAAATTTGGTATTTATTCTTGACGGCGCGTTGGAATGAAATAAAATATAAGTACGGCTATAGGCGTCTGTTTCGGACGTCGTGTGAGGCGAGTCATGCTGAGCGAACGTTACGACGCGGCTTTGGTTTTCGCGTCTCAGGCGCATAGGAACCAAACGCGGAAGAATGGGAACGTCCCGTATATCGCGCATCCGCTTCGCGTGTCCGCCGCGACGTTGGAGTACGGCGCGACGGAAGACGTAGCGATCGCGGCGTTGTTGCACGACGTCGTTGAGGATTGCGGCGGAATGACGATTGGCGAGCGCGTGCGTCGCGAGTTCGGCGAACGCGTCTTGCGCACGGTGCTCGACGTCTCCGATTCGACGACGGAGGATCCGGAGCAGAAACGACCTTGGCGCGAGCGCAAAGAGCGTTATTTGGCGAGAATGCGCGAAGCGCCGGACGATTCGTTGCTCGTCGCGGCGTGCGATAAGATTGACAACGCGGCTTCGCTTGCGCGTCTGTTGGGCGCCTCGAATGATCGCGACGCGATTCTTAGCCGATTTCGCGGCGGACGCGATGGAACGATTTGGTACTACGAAACGTTTCTCGAGATCGTTAAAACGCGATCGTGTCCCGCCGAAAACGAATTAGAGTGGAACGTTGATCTGTTGTTGCGACGGCTTGAGCGCCGTCGCGACGACCGGTTGTAACGAGGCAGTCTTGGTAAAAGAGATTGTTTTGCGAGAAAAAATAAAAAAGTAGGCGTTTTTTTTGAAAAGACGCTTGATTTTTTCTGCACTGCGGTATAAAATACCAAGAGTTGAATGGCGATTGTTTCGTATTGGGCGCGATACAATCCTATCCGTTGGTTTTTATACAAGCGCTGTACGAAAAAACCTACAAAAGGAATACGGTGATAAAATGAAAAAATTTGTTGCGCTCCTCGTCGCGGCGTTGGCTATGACCTTTGTCGCTTCCGCGCAGGCTGAAGTTCTTCACATTAACTTCTACTCTCAAACCCCTGCCGGAACGATTCCGACGCGCGACGTACACTACACGATCATGGACGTCAACTCCAATAAGGTCGTCGACGACAGCCGCATCAATCCTCGCGGCGTTCAAGTCGAGCAAGAACTCGAACCCGGCTTCTATCAAATTTCCGCCGAACAACCGTCCACCGGTTACTTCGGAAGCACGACCGTTACGCTCAACGCCGAAGCCGCCGCGAGCGAAAGCTACACTCAATCCGCTGAAGACGCCGGAGAAGCTCCGAGCGCTGGAAGTAGCGTTACGACTGTTAATCTCGTCCTTTCCGATAAAGGACTGGATGAAGTTTCCGACAGCGAGTTGAACAATATGCTCAACCCGAACAACACGCCGAGCACGCCGGCGGAAGCCGCTCCGCAAGCTCCTCAGTATCCGACCTATCCGGCGGAACCGAGCATGCCGAGCCCCTATCCGAGCAGCCAACCGAACTTCGGTCGTTTTGCCGGTATTCTTGGCGCCGGTGGACTTGCTACCGCTATCGTTGCTTGCTTCCTTCCGGAAAGAGTTTCGAAGTAGTAAAGTCGGCTTAGCGTCTCGTATGCGACAGTACGGGAACAAACGGACAATCGCCTAGAAAATGGGAAGATAGGTACTCTGTCTTCCCATTTTTTATTTCTTGCGCTTGCTCGACCTCCTCGACGACTTTGTCTCTTCTTTGTCTCTTGTTTGGTTTATATTTTAGTGTTCCTAGGTCTGGTTATCGAACGCTCGTTTTCACCGAATTGTTTCCGACGGTTCGTTGAGTGTGGTTGCGTAAATCGGCAGAACCTTGGAAAGCGACGTCTTCAGAGGAAGAAGACGGATCTTTTTGAGCAAAGAGATTGCAAATTGATTATTGGAAGAATTGGTGAAAATCTTTCTTGGAGACAAAGCGTTTGTTAGCGGATGAAGTTGCGAGAGGTTCTGAATTGCCTGAACCTCCTTCTGGAATGTTGAGAAGGAAGGATCAGGATGGGGACAGGAGACGAAGACAGGAGACGCGAACGGGATGGGACTGGTCGAGAAGGAAACGCCTTACGATGATCATCGATTCGCGCGTTTAAGCGTGAGATCGACAGATTTGCTCCGCGCCGAGATAGGGGATAGAATCGCCGCGGATTCCGTTGCGTTAAAGGACGGCGACGTTTTGGTACAAAACAGAAGGCGGCGGTGAAAAAGTTCGGAAAAAATATTTTTTCTTAATTTTGATAAAAATTGCGCGTCTTTTAGATATTGCGTATTTTGTTTAGTAAGTAAATCTTGGTATGATTGGGTAAATATCTCATGTTCGTTTTTTTAACCTTGACTATATTGTTTATCTTAACATTGTTTGAAAGTGTAGCGAATAAATGGCTGGAATAATATGTATCTGTGGAAAAGGTTCTTTATCTTTGCTTGTTTGTTTAGTTTGATTTGCTTGATTATCCTTTTTATCTTGATTTAAGTCGCCGGGAAGTATGGATTTAAACTCCTCTTTTACAAAATCGCGAGAATCTGTATACTGATTCAACCCGATAGACGTCGACTTTTTGAAGCGTAGGGTCGTGAGACGACCGCTGATTGGCGATGGTCTCCGTTCTCTTTTGGAACATTGACGGCGCAAAGTAATCTAATTGAGAGATTGACGGCGCGTCTTTGAGGAGTCGACGTAGATCGAATAATAGAAACGTGAAGTTTTGGGTGATTTAGGATAGTTAGATGAGCAATATTCCTGAGAATCAGGCGTCGAGCGCGCCGCGCGGCGACGAGCAAAAATCGCGATCGAATGAGAAGTCGAGTCGTCCGCACAAATCACGATCCGGGCGCTACGGAGATCGTCAGTCGGAAATAGTCCTTCGCGGCGGCGGAGGCGCAAGCGGCGGCGGCATACCGGTCGGCGGCGGACGCGAACTGAATTTCTTCGATATTCTTAGCATTCTTGAGCGTCAGATTTGGATCATTATTTTGGCGACCGTTGTCGGAACCGCCGGCGCCGGATACCTATTCACGACGCAAAAAAAGGAATTTTCCGCATCGTCTAACGTTTACGTTCCCGCGACGAACTCTATGTCGATTCTGAGCGGCGTGGAACGCGGCGCGACCGGAAATATGCAGCAGAACCTGCGCGGCGATAAAATTGAAACGCACGCGTTAATCTTCAAATCGTCGCGTATTTTGGCGGGCGCTTGGAAGACGATCCTCTCCAACCAAGAGCTGCGAAACCTTCTTAAAACGCAATCGTTGCGCGAACTCGCAGAAAGCGAAAACGAGCAGAAAGCCGTCCAAACGCTTTCTAAAATGGTCTCCGCAAAAGTCGGCGGCGATCAACGCGACTTAAAGGAAACGAACACGATTACCGTAAGCTGTATTTCAGGAAATCCGGAAGAAGCCGCGATGATCGTCAATACGGTCGTCGACCAGTATCAGTTGTATTTTACCGAAAAATACAACCGCAATAACGACGACGTTCGCCAGGCGATTCAAGACTCAAAAACGTCGATCGAAGAGGAAATCAAAGAGAAGAAGCAACAGCTCTTTGAATATATCCAAAACTCGGCGATCACGTTCATCGGAAGCGAAGACGCCAACCCGCTTTTGACTTCGCTTATTAAAATGAGCGAAAATATGGTCGAAATCGACTTCCATATTATGAAGTTGGAGAACCGACTGGAATCGCTGGAAGCCTCGATCGGCGGAAGAAACACGCAGGATATTTCCGAAGCGGAACTCATCGCGCTCATGTCCGGCGGCGACGACGACGGTATGCTGATTCAACTCATCTCCGCCGCGCGCGGAAGTTCTGACGGGGAGTCGATTAGTCTTCAGAGTATGGTCTCATTCAACGAGCAAAATATCGCGAGTCGTATTCGCGATAAGGAAGCGCAACTTAGCGACGCAAGGGATCGAAGAAAGCTCGGCGAAGACAACCCGGAAGTCCAAACGTTGCTCGCGCAACTCGACTCGCTTAAAGCGGAGTACGAGGAATTTAAAGCGAAAACCGCGTCTGAAACAGGTAAGGTCGGTATCGTTAGTTATCATCAACTCTTTGACGCATACGTTACCGCTATCAATCGTCGCGTGAGAGAGTTGAAAGACGAAAAGACTAAGATCAATTCGTACGTCGAAGCGAAAGACGACGAAGTTCGTCGCGTTACCGAATATCGCGAAACGATCGATTCGATGAAGGTTTCGATTGAATCTCTCAAGAGCATGCAAGAGCACCTCGAGCAGTCCTTGAAGCAGATCGCGCTCATGAGCGACGTCAACGCATACCAGCTTGAAGTCTTGACTCCTGCGGAGCCGAAGTACACGCCGGTTTATCCGAACCTCTTTAAGTTTATTTTTGTCGGTTTTGTGCTTGGACTCGTCGCCGGCGTTGCGATCGCGTACTTGCTCGATATTAGCGACGCGACGTTCCATTCCCCGGCGGAAATCGTGCGCGCGTTGAGAATGCCGATTATCGCGCAACTTCCGTCCTTGGAAGGATCGTTGAAAGACGTGAACTCGAAGAAAGCGCGAGAAAAGGCGATCAAGAACGGCGAATATCTCCCGGCGCTCGTCGCGTATCACAAGCCTAACGACACCGTGTGCGAAATCTTCCGACAAGTGCGAACGCGGCTCTTTAAGCAGCATAAAGAAGAGAACGGATGCTTCGTCGTTATGTCGACGAGTCCTCACCCGGGCGAAGGTAAATCGATGTTTGTTTCGAACCTCGCCGTGAAGGTCGCGGAAAGCGGCAAGCGCGTCTTGCTCGTCGACTGCGATATGCGCAAACCGGATATTCACAAGTGGTTTGCTTTGTCGAAGGATCGCGGACTTTCAAACGTGCTCGTCGGGGACTGCTCGATTGAAGAGGCGATTAACCAGACCGCGATTGAGAATTTGCACGTCATGACCGCAGGCAACAAGCGTAAGACGACGAGCGAACTGATCGCGAGTCAGGAGTTTGACGATCTCTTTATGAGGTTGCGCGAGATGTACGACGTGATTCTCGTCGATACGCCGCCGGTTCTTTACGTGAACGACTCGCAGGCGATCGCTCCGCGCATGGACGGCGTTATTTACATTTTCCGCGTGCGACGTCGCGGGCGACCGGACGTTGTGAACGGCGTGAAATCGCTCGTCGACGACGGCGCGAATCTTCTCGGGTGCATTGTGAACCTGCACGATAAGCATCCGTTCTACAATGAGAGCGCGAACGTCGACGATTCGACGACAGACTATGGCGGCGGCTACGGCGGCGGTTACGGCTACGGTTACGGCGGGTATGGCGGTTACGGTTACGGCGGCGGCAGCTATGGTTACGGCTACGGCGGCGGCTATGGCGGCGGTTACGGCGGCGGTTACGGCGGCGGCTACGGCGGCGGCTATGGCGGCGGCTATGGCGGCGGTTACGGCTACGGCTATGGCGGCGGTTACGGCAGCGGCTACGGCGGCGGATACGGTTACGGCGGTAGTTACGGCGGCGGATACGGCAATAACTACGGCTCCGGATACGGAGACGTAGAAGACGACGACGACAAAGACAAAGATAAAGATAAGAAAAAGAAGTAATTTTCTTCTTTGTCGCGGCGGCGTTTAACGTCGCGTTCTCTCGTTGAGATCTTTACGAAAGGCTCTTGCGCGCGTCGCAAGGGCCTTTTTTGAAATCTGATTTTCGCGTTTTGATCTTGCGCGGGAGAATTTTCTCGTTATACTCAGTGCGCGGCGACGTTGCGCGGACGCGGTTTTGCGAGCGCGCCGGGAAGACAATGTAATGGAGTTGGATTATGACGACCGACGATATTTTGTTAGACGTTGAAGATCGAATGGAAAAAGCCGTTGAACGACTTCGCAAAGGACTCGCCGGCGTTCGCACAGGACGCGCTAACCCGGGAATGGTCGAAGGCGTTAAAGTAATCGCTTATGGCGCCGAGACGCCGTTGAAGCAACTTGCGACGATCGCGTGCCCCGAACCGCAGCAGATTTTGATTCGTCCTTTCGACGCCGGAACGCTCAAGGATATCGAGAAAGGTATTATGAATTCCGATCTTGGTTACGCGCCCAATAGCGACGGCAAAGTCATTCGACTTAATATTCCGCCGCTTTCGACGGACGTTCGACGAAAAATGGCGACGATGATTCGCGATCTTTGTGAAGAATGCAAGATTGCGATTCGAAACGTTCGTCGCGACGGCAATAAGACGGTCGATTCGGAAGAAAAGGCCAAGACGATTTCCGAGGACGAGCGAGATTCCACGAAGGAAAAGATTCAAGATCTCACGAAGAAGTACGAAGACAAAGCGACCGAACTTGCGAAGAATCGCGAGAAGGACGTTATGGACGAGTAACGTCGACGCGCCGAGATTCCTGAGTTGATCCCTGATTTGAGCGACGCGTTCGATCGCAAGAATACGTTTTTAACGACGTTCTTCTTTTGATCGACGTTTCGCGTTTCATTGACGACGGAGGAGAAAGACCGCGCTCCTCCGTTATATTTCGCGTCGGTTGCGTTTTTTTTCTTTATTTTGGCGCGACGTCGATTGAGCGTTTCCGACTCCTCGAATCCGTTTGCGGCGTTTCTAACGGTAAATTTTAGATTTTCTTGTTGCGCACATTGAATCCGTTGTGTAAAATGACGTCAAGGTTGTTTGGACGGAGAAACGCGCGACGTTTTTCCGTAATTTTCCAAGCGCCGAAGCAACGTCGCGGCGGCGTTGGCGCGATTGAAACGCCGGTCGTCGCGCGACGGCTATAGTAAAGTGTTGATTGTCGCAAGACGTTCGACGCGATCAACAAGAAACGTGTCTTTCTTGCGATTTTCGTTCGATCATACAGGATCGTAACGAAGATTGCAGCCTTCGTTTTCGGCGCGAGCCGAATTTTACGAGACGATCGAGCCGCGCGCGGCGGGTCGACGCGTAAAGATATATTCTTCAATTGCGTGTGCGATTGAACGGAAGGCGCGACGCGACGTCGTAGAGAGCGCGGCAAATCAGCGACGTCATGCGCGCGATACTTTTCTGAGAACGACGTCTCTGTTTTATCTCTTGCGGATCGCACGACGAATCTTGCGTAGGACTATTTAGGAATACGTTAGTGGAGTCCCATCATATATTAACTCTCGTAATCGCGTTCATAAGCGTCGCGCTTGTATCAGGCGGCGGCGTCTTTTGGGTTATGCGGTATTTAGAGAATCAGCGTAATAAGGACGCGCAAGAGAAGGCGCAGGACGTTCTCTCGCTCGCCAATAAGGAAGCGGAGGCAATTCGCTCGCGCACGCGCGTGGAGGTCGATAATTACCGCCGCGAAAAAGAGATCGAGCTGAAAGAAGAGCTTTTGCGTCAGAAGGACGCGTTGGAGAGTGAAAAACGCAAGGCGCACGACGAGTTGAACGCGAAAGAGCGTTCTCTTAACGCGCGACAGGAGAATTTAGATCAACAGGCGACGGAACTTCGCGCGCAAGAGAAAGAGATTAACGCGAGTCGCGCCGAACTATCGAATAAGATCGATCGACAAGACGCGTTGAACGCCGAATTGGAACTCAAAATATCCGAGCAGGAACGCGCGCTCTACGACGTGTTGAACTTATCGAAAGAAGAGGCGATGAAGATCCTAATGGACAAACTTGATCGCGAATTGATCGAAGAGCAAGGCGCGTTGATTTTGAAGCGCGAAAATGAAGCGCAAGAGAAATGCGAAGAGAAGGCGCGGACGCTCTGTCTTCAGGCGTTGCAACGTTACGCGGCGGCGCATACCTCGGAGGCGACGACGAGCACCGTCGATATTCCAAACGACGACATGAAAGGCCGCGTTATTGGGCGCGAAGGACGCAATATTCGCACGTTTGAGAAAATTTCTGGCGTCGACGTTATTATCGACGACACGCCGGGAGTCATTATCGTAAGCGCGTTTGATATGGTGCGGCGCGAAACCGCGCGCTTGGCGTTGAAAAGGCTCATTGCCGACGGGAGAATCCACCCGTCGAGAATTGAGGAGATTTACAGCCAGGCGGAACGGGACGTCAACGCGTTCATTCAACGCGCCGGAATGGAGGCGTGTCAGGAGGTCGACGCGCACGGACTCAACGACCGTCTGGTAACGCTTTTAGGACGACTCTATTTCCGCACGAGCTACAGCCAGAACGTCTTGAGGCATTCGGTCGAGGTGGCGTTCCTTTCGGGGATGATCGCGATTGAAATGGGGCTCGACGAGAAACTTGCGCGTCGTTGCGGACTATTGCACGACATAGGCAAGGCGCTCGACCACGAGATCGAAGGCGGGCATCCTCAGATCGGTGCGGAAGTACTCAAGAAGTACAACGAGCCGACGGAGGTCGTTCAGGCGGCGTTGCGTCATCATGAAGACACGCGCGACGCGAGTCCTTACACGATGATTGTCGCGGCGGCGGACGCGTGCAGCGCGGCGCGCCCCGGCGCGCGTCGCGAGACGATGGAAAACTACGTCAAGAGAATGGAAGATCTCGAAAAGATCGCGATGGAGATTCCGTGCGTGAATCAGGCGTTTGCGGTTCAGGCGGGTCGCGAAATGCGGGTGCTCGTTGATTCCGCAGTAACGACCGACGAAAGCGCCGCTAAGATTTGCCGCGACATCGCAAAGGCGTTGAGCGAGAGACTTCAGTTTCCCGGCGAGATTAAGGTTACGGTGATTCGCGAGACGCGGACGACCGAAATCGCGCGCTAGGCGAGGCGAGGCTACGCGACCGGACGAAAAAAGCGCGAGCGTTCCGTTGAGGACGTTCGCGCTTTTTATTGTTTTGATCGTTTCCGCGAGGCGTTCGATTTAGATATCTTTCGACAGATTGTGCCCCATTTTATCGCGTTTCGTTTCCAGGTAGAAACGATTGTGTTCGTTGCACGGCGCTTGAATGGGGATTTGCTCTTCGACGGTCAGGTCGAACCCGCCGTAGATGAAGGCGTCGACCTTTTTGGAGTTATTCGTCATGAGTCGCACTTTTTTGAGACCGAGGTCCTTAAGGATCTGGATGCCGACGCCGTAGTCGCGCAGGTCGACGGGGTGGCCGAGCGCGAGGTTGGCTTCGCAGGTGTCCATTCCTTTATCTTGTAGGGCGTAGGCCTTGATTTTTTCAACGAGTCCGATGCCGCGTCCTTCTTGCGGTAGGTAGACGAGGGCGCCGACGCCTTCTTTTTGAATCATTTGAAGCGCGAGGTGGAGTTGATCTCCGCAGTCGCAACGTAGCGAGGCGACGAGATCTCCGGTGAAGCACGACGAGTGCAGTCGGACGAGGGGCGCGTCTTTCGTCGAGAGATCGCCGTAGACGATGGCGATCGGTTCTCCCGTTTCGTACTTAACTTTGTATGCGAAGATACGCCCGCGGCCGTATTTTGTCGGCAGATCGGCTTCCGCGACGCGTTCGACGATCTTTTCGTGCCGACGTCGGTATTTAATGAGGTCGGCGACGGTAATGATCTTGAGGTTGAATTTTTTTGCGATTTCGACGAGTTCGTTTCTCGTGGCGCGATCGCCGGTTTCGTCGAGGATTTCGGTGAGTAGTCCGGCGGGAAAGAGTCCGGCGAGTCTCGCGAGGTCGACGGCGGTTTCCGTATGTCCGGCGCGACGTAGAACGCCGCCTTCCTTCGCTTCGAGCGGGAAGAGGTGTCCGGGTCGCACGAAGTCGGTGATTTTGCTATTGGGGTCGGCGAGTGCGCGAATAGCCATCGCTTTCTCTTGCGCGGTGATGCCGGTGCGCGCGTTGACGTGATCGACGGGGACGGTGAACGCCGTTTTGAGGGGCGCCGTATTGTCTTGCACCATTTGCGTGAGGTCTAATCGTCGGCACGTGTCGGGTAGTAGCGGCACGCAGGTTTGTCCTCGTCCGTATTTGAGCATGAAATTGACGTGTTCCGGCGTTACCTTTTCGGCGGCGCAAATGAAGTCGCCTTCATTTTCACGGTCGGCGTCGTCCATAACGATGACGATTTCGCCTTTTCGGAACGATTCAATCGCTTCTTCGATCGTATTCAATTGGGCTTCCATTCTAGTTTCCTCTTATCGCAAGAAGACTGGCGCAAGTCGCGTCGGATTTCAATAAAATGCCGTTTATTCATTGTACCACACTTTGTCATGACGTTAAGGGGCGCGCGTCGGAGCGAAATTTCGTGATATTTCGTTAAAAGGCTTTTGCCGCTCTTGAAAAGCGACGACTCGGCGCTGTATAATGAGCGCGGCGACGCAATTGTGTTGCGCGCGTTTCGTCGAATAGACGACGCTAAGATTAGTCAGAAGTAACAATAGCCGTTGCGGATTCGCGCGACGAGAGAGAAGGCGCATATGAGCGAGTACACAATCCTCGATCATCCGGTTCATTATTTGAATCCGACAGTCGATTTGTCCAAAATTAAGCGCGTTGCGTTTGACATGGACGGAACGATCTATAAAGGCGGAACGTTGTTTCCGTATACCAAAGACGTCTTCGAAACCCTCGAAAAGATCGGAATCGACTATACATTCTTAACGAACAACTCTTCCAAGAGCGCGAAGGATTATCTTGCGAAGATTCTCAAGCTTGGTCTTAAAGCGACTCCGGACAACATAACGACGTCGGCGTCCGCGACGTTCTTCTATCTGAAGACGCATTATCCCAACGTCAAGAAGATTTACGTTCTCGGCACGGCGAGTCTTCGCGAAGAGTTTGAGGATCATGGCTACTACATGGTCGACGAATACAACGAAAAGGAAGAGCCGGAACTCGTCGTCGTCGCGTTCGACACGACGCTGACTTACGATCGACTCTGCAAAGGGACTTATTGGGTCGGTCAAGGGAAACCTTATATTGCGACGCATCCGGACACCGTTTGTCCGACGGATCTCGACACGATACTCGTCGACTGCGGCGCCGTTCAAGCGCTTATTAAGGACGTGACGGGTCGCGAACCGGAAGCCGTTCCCGGTAAGCCGGACGAAAATATGATCGGCGGCATTATGGACAAGTACGGTTTGAAACGCGACGAGATCATGATGGTCGGCGATCGTATCTATACCGACATGGAAATGGCGCGCCGAGCAAAGATTCCGGGCGTTCTTGTTTTGACGGGTGAAGCGACTCTTGAAACGCTCAAGGAGAGCGGACTGACTCCGGAACTTGTTCTTGACAACATCTCCGTGTTACGCGATCTCCTCGTGCAGGCGAAAACGCAGAAGAAATAACGCCGCGTTTGGAGCGCCGCGTCGACTTCGATTGAATTTACGAATTAGAAAGATTGCTTCATGTCGAATCAAACGAAAAATACGAAGAGCGTCGTTCGAACGGATAAAGAATACGAATATTGGCGATGGCGTATTCTGCTCGGCACGATGATCGGGTACATCTTCTTTTACTTCGTCCGTAAAAGTATAACGATGGCGATGCCGGGCTTGGAAGACATTGGCGTAACGAAGACGACCTTGGGATTGTTTTTAACGATTCACGGGGTTCTTTACGGGGTTGCGCGCTTTGTCAACGGCGTCTGGAGCGACCGCGTGAATCCTCGTTATTTCATGTCGATCGGTCTTTTTCTCGCCGCGATGACGAACGTTTTCTGCGGCTTTTCGGAGAATATCGCGACGGCGTTTTTCCCGGACAAGGATCATGCGACGGTCGTCGCGTGGGTTATCGGATCCTTCTGGATTATTAACGGTTGGGTGCAAGGCATGGGGTTTCCGCCGTGCGCGAAGAGCCTCATGCACTGGTTTGCGCCGCACGAACACGGCATAAAATTTGCGACGTGGAATATTTCGCATAGTTTCGGCGCCGGACTTGTGTTCCTGCTCAACTCGTTTGTCGTCGCGCTAGGGTGGAAGTACTGCTTCCTCGTTCCGGCGGCGTTGAGCTTGAGCGGCGCGGTCTTCCTTTACTGGGCGTTGCGCGATTCGCCGGAGAAAGAAGGGTTTGAACCGGTAGAAAAGTATTACGAACGCACGCGCGGCAATAAGAACAAGACAGACGAAGCGGTCGTCGAGAGCGCGGAAAATTCGGAAGCGACCGAGCCGGAAAAATCCGGGTGGTGGCAAGATCTTTGTAAAAACGTCTTCTCGAACTGGGCCGTTTGGGTTCTCTGTTTTGCGAACTTCTTTGTTTACATCGTTCGTTTCTCGATTCTCGACTGGGCGCCGACCTTCCTTTCGCAATCGAAGGGGCTTGATCTTCAGTCGGCAGGCTGGGCGACCGCGTGCTACGAAGTCTTTGGCGCGTTCGGAATTATTTTGAGCGGCGTCATGATGGACAAGGTCTTTAACGGCCGAGGCGCGAAGGCGTGCTTCGTTTATATGCTCGGATGCGGGCTTGCGTCCTTTGCGTTCTGGAAGTTGGATTCCGACTCGCTGATTCTGAACATTCTTCTACTGAGCTTTATCGGGTTCTTTATCTACGGACCGCAATGCCTGATCGGTTGCGTGGCGTCGACGATCGCGACGAAGAAATCCGGCGCTGCGTCGAGCGGTTTGACGGGACTCTTCGGATATCTTGCGACGATCGTTACCGGATTTGGCGTCGGCTTTATCGTCGACGGCGCGACGGCGCAGCCGAAGGTTGATCGCGACGTCGCGGTCGCGGCGGCGGTCGCCGAACTGAGTCCGAGCGGCGTTGATAAGGACGTCGTGTTGGCGAACGAGAAGTTTAAGGACGTCGTGAAGAAGGCGGAAGCGTACGGGGACGCGAAGCGCGGCGTCGACGGCGACGATCTTGAAAAACTTCCGCCGGAGAAGGCGCTTAAGGTTTCGGAGGCGCGCGCCGCGTTGAGCGACAGCGTTCACGAGGTCGTCGGCGCCGACGAACTCAGTTTGGATAAACTCGCCGTTATCGCGCAAAAGGCGGTCGACGGTCGCGCGAATATCTCGAAGGCGGGCTGGCCGCGCATTTTCGGTATGCTCGTGGTATCGTCGTTGGCGGCGTTGATCCTCTTCGCGTTAATCTTTAACGCGGCGTCTCCCGAGGTGCTCCAAGAGGAGGCGCGTCGTCGCGAGGAAAGCGCGAAAGCGTAACGCTTAGTTTGCGCAATTAAGGCGCGAAATACGGAACGCGCGCGGGCGATCTGCGCGCGTTTCTTACGTTATAGACGAAGAAATCAAACGAATCGAGGGCAATGTTATGCGTCTCTTGACATGGAATTTGATCGTAACGCTGGCGGTCGGCGTATGGGCGAGCGAATTATCGCGCGTTGAGGCGGAAACGGTTCCGGAGCGCGCGATAGCGTCGGAGTTTGGCTTCGATCCGTCGGACGCGACGGCGGCGTTGCAAGGCGCGATCGACAGCGGCGCTCGCGTCGTTGTCGTCGATAAGCAGGCGAGCGCGTGGCTTGTGCGTCCGATACGCTTGCGGAGCGATTTAACGCTGATACTCGAGTCAGGCGTTGAAATAGCGGCGAAGCCGGGCGAGTTTCTCGGCGGCGGCGACTGTCTCATGACGGCGAACCGCGTTAAGAATCTTCGGATCGTCGGCGGAGAAGGCGCCGTTTTGAGAATGCGGAAGCGCGATTATTGGAGCGAGCCGTATAAGAAGGCGGAGTGGCGGCACGGCGTCTCGCTCTTAAGCGCGGAAAACGTCGTTATTGAAAACGTAACGATCGCGGAGACCGGCGGGGACGGCGTTTACGTCGGCGTGTCCGCCGGCGCGGGACCGTGCCGCAATATAACGTTGCGGCGCGTCGATTGCGTTGAGAACAATCGTCAGGGCGTGAGCGTGATTAGCGTCGACGGGCTGGTGATGGAAGACTGCGTTTTGCGCGACACAAACGGCACGGCTCCGGAGGCGGGAATCGACTTCGAACCGAATAAAGACGCCGAGCAGATTACGAACGTCGTTATGCGCCGCGTTAAGTCGATCAATAACGCAGGGGACGGCTTCGCCTTTTACCTTCCGAATTTGAGAAATCATGGGAGCGAGCTTTCCTTTGTGATGGAGGATTGCGTCGCCGTTCACAATTCGGCGCGCGCGTTCAGTTTCACCGTCGCAAATGGCGAGAACTGCAAACTTCCCGGCGCGTGCGTTGTGAAGAATTGCGAATTGATCGGCAATCGGGACGGAATCGCGATTCGTAGCAAGTGGGCGGACGGCGCGGCGTTCCGATTTGAGAACGTTAGAATCGTTACGGCGAGCGCGGATCGCAAGGCGAACTTTGACTATTCCAAGGCGTACTCTTCTTCCGCGCCGAAAGGGTACGAGTCGTGGGGTAAGACGACGACCGATTCCGGAATTTCCCTCATAGCGGTGGGAACGGACGTCGACGCCAACGGCGGTCTCGAATTTAAGAACGTTGAAATCATCGACGGCGGCGACGCAGGCGCGCCGGAGTTCCTTATGACGTTGCGCGACGCGTCGAGCGAAGGCGTCGGGTTCGTCGACATAACGGGCTCGATTCGCTCGACGACGGTCGGGGGCGCGACGAGGGAAACGACGCTCAACAACGCGGCGCTCTTTGAACTCTTTCCGAGTTTGAAGGCGCGTCGCGTTCCCGCGTGGAATTTTGCAAAGCTCAAGGATATCTCGACCGGTTCGACGGCGCTGGAGCTTGCTCAGGCGCATCGCGACCGCGCGAAGGAACAACGGAATCCGAACGCCTTTTTCCGCGCGCGCGGCGACGCCGATTACTATTTCTTCGCCGAAAAAGGAGACGAGGTCGCGTGGACGTTCGTTCAGCGCAAGATTGGATCGTACCCGCTGAACGACGTCGAAGCAGAGCTGACGGAATCGACAGGCGAGGTCGTCGCGTTGGAGAAACTTCCCGCCGGGGGCGAGCGGAAGACGTATCGCTACGTTGCGAAGGAAACGGGCTGGAAGCATCTACACGCGGATTTTGGCGCGAGCACGGTCGAATTGCACGACGCGACGGCGCCTATTCTAACCGCCGCGCGTCCGAGCCTCGACGCGTTCGGCACGGTCGGACGATTTGAATTGTACGTTCCGAAGGACGCGGAAGATTTAGGCGTTCGGGTCGTCGGAAGCGCGGCGGAACGCGTTACGTTGCGCATCGTTGACCCGACAGGCGCCGAGGTTGCCGTTCTTCAGGACGTTTCCTCGTTAGATTCGTGGACGTCTCCTGAGGATTCCGCGACAGGCAAGCCGGTCAAACCGACGCCGGGCTTCTGGACGCTGATCTTTGAACGCCCGACGACAGGCGTTCTTGAGGATTACGTCGTAACGATCTTAGGCGTTCCGGCGCTCTTGCGGTAACGCGGCGACGGTCAGGCTGGCGAAGGCTGGCGAATCAAAAAACGCGGCGCGAGGTTGAAACTTCGCGTCGCGTTTTTGATTCGGCTTCGATTAAGGCGGGCGATTCGAGCGCTTGATCGCCTATTTTATCGAAACGTCGTCGATAAAGTCGCCGATTCGGACGAGAGGAGACGCGGCGTCGAGCTTCTGTCCGAAGACGGTAACGTTTTCGATCGAGAGACCTTTGAAACGGTGCGTTTCGTCGGCGCCGGAGAAGAGCATGCCGCAGAAGGACGGCAAGCCTTCTACTGTAATATTGCGAATCGTTACGTTGGCGATATGCCCTGGTTCTTGAACTTGCATGTACCGATTGACGGTCGGACGCGCGACGAAGAGCCAGTTGTCGCGATTGGCGACGTCGATATCGAAACGAAGTTTTGAGACGTCGAGATCTTTCATTTTTTCAAGCGCTTCCGGCGAGAGCGCGTTTTCGACGCCTGTTTCAAAACGAATATTTTCGAAGAGCGCGTCTTCCATCTTCATCCGTTCGCCCGGTTCGAGTAGGAAGTTGCGCGTTTGGGCGTGAATTACGTCGATATCTTTAAACGTAACGCGCCGCATATATTCGGCGCGACTTTCGTGCCCCATAAGAACGATTCGCGCGCGATCGCACCAGAAGACGCAATTTTCGACGTAAATATCTTCGCAATTCCCGTATTTGAAATCGAGTCCTTTGAGCGCCATGCAGTCGTCGTCGGTGCGAATGAACGCGTTTTTAACGGTAACGCGGCGGGAATTGCACGGGTTAATTCCGTCGTCGTTTTGAACGCGCCCACCGCAGAGTTTGATATTGTCGATCGAAACGTCGTCGCTATTGACGGGAACGACCGTCCAGTGAGAGGCGCCGCGTATCGTTACGCCTTCCAATCTGACGTTCTTCGAAGCGTTGATCGACACGACGTGTCCGGTCGGACCTTGGCGCCATTCCCAATCGGAGGAGTCGATAATTCCGCGTCCTCGAATCGTTACGTTCTCGCCATGAACGTTGATTCCGCAATGCACGACGGCGCCTGGCGCAAGATAGAGCGTTTGATTGTCCGAGAGATTGATTGCGCCGCCTTTCGGACGATGGACGCCGCGCGGATAATAGATCACGTTCGGATCCTCGGCGTTCGGAACGTTCTCTTCCGGTGGGTTGACGAAGATTAGGAGCGGGTGAACGCGTCCGTTGTACTCAACGGAGATTTGGCGCGGTTGATCGATCGTTAGAGTATAAGAGCCGTCGTCGTTTTTGACGGGCTCAATTTGGGCGGAGAGCGGTCTTACCGTGAGCGCGTCGATTTTAGCGCCGGAGAGTTCGCGGATCGTTACCGTAACCGGCTCGTCGGCGTCGATCGAAGTGAAGGCGTATTCCCCGCCGTAGTCGTACTTTTCGAACGGCGGGTCGGCGGTGCGCGCGGCGTAGACGAAGGAGGATTTTCCGTCGACTTCGACCGACCAATATTCGCTTGCCGGTTCGCCGTCGGGAGTCGGCGTTACGCGAATTTCCGCGCGCGCCGCGTTCGACGACAAGACGGCGGCGAGGAGTCCGAGGATCAGAGGGATATAGCGTTTCATTTGACGACCTTTTCTAGCTGATACATTCAATCCGTTGGAACGAAAGGCGTTAGAGTTCGCCCCAGTTGGAACCGATTTCGACGTCGATCTTGAGCGGGACGGCGAGGGGATTGCCGAGCGACGTCTCTTCAACGACGATCTTTGCGAGTTCGTCGGCGTCTTCGCGGCGCGTTTCAAAGAGCAATTCGTCGTGGATTTGCAGAAGTAGGCGCGCGCGTTCGCGACCGGCGTTTTGCTCGGCGTTAGTTTCGACCTC
>ONGM01000148.1 GCA_900317365.1 uncultured Planctomycetota bacterium
ATGGTTCCCGTTACCGAACAACGCACCAAGACCTACACGGTCAATCGCGTTCAATGGTTTGACGAGCCCAAGCAAGTCAACTACACGGTCATGGTTCCCGTTACCGAGCAACGAACTCGCAACTATACGGTTAATCGTCTCGTAACCGAAACGGTTCAACAAGAAGTTCCTTGTACCGTTATGGTTCCCCAAACTTACACGAAGCAAGTTCCGGTTACCACCGGGTGCTGGCAAGATCAAACCTACACGGTTCCTGGCAAAACGGTCTATCGCCGCGTCGCCTGCTGCGATCCGTGCGATCCGTGCGCGCGTCAAACCTTCAAGGTCTGCGCCGTCCAATGCCCGCCCACCACTTGCACGCGCAAAGTTTGGGTCCCCCAAACCTGCATGAAAGAAGTTACCTGCACTCGCATGGTTCCTCAAACTTCGACTCGCACCGTTTGCCGTCAAGTCGTTCGCTGCGTCCCCGAAACCAAGACCTGCACCTACAACGTTACTCGTTGCGTCCCGGAACAACGCACCAAGACCGTTTGCGTCAAGCGTTGCCAAATCGTCCCGGAAACCAAGACTTGCACCTATAACGTTACCCGCTGCGTCCCGGAACAACGCACCCGCACCGTGTGCTACACCGTTTGCGAACGCGTTCCCGAAACCAAGACTTGCGTCTACAACGTGACTCGTTGCGTCCCGGAACAACGCACCAAGACCGTCTGCGTCAAGCGTTGCCAAATCGTCCCGGAAACCAAGACCTGCGTCTACAACGTTACCCGTTGCGTCCCGGAACAACGCACTCGCACCGTGTGCTACAACGTCGTTCGTTGCGTCCCGGAAACCAAGACCTGCGTCTACAACGTGACTCGTTGCGTCCCGCAACAATGCACGAAGACCGTCTATAAGCAAGTCTGCCAAATCGTTCCTGAAACGAAGACCTGCGTCTACAACGTTACCCGTTGCGTCCCGCAACAAAAAGTTCGCACGGTGTGCTACAAAGTCGCTCGTTGCGTTCCCGAACAAGTTTCGCAAGTTGTGAACTACAAAGTCGCTCGTTGCGTCCCGGAAACGAAGACCTGCACGGTCTACGACACGGTCATGAAGCCGGTTCAATACACGAAGAACGTTTGCGGTTATCAACTCGTCGCCACGAAGGTTCCGTACACGGTTACCCGTTGCGTCCCGCGCGTTTGCACCTACCAAGTCCCGGTTCAAATCAACGTTTGCGCTCCTTGCGCTCCGTCTTGCGCTCCTTGCGCTCCGTCTTGCGAGCCCTGCGCTCCGGCTTGCAACTAACGCCGAATTTGCGATTGACGTCCTTTAATTTTTAAGCGTCGTGTTTCGCGACGCTTAAACCGCCGGACGCATTCCGTCTTCAACGCTTCGCGAACGCGATTCGTCGTCGTTCGCGAAGCGTTTGTGTTTTCTTGGCGCGACGATGCGAAACGCGCGCGTCGTCGACTTGTCTAGCCCTTGCGCGGTCGGCGCTTTTAGTGTATACTACTTCGTCTTGTCGGCATAAGCGAGTCCGCGCGCGCCGACTGTGAAGGATTGCGGCGACTTGTGTCAAGGGATTTGCGTTATTATGCGAACGATCGCAATTATGAATCAGAAAGGCGGAGTCGGTAAGACGACGACGTCGGTGAATTTGAGCGCCGCGCTAGCCGCGAAAGGCAAGAGAGTTCTGCTCGTCGACTTGGATCCGCAATCTCACGCGTCGTTGCATTTGGGACTCACGTTTGAGAAAGAGTTTCCGTCGGTCTACGACGTTCTCGTCAACGACGAAGCGTTGAGCGACGTTCGGCGGCAAGTCTCGGAGAACCTTTGGCTCGTCCCGGCGCATTTGGACCTTGCGGCCGCTGATTTCGAGCTTGCGAGCGTCCTCGGGCGCGAAAAGATCCTCGCCGATAAAATCGCGGAAGATTCGATGACGTTCGATTATCTGATCATCGACTGCCCGCCTTCGCTCGGCGTGCTCACGCTCAACGCGCTCGTCGCCGTCGAAGAGGTTATTATTCCGTTGCAACCGCATTTTCTCGCTCTCCACGGTCTGAGCAAACTTCTCGAGACGATCGTTTTAGTCTCAAAGCGACTGAATCCGCGACTGCGCGTCTCCGGCGTCGCTCTCTGTCTTTACGACGCAAGAACGACCCTTGCGAACGACGTCAAAACGGACGTGCAAAACTTCTTCAACGCGAACGAAGGTCGCCCGGAATCGTGGAAACACGTTAAGGTCTTTGACACGAACATTCGGCGAAATATTCGACTTGCGGAAGCGCCGAGTTACGGCAAATCGATTTTCGACTACGACCCGAAATCGAACGGCGCCGAAGATTACCGCGCGCTCTGCGAAGAAATTCTGCAAATGGAAGAGAACGCTTCGCCTTCCGATCAAGATTAGGTTCACTTACTCCAGAGGTTTGACAGAGGTTTGACCATGCCTACAGACGTCGTTAAGAAACCGTCGCCCGATATTCTTGAGGTCTTCGACAATCCTTATCCGGAGCGCGACTATGTGATAGAGCACGTGAATCCTGAGTTCACGTCTCTTTGTCCGAAGACGGGTCAACCGGACTACGGCGAACTCACGCTCGAATACGTCGCCGATCAGAAATGCGTTGAACTCAAGAGTCTGAAATTTTATTATCAGTCGTATCGCAACGAAGGCGTTTTTTACGAAAGACTCACGAACCAGATTCTGGACGACCTTGTTTCCGTTCTCGCGCCGCGTTATATGAAATTGACGGCGCGCTTCACGCCGCGCGGCGGACTTCATTCGACGATTAGCGCCACGTACGAATCGGAAGCGTGGAAGAATCGCAAATAATCCTTTTGCGGCGAATCGTTCCGCTTTTTCGACGTCGTAGCGCGCGCGGACCGGTTTGCGCGCGTTTGGAATTGCCGCGACTCTCAAATTCGCCCCTTGTTATATGCGCGCGCCGTTGTATAATGTTTGCGCTTGTAAAGCAAGCGCGTCGCTCTGACGCGTTTGCTTTGCGAGAGTCGTAAGTCGCGGTATTAAGTCGGGTTCCTCATTACAACGTAGTATTGCGTTATAATAAAATACAATAACGAGGAGAGTCAAATGACCATTGAAGTCTCGAAGATTGCGCAAGGGGTCGAGCCGTCCGCAACGTTGGCGATGTCGGCGAAAGCGAAGGAACTCAAAGCGCAAGGCGAAACGGTTTACAACCTGAGCGTTGGCGAACCCGACTTCAATACGCCGGAGCATATTTGCGCCGCAGCCGCCGCCGCGATCGCCGCCGGACACACGCGCTACACCGTCGCGAGCGGGCTACCGAAGCTCAAAGAGGCCGTTTGCGCCGATTATCTCAAGCGCTTCGGGCTAGAATACAAGCCGACGCAATGCGTGGTCTCCAACGGCGCGAAACACGCGCTTCACAACGCGTTCTTCGCAACGCTCAATCCCGGCGACGAGGTCGTTTTACCCGCTCCGTATTGGGTCAGTTACGCCGAGCTTATTAAGCTTTCCGGCGCCAAACCGGTCGTCGTCGAGACGTCGCAAGAGACCGGGTTCAAATTAACGCCCGACGCGTTCCGTGCCGCGATCACGCCCAAGACGCGCGCGCTCTTGCTCTGCAATCCGTCGAACCCGACCGGCGCATGCTACTCGAAAGAGGAGCTTGAAGCGCTCGCCAAGGTCGTCGTGGAGAACGATCTCTTTGTCGTCGCCGACGAAATTTACGAACGTCTCGTCTACGGCGGCCGCGAGTTCACGAGCTTTCCGACGCTATTCGACGGGCTGCAAGATCGCACGATCTTGATTAACGGCGTGAGCAAGACGTACGCGATGACCGGGTGGCGTATCGGGTGGTCTTTGACGCCGGAAAACGTCGCGAAGAAGATTTCTAGCCTTCAGAGTCAAGAGACGTCGAACCCGTGCAGTATTAGTCAATACGCGTCGATAGCGGCGCTCGAAGGCGATCAGAGTTGCGTTGAGACGATGAAGGTCGAATTTGAGAAACGTCGTAATTACGTAACGAGTCGCATCGCGGCGATTCCCGGGCTTTCGGCGCCTCAGATGGACGGCGCGTTCTACGCGTTCATGAATATTAAGGCGTTCCTCGGTCGCCAATACGGCGGGGTTCAGGTCGACACGAGCAAGGACTGGTGCCTTGAACTTCTGCAACAGAAGAAGGTGGCGACGGTCATGGGCAGCGCGTTCGGTTGCGAAGGCTACGCGCGCGTCTCCTTTGCGGCGAGCATGGAGACGTTGGAGACGGCGTTCGATCGAATCGCGGAGTTCGTGAAATAAAGTCGGTCGTAAGACAGGCGACGTCAGGCAGACGTTAATAAGAAAAACGCGCGACCTAGTTTTCTAAGTCGCGCATTTTTTTTGGGGCGATCGTAAGGATTGGCGCCTCTCGCCGAGCCTTTCGCAGGCCGCCTTTCGCCTTTCGTCGTCGCGTTAGGGGCGGGCTAGGCGGGCTAGGCTGCGGGCGCCGCGCGGAGGGAGGCTATTTGGAGTCCCGATTCACGGCGATTTGCAGAATTCTCAGAGCGTCGCCGCCTTTCGTATTAGGCGGGCGTTTGACGAGGCGCAGCGTCGCGGTATGCTTACCGACTTCGAGTTCGTCGTCGAGCGTAATCGCGTAGGGGTAGTGTAGTCCGGAGCTGAAATAGTGGTGCGTGTCGAAGGTTTTGAACGGCTTGCCGTCGACGGAATACTCGACGACGCCGGCGTCGGGACCGGCGAGAATATAAATTGCGACGGCGTTTCCTTCAAACTCGAAGGTCGCTTCGGACCCGGGCTGGGTCGCGCAGAGGAACGGCTTGTTCGCGAAATTTGATCGGAACTGTCCCGGCAACTTTTCCCATTCCGGGATATAGACGCCGAAGCCTTTTTCCTCGGGCTTGACGTTGCGGGCGTCTTTTCCGTCGTTCGTTTGAATATTGTCGAACCCACGCCATCCGGCGTTGGAGTACGAGCGTTTCGAGACAGGCGCCGGCATGGGGTGCGGTGCGGGCTTATCGTCTCGTTTCCAGGCGTCTTCGAGGGCTTGAACGATGAGATCGGCGGCGAATTTAGCGCCGCGCGGGGCGGGGTGTACGCCGCCGTATTCTTCCCAGGTCATTCCGCCGGAGTCGATTTCGAGTTGCAGGGCTTTGGCGACGTCGGAGGTGGAGATATCGTATCGTTCGGCGACGAGAGTGTGCGCGGCGATACTCGTAGCGATTTTCCCGGCGCGATGTTCGGCGATAAGATGTTCGTTAGCGAAGAACGTCATTTGAATATCGGCGTTCGGACGCGCTTTTCGGACGTGTCGGACAATCCCTTCCATGCCGCGAATCGCGTGTTCTTTCGGGGCTTCTCCGTCCTGATCGTCGTTGACGGCGAATTCGACGAAGAGTAGGTCGAGCGGCTTGTCGGCGAGAACTTCTTCTTCGAGTCGGAACGCGCCGACGTCGGAGCACGTTGAGGCAATGCCGGCGTTGACGAATTCAAATTCCGTTTCAGGGAATCTTTTCTGGAGATACTCGCAAACGATCGGCCGGTGTCCGTTCATTTCGGTAATCGACCCGCCGAGAAAGACGACGCGACCGCGCTTGGTCTTTTCAAAGACGTCTTTTGAATTCGCGTACGAACCGCGCGAGACGACGGTCGGAACGGAGCGTTTGGAATTATCGTCGGCGTATGCGAATGAGAACAGGTTTGTCGCGGCGATCCCGGTGATCGCGGCGCCGCGTAGGAAATCGCGTCTTAACATGATACGGAGCGTCCTTTCGTCGGTTATTTGAATCTTCTTTTTTGTCGTTCTCTTTCAAGTTCGCGTCGCGTCGGTTCGCGTTGCGGCGGCGGGGTATAGGAACTTTGATTGCGCCGATTCGGCGCGACGGCGTATTGTTCGAGGTCTTGCTCGTAACCGTCGTCTTCGTAGTAGTAGCGATTGTCGTCGTCGATTTCCTCTTCGTCCTCTTCTTCCATCGGAAAGAGAAGCGCCCCGATTTTGCACATCAACGCCGCGACGAGACCGAACGCGAGCGCGACGAGTATCGCCGGCGGACTGACCGGGTCGAAAGCGTCGTCAACGTCGAAGAAGGAGCGAAGCGTAAAGAGTCCCGACGTTACGCTCACGACCCCAATGCACAGTGTGAGTTGCGGACTCCTGGAGAATTTTAAATTGACGACCGACTGCGCCGTCATACCGATAAAAATGGCGTATCCAGCCCAGAAACACGCTTTCGTAATAAGCTCCGAAACCGCCGGGGTCGGCCAGTTCCACCGTAAAAATTCTTCCATCGTTCCCTCTGCGTCGAACGCGTCGCTATTGCGACCTAAGACTAATAACGCGCTTAACGGCGCCGCAACGGCGACCTTACGCTTAGTATAGTCAATTCAACGGCAAATGAAATAGATCGAGCGATTTTGTCAAGCGATTTGCGCCAAACGGACAAGAAAAAACCCGACCGCGTCGAAACGCCGTCGGGTTTACGCTGTCTCGCTCGCGCGGAGCGTATATCTTAAAATTGTCCGTTCATCGCGGCTTGTCGTTCCGCGTTGATCTTATTCATGTGATCAACTTCTTGCTGATATTGGAACTCGTTGCCCGACGGATGGTACTGAATGTCGTCTTCCAAATAGTATGGGCTCGGCAGCGTTTGACCGTTGCGCGTTACTTGGCACCCGACGAAGGGTACGATCATCAACGCCGCAAGAGCTAAGGCGCCGAACGCCGCGCGTCCTTTGCTTTCTATCGATTTCATCTCAAATCCTTTGTTTATGAAAAACCTTTGAGACGTTTTGCGCGTTGCGATCCCAGTTCGGAACGTCTTGGTCACGCTCGACCGAGCGGCGCTCGATCGACGGATTTCGTTCGACGAACAGAACCTTCGCGCGCAAATTTGCCCTTTCGCAAGGGCCGCGACGTCTCCCGTTAATCCGATAGTTTTCGACAAGCGTCCGTCCTTGACGCAAGCCGATCGCGCCGAAACTCACTTGAGTTTGCGTCGCTTTTCAATCCTGGACTTTTTATCGGACGCACGGCGCGTCGACCTTTACTGAAATCGATAAAATTTCGAAATCTTCCGCAGGGTTTTCCTCGTTATGGCGAGACGTTGATTTCGACGACGTCGCCGTCGTTGACGACGTAGTCTCCTTTGACGACGGTTCCGTCGTGCACGCCGGTTCCCCAGACGCGCGCGAACTTGAATTTCGCCGCGTAATCCTTATGGATTTGGTCGCAGAGATCGAAGACGGAGCTACCGGTCTTTAGCGTGAACGGTCGATCCCTGTCCGCGACCTTCTGCGTCGGCTGCTTCGTATAGACGCGCACGACGTTCATCGACTCGTAAATCGCGTCGCGCAACTCCTCCATTCCGTCCCCGGTCGTTGCGGAAACCTGAAATTCGCGGAACGGCGTCTTGCAGAATTCATGGAAGAGTTCGAGTCGGTCCCCGTAGTCCGGAAGGTCGCTTTTATTCAGAACGAGGAACGTCTTCGTGTACGATAGCCCGACGTCGTCTTCGTCGAGTCCCGATTCGGCGGCGAGGCGCGTCTTCGTGTTCTGAAGTCGGTCGAGAACGTCTTGGCACTGCTGGATTCCGTCGTCGTCGCCAAGATCGACCATGAGCAAGACGAGTTCCGCGCCGCGAATGTACCCGTAAAGGTACGATTCAAAGAAGTCCGGCGTGATCGGCGGAGTGTCGATGAGTTGAACGAAGACGTCTTGCCACGGCATCATTCCGGGAGTCGCCGTTTGGGTCGTGAACGGGTACGGCGCGACTTCCGGCTTCGCTTTCGTATAGAAATTCAGAAGCTGACTCTTTCCGGAGTTCGGTCCGCCGATCACGACGCACGTGCCTGCGCCTTGACGCGGTATCTTAACGGACTTGCCGACCTTCTTACTGGCGCCTTTCTGCGTTTCGATCTCTTTTTTCACCTCGGAGATCTTGGTCTTGAGCATGACCTGCATTTTTTCGCTCGCCTTATGCTTGGGAATTTCGGCGAACATGACTTGCAGCCAGCGCAATTCTTCTTCCGGGGTTTGCGCGCGACGATACTCTTCTTCCGCGCGGAGGTATTGGGGTGTGAGGTTCGCTGCCATGGCGTCTCTTGGTTTCTGTGTCGTTCCTTAATTTGTTACGTGATGAAAATCAGAGCGGCTCGGATCGCTCCGAAGCAGGCGTCGGGAGATCCGACGCCGAGCGCTAACGTGAATTTCGACCCGTGAAAGCGCGCTTAGTGAACTTCGTCGAGTTCGACCCAACGCTCTTCTTTAGAAGAGATGCGAATCGCTTCGATCGCGCGGTCGACTTCGTAAGCGTCGCGGAACGAGGCGATCGGCGCGACGGGGTCGAGCTTGGCGATCGCGCGCATATTCTCGTAGCATCCGGCGGAGAGGAAATCGCGATACCCCGCGACCGGCTCGAGCGCCGTCTCTTCGTACGCGTAACCGTATTGGCTGCAGAGGATTTTTCGCCATCCGTCGCGCGGCGAATTGGCGTCGTAAATTTCCAGATAGTCGAGCGAGTCGTAGTTCCAGCGAATAGCGCCGGACTCGAAATAGAGCTCGTAGCCTTGCGAGTTCTCGGAACCGTGCGCGTTGCGAGTGCACGAGAGTGTCCCGATCGCGCCGTCTTCGAGATAGTAGACGACCTTCGTGGCGTCGTCGACGTCGACCTTCTTCATTTCGCGTTCGGTGTATTTCGAGCCGTCGTCGCGGGTTTTTTCGACGTTGAACATTCGTTCTTTTACGTGCGCGTATTGGAGCGAGCAGAGCTTTTGAGGTCGCTTGCCGGTCGTGAAATAGAGCATGTCGATCGCGTGCGAACCGAGGTCGCTCACGGTTCCGCCGCCGGATTTCAGATCAAAGCGCCAACTTCCGCCGGTTCCGGGCCCGCCCCAATGCTGATGATAGTAGTTGTGCGATTCGAGGAGCTTGCCGAAACGGTTCTGCTGAACGAGCGTTCGCGCGTAGACGTTCGCGGGAATGCGTCGGTATGTGAAATGCACGGAGTTGAGGAGTTCCGGGCGCGCTTCTGCGGCGGCGACCATTTCGCGCGCTTCGGCGACGGAAACGGCGAGCGGCTTTTCGCAGAAGACGTGCTTGCCGGATTCGAGCGCGAGCAAGACGGCGGCGTAGTGCATCGCGTTCGGAAGACAGACGTCGATATATTCCGTTTTCGAGTTGCAAACGGCGTCTTTGAGATCGAGATTCGGTTCCCAACCGAGTCCTTTTGCGGAGTCCGCTTCGTGCGGCAGAACGAACGCTTGATACGGAACGGGGCGAATCGGACAGTCCGGATGGACGCGCAGAACGTTTTCATAAGCGTGCGAACGGATGCGCCCCATCATCCCAAAGCCTAAAATCGTAACCGGCAAGTCTTTCATTTGAACTCTGACCTTCCCTAATTCCTATTTCTGTATACTTCATGTTCCTTGTGAAATGTCCGCGACGACGTTGCGCGTCTAGCCAATGATATAGAAAACTCGGAAGATTCTCAAGCGCTCGCGGACAAATTCGTCGAACTTCGCGCGTTTCGGTTTCCTGAGCAGGGTTGTGTTTTATTGTTGCAAAACACGTGTTGCAAAATGCGGCGCCGTAGCGTTTTGAACGCCTCCGTCTCAGGACGACCGCTCCGACTTTGAGTTCGATTTTTGCGCCTCTAGAAAATTTTTTCTTCGGGAAAACGCGCGCGAAACCTTTATTCACAGAACTTTTTTTGAAGAATTTACGCCCCGTCTACCGCGATTGGCGCCTTTCGTGCAAAAAGGTGGGCAGAGCTCCGCCGCGGCGCGCTGTGTGGTTTGAGGATACCTTGCCCATTCCTTTTTCCAAGTCCTTCGTTTGGACTCGCCGGCGACAAGGAGCTTTTTTTTATTTCTTGACGTCATTCGCGCGCGCTTGTTTTCTTACCGGTTCGGCGTACAATAACGCGAAAAGAACGCGTCGCGACGTCGCGCGCGCTGGTTAAGAATATTTCTACGGAGACATAGAAAATGGATCGATTAACGTTAATCGCGTTGATTGTCTCGACGTGCGTCTTTGCCGCCAACGTCGTGACGGCGCGCGCCGACGAACCGAAACCGGGCGTTCAAACTCTTTGCGAAGCGGAACTGCCGCTCGCGACCGGCGGCGAATGGACCGGCGGAGACGCCATGCCCCTCGGCGGCGACAACCCGATCGACGAAACGAAAACGGAAATCGTTAAATACTGGGTCTTCATTCCCACCGACGAATCCGCGAAGACGGACGCCGGGTTCCCGCTTTTGCTCTTTTTGCACGGCGCCGGAGAACGCGGTACGAATGCAAATCTCGTTACCGTTCACGGACCCGCGAAATTCTGCGCCGACCCCGCTCGCGCCAAAAATTGGCGCTTCCTTACCGTCTCCCCTCAGGTTAAAGGGAACCGATTCTGGTCTCCTGCCCAACTTCGCAAACTGCTCGAAAAGGTGTGCGACGAGTACCCGATCGACCGTTCTCGCGTGTACGTAACGGGACTTTCGATGGGCGGGTTCGGAACGTGGGGGCTTGTTGCGAATAGTCCCGATCTGATCGCGGCGGCGGCGCCGTTGTGCGGCGGTTACGACGTGAAATTCGCGGACAAAATGACGAAGACGCCGATTTGGGCGTTCCACGGCACGGCGGACGGCGCGGTGAAATACGAATATTCGCGCAATTTAGTCGACGCCGTACGCGCGGCGGGGAATACCGACGTGAAGTTCACGACGTATCCGGGCGCGGGGCACGATGTTTGGACGCGGACGTACGACAATCCGGAGCTTTACGACTGGCTTCTTTCGAAGAAGCTCGCGCAATAGCGCGCGTAGAGACGAACGGACGCGGATTCGGCGCGTTTTCTTAGGAAGGCGCGTCGTTTCCATATTCGCGCGCCTTCTTTTCGCGGGGACGCCGTGCGATTGAATCTTGCGACTTGCGCGTAGCGGAAAAGAGGATACAATGGGCTTAGGGAGAATTATTGCGCGATTCCAGCCTTTCGCGCGCCGTACAGAGAAAGGTAACAAGATGAAAATAGGCGTTTTATGCAGCGGCGGGGACGCGCCGGGTATGAATCCGTGCATTCGCGCGATCGTTCGCGCGGGAGCGCAGAGCGTTGGCGTCGATTATCGCGACGAGATCGTCGGAATCTATCATGGTTATCGCGGTCTTTTGAACGAAGAGTTTCTTCCGCTGGGCGCGCGCGAAGTCTCCGGGTTGACGAGTCGCGGCGGGTCGATTCTGTACAGCAGTCGTTGCAAGGAGTTTGAGGCGCCGGAAGGTCGCGCGAAGGCGGCGGAGATTCTTAAGAGGAACAAGTTCGACGCGCTCATAACGATCGGCGGCAACGGGACGCTTTCCGGAGCGCGCGATTTAGGCGAGGTTTGGGACGGCAAGATCATCGGCGTTCCGGGCACGATCGACAACGATCTTCTCGGCACGGACATGACGATCGGGTTTCAGACGGCGGTTCAGACAGGCGTCGAGGCGGTCGATAAGCTCCGGGACACGGCGGGTAGCCACGATATGATGTTTATCGTGGAGGTTATGGGGCGTTTATGCGGGGACTTGGCGGCGTATATCGCGCTCGCGGCCGGATGCGAGCTTGCGGAAATTCGCGAGATTCCGACGAACATCGACGCTATTGTCGAGAAACTCAAGACGTTCAAAGAGAAGGGCAAGCGCTCGATCATTATGACGGTCGCGGAAGGAGACGACTACGGCGGCGCGTACGAGATCCTCAACGGACTCAAGGCGGCGGGTTCGCCGTACGAGATGCGGGCGGTCGTCCTCGGTCACGTTCAGCGGGGCGGCGTGCCGTGTCCCGGCGATCGAATCTTGGCGACGAAACTGGGGATCAGCGCGGTCGACGCCGTTCACCTTGGCGAAACAGGCAAGATGGTCGGCGAGGTCAACGGGAAACTCGTTTTGACGCCTTTTAAGGACGTCGTCGTCGGTCGCCGCGAAGGTCCGATGGACGTCATGACCCTTATCGACCGGGTCTCCGTCTGATTTTCGACGAGTCGCGGCGTCGGGTTGAACGTCGCGAGAGACGCCAAGCGTCTCGTCCTTTGGAAGAACCGTTTGACGAGACGCTTGGTTTGGAATTTGCCGCGCGGAAATTTTGTCGAAGAAGACAAAGAACGAGTCTCTGACATCTCTCGACCTCTAATGAAAGGCAAACGCGCGTCCAATGAACGAAAGGGCGCGGATCGCGTTAGGGACGGCGCTTCGGAACGTCAGAGTTCTCTTCCCTTTTACCGACGTGAAGATTGTTATCTTGCAAGACCTTTTTACAAGCGTCGTGAGACGCGTTTTTCCGGGAAGGTCGCGTTCCCTTCCTTCTTTATCGAACGCGAGTTTTTTCGCGCGCCGTTCGAAAGTTGCGTAGAGATTGATTCGACGGGCGCGTTTTATTGATTGATGGAGCCTGTGAAATAGGAATATTATTGACGGGGGACGCCGCGTCGGCGCGTCGCGGCGCATGACCAACGCCTCCGAACGTATTCCGAGAACGGAGAAAGACTATGACAAACGGCGCGGATCGTCTAACGCCAACCGACTACGTCGTCGCGGAAGGAGTCGAGGAGATTCGTCCCGGACAGTTTGAAAACAGCAGAGCTCTAACGCGAGTCGTCATTCCGGCGAGCGTTAGGAAGATCGGGGCGAACGCCTTTAAGGGGTGTTCGGAATTGAAAATCGTGGAGATATCCGAGGGAGTCGAGGAAATCGGCGACGCCGCCTTTTCCGATTGCGAATCGTTGACGACCGTCGTTATTCCCAAAAGCGTAAAGCATATCGGAAGCGGCGCGTTTTCGTACTGCGTCGAGTTAACGAGCGTCGTTATTCCCGAAGGGGTCGAAGCAATCGGAGCCGGACAATTTAAATATTGTAAATCTTTAACAAGCGTCGTCATTCCGAAAAGCGTTAA
>ONGM01000157.1 GCA_900317365.1 uncultured Planctomycetota bacterium
CCGAAGCCGACGCCCAAGCCGGATCCGAAACCGACGCCCAAGCCGGATCCGAAACCGACGCCTAAGCCGGATCCGAAACCGACGCCTAAGCCGGATCCGAAGCCGACGCCCAAGCTGGATCTGAAACCGACGCCTAAGCCGGATCCGAAACCGACGCCTAAGCCGGATCCGAAGCCTATTGGAAAGCAGAAGGTCGACGTCGTCTTTACGAACGTCGCCTACGTTACCTATCCGAAAGGCGGCAATATCCAAGACGTCATTGATCGTCCCGAACCGCAGCCGAAACCGAATAATCAGGACGACGACGCGACGAATAACCAGGACGACAATACTAGCGCCAAAGGATCGCGTTGGGCGTTTTGTATCGGCGTCAATAAGTACGAGGACAGTCGGATTCACAACTTAATGGCGTGCGTCAACGACGCGGATCTATTCTCGAGCATGTGTCGAAACGAGCTTGGTATTCCCGCCAGTCAGATCGGAGTTCTCACCGACAAAGAGGCGACGAAGGACAATATCATTGAAGTTTTCGAGAAGGCAGGGGCGGGAATCTCCGACGGTTCGGAAGTCTTCATCTTCTGGAGCGGGCACGGTTTTAAATCTTCTTCGACGACCGGTTCGATCGCCGCGTACCTTGTCCCAAGCGACGCCAAATTGAGCGACGCTCGCAATACGATGATCTCGGGAGACGAACTTGGCGACCTCATTAGAGGCTTTGAAGGCAAGAAGGTTCTCTTTTTCATCGACGCGTGTTATTCAGGCGGACTTCCTGAATCCGCGAAGTCGATGGGCGAATCCAATCCGCTTGTCGAAGAACTCTTCGCGAGTCTTGAATCAGGCGACTCTTCCAAGGGAATTAATTCGCGCAACGTTTATGTGATCGCGTCCTCAAGCGACAGCCAGCCTTCTTTTGAGTCTCTCGAAAGCCGACGCGAAAAGAGCGTCTTTACGAAAAGTCTCGTTCAGGCGATTTCCGAGAGTTCGTCTCCTTTGTATCACGACGACTTGAAAGCGCTCGTGAAACCTGCGGTTGAAGAGGAAGTTCAACGAACTTTTCCGAACGCCCACCAGACCGTTGTTGATCAAGACACGATCAACGGCAAAGTCGTTCTGAAATAACGTTAGTTAAGCGCCGCGTTCTCGCGCGGCGCGCCGATTCTTTTATCCTAACTCGAAATAATGGCGAAGCGCATGAAATTCCGTACTGATCGTTTTTGTGTTTGGGGAACGACGCTCGTTCTACTCTTCGCGTTGAGCGCGGCAAGCGCAATTTCCGGCGCGTTCGCCGACGAAAAAGCCGCGAAGGACTTTAAAGAAGTCTTTCAGAGATATTCGCTTTCCAACAAAGATTCCGACGCGGCTAGCGTTGATTCGAACTCGACCGACGCCGAAAACGACGTCGTAATCGACCCTGCGGAACCGAACGACGAACCGATGAACGTCGCTGCGGAATCGGAAGATCCCGCAGGACTCGCCGACCCGCCTGCCGACTCCGACGCCGATTCGGAAAACGCGACCGAAGTCGCGGTCGAAAACGCTGCGGACGTGCGCGTCGTCCGGAAACGCTTCGCCGTGATCTTTGCGCAAACACATACCTACGACTACCTGACCGACACGACGAAAGAGGATGAGAAGCTCTATAGCGCGACCTACGGCTCTATGACCTCGTGTTACGCAGCCGTCGTCGACTCGAAATATTTTGACGAATGCGTCGTTCTCGCCGGAAAACGTCTCATTAAAGAGAATATCGTCGCGCTCTTCGACAAGCTCCGCGACGAGTCTCAGGAAGGGGACGAGATCTTCATCTACTGGAACGGGCACGGCGCGACTGGACTGCCCGACGATTCCGACGAGGAACGCGACGGCGTCGACGAATACTTAGCGCTATACGAAACGACCAATATGCTCTATAGCGGCGATTGGGCGAAGTCCTTGCGTGAGACGGCGCTTGTCGACGACGAACTCGGGAAATTATTCCGCAGTCTTCCGGGACGCAAAATCACCGCGATTTTCGAGACGTGTCACTCCGGCGGTCTCGCGTCCCCGCCGCGTCAGCTTCCCGACGAAGACGAACGACAAATTAAGATTCAGCCTGGAGAGCGCATTAGAGCGACCGATCTCGCGAGTTTCGCCGCAAAATCGACGGCGGACGTCAAAAAGAACGTCTCGACCTACGAGCGCTCGCTCAGACGAGAACTCGGCAAAATCGGTTCCGACTACGTGGAAGCGCTCCCCTATGGCGCGTCCGGCGCCGCCGCGTCCGCTACTCGACCAAGGCGCTCGAACTCGACTCCGGCTCGCTCGCGCGCACAAAGAACGAACGATTCCGGTTCAGAAGATTTTTCCCGATGGTTCCAATCTCGTTTCTCGAACGGCGCGAAACAACTCGACGGCGACGTCGTCGTTCCGGGCGATATCGACTCTTCCGGACCGTACAATCTCTTCTTCTCTTCGCAAGAGCAAGAAAAGTGTTACGGCTTTACGAACGTGCGCGGTTCCAACGACGAAAGCGCGCGCGTCTCGATCAATCCCGTCCTGCTCGCCTTCATTCTGAGCCTGCGCAAGGCGGAGTCGGCGAACGTTCCCCTGCGATTTGAGGATTTCGCTCGAGTGGCGACGAACGTCGTTGAGATCAACGTTCTTCTGCTCCGAGAAGAAGGTCTCCTCGATTCCTTCAAGACGCAAACGCCCGTCTACTACAATAACCTTCCGGACGTCTTTATGTACGCGCCGGACGTTCTGCGATAACCGTTAAAGGATCGACTCGAATGAAACGCTTTGTCGCCTGCGCCGTTCTCGCTTTGACGGCTGTTTGGATCGTTGTTTTGACCGTTCTTCCATGCGCCGACGGACAGTCCGCCCGGCTCGACGTAGCGCCGCGACCTGCGGAATTAAAAGACGGCGACGCGCAATCGGACGAACCGCGCGTTATGACCTCCGAAGAGTTCGCGCGCGAAATCCTGCGAGACTTACCAGCCCTCGCGCGCGAGTTCGGCGTCGAACTCAGCGACTCCGAAACGAGTCGATCAGGAAAACAGCTGGTTCTGATCGTTTTATGCAAGGGTCATATGGACGTCCCTGGGGAAGGATACAGAAACGAAGTCGATGAAAGTCGCATAGTCGACTTCTTCAAAGACCACGCAGGCGAACGCGCGGAGGTTGCCGTTCTTTCTGCGGAGCCGAAACGACTTTTCCTTAATCCTACGTCGACGAATTTGCGCGCCTACCTAAGCATGATCGCGGCGGCGAAGCCTAACGTCGACGTAATCGTCGCGCTTTTAGGGGACGGCGTCAATTTCGAGCGTCAAGATTATTTCATTCCCGACGACGGGACGTTTCAAGATTCTGCGAATTGGGTTGGACTCAATGAGATCGAATCGGCGTTGCGCCGTTCGCGCGCGCGTCGAACGACGATTTTGTGGGGAGCGTCTCGCACAAATACGTGCGTCGCTCCTTCTCAAAGATCGACCGACCTTCTCGCGTTGACAAACGAAGCCGTCGAATCCATTGACGCCGTCGAACGCGTCGCGGATCGTCCGGCAAATCCGGACGTCGCGCGCGTTCGACGCGTTGCCTTCGTTTGTTCCGAAGGCGGATACGGTTATGTTGACGAACAAGGCGGCGATCGCGGACTCCAAGCCTTGCTCTCCGAGGCGACGTCCGTCGACGATTTCTTCGGCGACGCCCTCGACGCTCTGAAAGAGCGCGCACAGCGTCGACTCGACGAAGGCAAGGTGGGGCAGACGCTGGAAGTCGAGGGGTTTTAATTGACAAGCAAGGCGGAAGGTCGCAACGATGCAAAGCAAATTCGAAAATAGCCTCTATATCAAAGGCGACGCCCATCGACGGGCGTATTTCGTCGTTCTTTTAACGCTCGTCGCGGCGGCGTTTGTCGCATTCAATATGCAGGCGCGCGCGGACGAATCGCGCGGACGATTGAAGGCGCTCGTTGTCAGCCAGAGTCGTTTTGACGACTCTGGGTTAAATTATCTTCTCGGGAACAACTTGAGTGAGAAACTAAAAGTTGTCGACGGTTCGGCGCGCGCGGTTGAGAAAGCGTTAAAAAAAATCGTCGGCGATGAGAACCGCCACGACGTCGACAGATCCGTAAACGCCGAGCGGGACGCGATTCTGAACGAAATCAAGGAGAAAGCTCGGGATCTCGGCGAGGAGGACGCGTTCGTCGTCTACTTCTGCGGTTTCGCCGCCGCGACTCCGAAAAAGGACGATCTCCTTCTCTGGACGAAGGACACGAAGCGCGGGGACGACTCGACCGCCTTATCGACGTCGCAGATACGCCAAATCCTGGAAAAAGCAGGCTCGCGCAAAACTCTCCTGCTCGTCGACGCGCAGACTTACGGACGCGACAGCTGGGAAGCGCCCGGCAAAACCGGTCCCGGCGTGAGAGAGTTGGGACCCGCGCTCGGCGAAGAAAAGGATTTCGACGAACTCCATCTCACGGCGACCGACGGCGCGGACGTCGCGACCTTGCTCAGCTCGTATCGCCCGCTAAAGAACGGCGCATGGAGATTCGGTCTCAAATCGCTCGACGATAAGACCATCTTTTCCTCCCTCGTCGCGCTCGGTTTGAGCGGCTTCGCCGATCGGAGCGCGGTCGGCAAGGTGAGCGTAATCGACTTAATTAAGTTCGTCGAAAATGGGCTAAAAGCGGCGTGCAAGGACGACGTGGCGCTTTGGGGAGCGAAGAACGCGAAATCCTTTGAACTCGTCGCGAATTACAAGCTCGGCGAGTCGGACGTCGTGGAGGGTCTCGCCGCTTTTACACTGATTTATGCCGCCGTTGAGCGTAATGAGAATGGAAAAAACGAGTTGAAGATGGCGTGCCCTGATTTCGACTGTAGCTCTATTCCGGAAGGAACGAACCTTCCGGCGTTCAAAGACTCTAAGCGTTACGTCGGCGAGCGCCTCCGTGAGCAACTCAAAAATAATGATAGCGACGGCGTCGCCTTTACGCTCGACAACGATCATCTCGACGATTGCGACCTCGTTTTCCGCAATACAGTAGAGTCGAAGGGGGAAAAAGGTTTCCTGTATAAAATGCGCGTCGAAAGATACGAATCTGAGATTTACGCGCTGATTCGCGAATCGAGCTATGACGAAAACACGACCCAGACCGCGACTCCCCCGGAGGACTCCGTGCCCGAAACGCCCGAAGGAGCGGCTTCAAGAGCCGAACCTGCGGGGATTCAGACAACGGATTCCGAATCGCAACGATCGCGCGAAAAGCTCAAAGAGCTTAAACTCGCCAAGTTTCCCGGAACCGTCGCCGTCCTCGTCGACGGCAAAGAGCGCGCGCAACGCGACGCTAGCGACGGAAAAACGAAAATCGTCGAGCTCAATCCCGGCGAAACGTACTCGATTCGCATTACGACAAACGACAACCTGCTCCGAATTTGCCCCGGCGGAATCGGAATCGCCATTCTCGTCGACGGGAGAACGACCTTAATTAAAAGAACCGACTACTCCACCGACGACGAACTCAAACTCGAAGACTTTCCGTTTGTTAAGCCCGATGAAGCCCCTTTCTACGTCGTCGAAGGATCCGGCGAGTCCTATATTTTCAACGGTTACGTCTGTCTCGATTCCAAAGGTGGACGCCACCGTGCGCGCGCGTTTACCGTGAGCAATGTTGAGGAAGACGATTATAAGCGGAACATTATTAACAACGACAGCGTCGGGACGATCTCGCTCTGGTTTTATGAGCTGAAGAAACTCGACGTCGAAAGAAACAGCGACCCTACGCGTAACGTTCCCTCTAAAACGGATCTCGGACAAAACGTCAAACCGAACGTCAAAACGACCATTCCGCGCAAGAAAAAGGACGGCGGAAAATACAGCAAATACAGCCTCTTGTACGAGCCGAACCCGAAACGATAAACACTTGATTCGGCGACGCCTCCGTCGTCGGATCCTCGAACGATACGGAAACCTAAGCATGAAATTCGCGTTAAAACGACTGCGAACCGCGATCGGCTCCGCCCTGTGCGCGGCGTGCCTTCTCGGTCTTGCGCCTGCCTTCGGGCAAGACTCCGCGATCGACGCGTCGTCCCCCGACGCCGATACAGCGCGGCGCGTTACAATTCTTTACCTTGGAACAACAGACAAGGACGCGAGAACGGAAGCCCGTCTTAACGATTTGGTCGAATTCCTGCGTCGCATCGACGACGACTCGAACGTCAAAGCGACTCGGCAAATCTATTCCCCCTATGAGATCTCCGTAATCGAAGGCGAAACCGTCGGCGAAGCGACGTGCAAAAATCTCCTCGACGCCCTAACCGCGCTCGAAAAGATTCCCGGCGACGACCTCGAACTTCGTCTCCTACTCGTAATCCCCATCGAACGTAAATACCGTGAAAAAGGGAATGGCGAGAATAATATATACGACTGGTATTTGTATCCTCAAAGCGAAAATGTCAAATGGAACGCCGTTGACAGCGTGATCATATCGGGACGCGACGGTTCTGAACCCGACTTCGATCTCTCGAATTTCCAGCGAGTCTTCGCCGTCGTCGATCTCCTGACGAATGAACCGACGACGAGATTCCTTCCCGAACTCGCCCAACCACCCCTCGCCGATGAAGGCTCCGCCCTAGGATACGTCTGCCTCGATTCCCTCGCCCCGGCGAATTACCTAACCCTCGTTAGGAACTGCCTCGAAGCGCGTTCCGCACGATTAAAGGCGAGCTTGAAAAACGGCGACCTCTCACTTTTCGAAGCCGTTCGTTATATCGCAAAATACGGAACCGCCGCCTCCGCGACGACCCTCAAGAGCGCCGTCTCCGACGACGCCAAAATAGTTCTCCTCGGGGAGGATTATCCGCTCGTTCGCGGCGCCCGCCGCCTCGATACGAACGCGCCGACGCCCCGCGCCGTTCCGACGGTGAATATGCCTCGCCCGCCGTTTAATCTTTAGGAGGTCGACCGATTATGAAAACTCGAACTTGTCGTATTTTCTGCAGTCTCGCAACCTTAGCCGTTGCGGCGACCGCTTCTATCGCCTCCGCGCAAGCTCAACACATTACGATTCCGTTCGATCCGACGCCTTCAATGTATATTCCGCAAGCCGCCCTCGACCCGCCTCGCCCGCCGCGTTCGCAGAACGTCGGCGTCGCCCGTGGACAAAGTCCGGCGACTCGCGCGACGTCGACGTCAGCCCAGTTCGCCGCGCCCGCGTCGTCTGGCGCCGCGAAAGCCGCGAAAGCCGCGAAAAGCGTCGAGCCGAACGGAACGCGCCGCGCCGTACTCTTTGCGGTTGGGGAATTTGTCGATTCGAAATTGGCGCCCCTCGACGGAACGCGCAACGACATGGCTCTGATCTATGACCGACTAACCGCGCATGGGAACGTTAGTCCGGAGCGAATCGTCGTTCTTGCCGACGGCGACGGTAGCGAATTTGCTCCTGGCGTCAAACGCATAGAACCGACCTGCGCGAATTTTACGCACACTGTTAAACGCCTCGCCGACGCGCAAAAGAAGAACGACGTCCTCTTCATCTTCGTGTCGACGCACGGTCAATCTAGAACGACTCTAACGGAAAAAACGGTAGACAGCAAAAAAAACAAAGTCGAGACAAGACGAAGCTTTCTTTATCCGAAGGACGGGGTCGCGCAGACAGACGCCGTCGGCGACAACGGCGAGACGGAGGACGAGTTCGCTCGCCTCGCCAAAGCGAACAACCTCATCCCGACGCTGGAACTCCTCAAAGAGCTTCAGAAGTCGGAAGGAAAGGTCGTCGTGATTATCGACGCATGTCAGTCCGAAATCGGTTCCGAAACCTGGAATTTTAACTCGGAATTTGACGAGTGGGCAAAGAATTTGCGCGAAGATGCGCACAAGTCTGACGCCGCTAAAATCGCCTACGCCGATTCAAATATGACGATTCTGACCGCGTGCTCTTCGGGTCAGACGTCGCGCCAGATTACAGTTGGCGACAAGACTTACGGGGCTTTCACGTATGCGTTCGCCGAAGGGCTCGGCGGCGCGGCGGATTGGTACGGCGCTATCGACGGCGAAATCAAACTCCTCGAGGCATATAACTACGCGTCGGGAAAAACGCGTCGACTTACGAATGGTAAGCAGGCACCGACAATTAGTGAGGCGGCGGACGCCTATAAGATCGTGGTAACGACGACTGCGGATGATTTAGGACTCGATTCCGACGCCGAAAAAATCTATGAAAAAGTCAAGATTCCTGATGATGCAGAAATATTCGTTAAGAATGGTTCTGATTTGTCTATATTAACACAGACTGTACAAGATGAGCCTGATGACGTCGACGTATGGTTTTTGACGGGCTACGCGATGCGCCTGAGAGGTTCCGAGGTTAAAGAAGCGCGCGGTAAGAGTTGGATCGCGGCGCTTGTGAGTTTCGAGCGCGCCGGGGAAGAGCTGACCCTCTTTGTTGACGGAAGGTACGATAGCGCGTCGTCACAAGGTTGTCTTATTTATCCAAGCTCCGACTCTGATCGTAAGACTGGTTACATTAAAGACGAAAACGGTCAACCTGTATGGTCAAAACACGGTACCGCCGTTACAATCGATCGTATTGAGAAAGTTAAACTCGACGGCAAAACCGAGTATAGAGCAAGAATTTCGCGTTTGCGCGATATGCCCTTACGCCACGACTACTGGGTTGCGTGTCAATCACTTAATTGGGATCGTTCTTTGGCGGAACGCGTTGTCTATTCGAAAGCGTCTAACATAGCTCCGACGACGGCTCAACCTGGCGGTCCGATGGGAATACCGGGCGCGTCTTCTGTCGGCGTTCGCAATATGCCGCGCCCGCCGTTTAATTTATAGATCGAACAACACATCGGTTGTACGTTGTTATGCGATATTTAAACGTTAATTTAAGGATCGTATGAGAAACGAGAAAACTACCTTAACTTGAGAATTAAAAGAAGGTTCTGGCGACGCTTTGTAGGAAGGTGGCGTCGCCGATTTTGATATTCGATAATATTTCAATTCGTCCACTATTTTATTGAACAAAGAAGAATCAAAGCGCCGAAATATATGTTGTTAGGAATTGCGTCTCGACTTGTTGTCGAGATAGCGCGTTGTTAGGATGACGCGCGCGCAGTTTTCAATCTCGTTTTCAAGTCTAGAAGTATGGAGACTTAAAATGAAACGACGAGTTGCAAGGCGCGTTGGGACGATTGTGTTCTTCGCGGCGCTTTCGTTTTACTCGAGCGCGTTAAACGCTCAGGAAATAATGAAGGTGCGAGAAGAACCAACGGTGGACCGAATGGCGGTGTATATGACGTCCGGCGCGTTGAATAGTATGAATTTCAAAGTTGACGTTAGTTCTTCGTTAGGAGTTTCGCAACTTTACGTTCGAGGTCAAGATCCAGAAGCCGACTTTACGCACGGACCGCTAGATTTTTCCTGGAATCAGTCGGAACAAAAGACTTCTAATGGGACGAATTATTCCTCGTCGTCCTCGTTTGGTTCGTCGACAACGCGTACGTTTTGGGCGGCGCCGACTTATAACGAGATGCGCATTAAAGGATCGCTCGTAAAATATGAAGGCACAGATGTTGCTGACAATCTTTATGACTTTTCACCGTTCCATCAAACACGAGTCGGGATTCAGTGTGGCGCTAATTGGACCGGAGCCGACGATCGGAATTCTATTGGTGCGATCATATCTTATGGGCGCGGACATATGAGGGGCGTTACCGATATCAAAAATGCGTCTGATGAGACTACCTTTAAAATGATCGATGCGTGCGTTAATGTCTCCGATATGCAATTTGGCGGATCTTGGGTTCATAGTATGGATTGCGGCGCCAAGTTGACGACCGTAGTCTTGGGTGGTTTTCAAGACTATGGTTGGAGAAGGTCCGTTATCAAAGGCTCCAATATCAATTCTGATAGCAGATATCAATACATAGGAATAACTTCTGGCAATACGTTAGGCGTTATGGTCTCGCTTTCGAAATCGTTTGATTGCGGATACGGATGGAGCTGGACGCCGCGCGCCGATTTTGAGTCAGCGCATTCATGGATTTACTCGTCGTATGAGTCGGGACAAAAAATAAATAAAGGCGACGCAGAATGGTCCTATAATATGTCGGGTCAAAAGATTATCGCCGATAGAAATACATTTCGGGGTGGCGTCACACTTACTTACGCCGACGATAACGGCGACCTGTCGCTGACAGCGATGTACGGTCGTCAATTGGAAGACGGGTTTGGCTTGGAGATTGGCGCCGGAGAAGATCTAAAAAGCATTGTAAAATCGCACGGCTACGGACAAGATTCCCTTCTTACCGGCGCGAGCGTTAATCGCTATTTGAACGCGGAGAAAACGATGCAAATCGGCGGCGACTATCAGTTAACGTTGTATAAGAAGGCGACGAATCAAATGATTTCCGCCGTCTTTGCGACTCAGTTCTAATATGGTTCGACTAACGAACGGTTCATTCCAAAGCAGACCGGCAGGACAAAGCGCGGCGCAAGGCAGGCGGGTTCGACCCATCGTGCGGCGCCGCGCTCTTTTTGAAGTAAGGCGAAAGGCAGGCGACTCATGAGGCTAGGCAAACTCTTACGCAGGCTGGCGACGGTTTTAGCGCTCGCCGCATTTTTCGGCGCGCAAACGATCGTCGCCGCCGATCCGCCCGAGGTGAAGACGAAGGTTAAGGCGTTTCTTGTCGGAACGGATTATTACCCGAATCTAAAACAACTATACGGGTGCTCGAACGACGTGGACGCTTTTAGCGCGGTCTTAGCGAGCTGGAACGTTGATTTGCAGCAGTCCGTCGTCCTGACGTCGCGGCACGGGGATCCCGCAGAAAAACAGGTGGGGAAGGCGGAGATTGAAGAAGGCTTCAAAGCGTTTCTCGACGGACTAACTTCGGAAGACGTCGCGATCGTCATGTTAACCGGGCACGGATGCCAAATAAGAGACGAGTCGGGAGATTGGCGAACCTACTACGCTCCGAGCGAGGCGCATTTTGACTCAGAAGGCAAGAACCTTGTCGTGGACTCACTCGTCGATTTGAGCAAAATGATCGATCAACTTTCCATGAGCAAGGCGAAGTTCAAGTGGATGATCGTCGACGCCTGTCGCGACACGAAAAACGATAAAGGGACGACGCGAGACTTAGCGGTGAATCAACGCGAGTTGAAGCCCTTTGAAGTCAACGTTGCCGATACGACGTCAGGAAAACGCGAGAATTTCTACTTATCGCAAAGTTGCGCCGCCCAACAAAAATCAAAGGAGTGGCAAGTCAAGGAATCCGGGATCGCGCGCGGCGCTTATATGCTAAGTCTTTGCGAAGCGCTCGAAGACGAGCAGAAGGCGGAACTAGAAGGAAACGCGCGCGTCGTCTCCATCGTCGACGCGTGCGAAAGGGCGAAGGCTATCGTTAAGAAATACATTCCAGACAATACTGATCAGACCCCGACAAACACGCAATTTCAAGACAGTTCCACTTTAAAGTTCCCCGTCAAGAGCATAAGATCGGCGAAGATCGCCGACGTCGACGTCGATTTCGTTTGGATACCACAAGGAGAGTTCGCAATGGGATCGAGCAAAGGGAGTAGGCCCAACGAGGGTCAGCCGATTAACGTCAAGATAACGCGCGGCTACTGGCTCGCCCGAACGGAGACGACGAACGAACTCTGGTCGCAGGTCATGGGCGAGGAGCTTGAGGAAGGTCTCGACCCGCAGAAGCCCGTCGTCGGCAAAACGTGGGACGAGTGCAAGCGCTTCGTCGACAAGCTGAACGAGAACAAGGAGTTTCTGCGTCAATTCTCCCCCGGCGAATCCGCCGCCGTATTTGAGGCGAGCTTACCGACGGAAGCGCAATGGGAGCGCGCATGCCGCGCCGGACAAAAAGACGAGGTAACGCGGGAGATCGCTAGCGGAATCCGCGAGGTTGGAACGACCGAATCGGACGTCAATCCGTGGAATTTATGCGATATGTTCGGCAACGCGAGAGAATGGACGCTGGACTACTACGAAGACTACGCCGAATCCACCTTCTCCGACCTAAACGACCGTTGCTGTGAGCGTAACACAGGCTTGCGCGTCGTTCGCGGCGCTCCCGCCGCGTCTACTTCCGGAGTCGCGCGCGCGACCCAACGCGAAGGCGTCTATTTAGACGAAACCGCCGCCGACGTCGGGTTCCGCATCGCCCTCGTCCGAAAGAACCCGTAGGCGACGAAGGCGAGGCAGGCGGCGTTAAATCGTTAAATAAAATACTCCACGAGGTCGTCGGGGCTTTTGTGGAAGAGGTCGAAGATTTCGTTTTGGAAATCGAGGAAATCTTTGCCGATTCGATTCCGCTCGCCTTGCAAGGGAACGGGGACGATCGCCTTGACCCGGCCGGGGTTCGGGGACATGATTACGATACGGTCGGCGAGGTAGACCGCCTCCGCCATGTCGTGGGTTACGAAAACGATCGTCTTCTTCTCCGTCTGCGAGAGGCGACGAACGTCGTCCTGCAATTTCGCCCGCGTGATCGCGTCGAGGGCGCCGAAGGGTTCGTCCATAAAAAGAACCTCCGGGTCCACCGCCAGCGCCCTCGCGATCGAGACCCGCTGCTGCATTCCGCCGGAAAGCTGACGCGGGTACGTCTTCTTAAAGGCGCTCAGCCCAACGAGGTCGACGTACCTCTCCGCGATCGCCCGCCGCTCCGACTTCGGCGTCTTGATCCCCTCTAATCCGAACTCCACGTTTCTCAAAACGTTGCGCCACGGCAGTAGCCCGTAATTCTGAAAGATCGTCGCCCGCTTCGGCGTCGGCTTACTCACCTCGACCCCGTCGATCTTAACGCTTCCTTTCGTAACTAGCCCGAAGCCTGCCATCGCGTTTAGGAGCGTGCTCTTTCCGCACCCTGAGGCGCCGAGAATACAGACGAACTCGCCGCGCTCGATCGTTAGGTTCACGTTCTGAAACGCCGTAAAGGTCGTTCCGTTCGTCTCAAAGGTCTTCGTCGCGTTCTTAATTTCGATATAGCTCACGCCTCGCCTCCTCCCCACGCCTTCAGCGTCGTTTTTTCAATGAGTCGGAGCAGTCCGTCGAGCGCAAGTCCCAACGCGCCGATCACGACGATCGTCGCCAATAGGACGTCCGTGCGGAGGTTGTTTCGCGCGTCCACGATCATGTAGCCTAGCCCGGACTGCACGCCGTTCATTTCCCCAGCCGCTAAAAAGACCCACGCCGAGCCTAACGCTAAATGCGCCCCGCTCGCTATTTGCGGAAACGCCGCCGGGAAAATCACCTTCCACGTGATCGAAGGCTGCTTTACCCCGAAATTCTGCGAGACCTTAAAATAAATCGGGTCAATATTGTTCACCGCCGCGACCGTCGAAAGCAAGACGGGAAAGAACGCCGCGATAAAAACCACTACGATCGCCGGAACGTCCCCAATTCCAAACCACAGCACGATAAAAGGCGCCCACGCCATCGGGGAAATCGGGCGCAGAAGTTGCGCGATCGGGTTCACGAACTGAAAGACCTTCGGCAACACCCCCAGTATCAGCCCGAGAAGCGCCGCGATTACGACGGCGGATACGTACCCGATCGCGAATCGGTACATACTCGTCCCGATATGCTTAATCATGGCGCCGCTCTGAAACGTTTCGACGAGCGCCTTCATCGCCCGCGCAGGGGACGGAAAGAGCGCCTCGCTAAAATGACAGAAGGTAAAGGCGAGCTGCCAGATCGCGATCAGAATCGCAAAGGAAACGACGACGTTTCGAATGGTGCGCAACGCTTTCATAACGCCTCCTTTACAGATCCGCCTTCACGAACTCTTCGTAGGTCGGCGGGTTCTCGGAAAGTCCGTACTTCTTAACGCGCTCCACAAGGTCGGCGTAGATTTCCGGCGTAACGTCGAGATCGTCGTAGGAAATCCACTGCAAAGAGACGTCGAGCGTTTCGTCGTCCTGCTGCAAGTACGTCTTCGCGATCTCCTTCGCCCGCGCCTTATCGAG
>ONGM01000024.1 GCA_900317365.1 uncultured Planctomycetota bacterium
AATGTTTTTCTTTCTCGTTTCTTTGTTCTTTTCTTTTATATATTTTCTTTTCTTGTTTCTTTACTCTTTCTTTCAAGAAAACACATACGCCTTCCTTTGAATCCTCTCTCTCAGATAAAGCTTGTTTTATAAGATAATATAAATAAAAATAATTTAAAAATAAATCTGCAATATAAAAGTCGTACAAAAATAAAATTTCCGAATATTTTTGTTTTGAAATAAAATAGTTTTTAAGCGCGATGTTTTGCAAATAAGAGCCGACGGATTGTTCGAGCGTCGGAGATAACGTTCTACACGTCGCAACCTTGAACGGGTATAATGCGATAGGTCGCGAGTCGGGGTGAATGCGAGCGCGTGTTGGTCGCTGCGTGCGAAACGATTGCGGAGAGAGCTTTGCAGAGAGTTCTGCGCGAGGCTTTCGATTAGGACTCATATTGGAGACGTCGCCGTAGGCGGAGACTCAATTAGCAGAGGAGAGGAACGACATGAACGCGTTAGGCGCCTATGCGTCAGGTGACGCCGTAGAAATGGACGTTTATGGAGTGAAATGTATTTTTCGTCGTTGCCCTCGCGGCGCGTTTTGGATGGGAAGTCCGTCACATGAAGCAGGTCGATTCCATTGGGAAGTCCGGCATAAAGTTACGCTGACGTCGGACTTTTGGCTCTTGGAGACTCCTGTAACGCAAGAGCTCTGGCAGGCGGTTACCAGAGAGAACCCGAGTCGATTCAGGGGGGACGATCTGCCGATGGAAACCGTGAGTTGGGACGACGCGACGGGTTTTGTCGCCAAACTTAATATCGCAGGTTTGGCGCCGGTCGGTATGAGGTTTGATTTACCGACGGAGGCGGAGTGGGAATACGCGTGTCGCGCGGGTACGACGACCCGATATTATTGGGGCGACGAACTGACCGAGAAGGACGCGAACTTTGACGGCGTCGTTGGCACGACGACGCCGGTCAAGGCTTACGCGCCGAACGCTTGGGGATTGTACGATATGCACGGGAACGTTTGCGAGTGGACCCAGGACTGGTTTGACAAGCCGTCACGGCGCGCGGCGATCGATCCTGTCGGACCGTCGTGCGGGGCGTCGCGAGTCAATCGCGGCGGCGGCTGGAGTTGCGACGCGGAAGATTGTCGTTCCGCGAGTCGACTCATGCTCGCGCCGATCGATAGTACAAGTAGCGTCGGCTTCCGACTTGCCCTTAAGCCGACGAGATAAATCGGCTTCCACATTTGTTTTCCCGATCATGTCGAACTTATAACGGCGGAGGTCTCGTTGAATAAAAAAGCCGTCGGCGTTTTTTAACCGACGGCAAGTATCGAAGGCAATTACGGAATGATTGTCTCTCAAATAAGCATTACTTTTCGCGCTCTCTGAGAACGAGACGGAAGCCCAGGTCGCACTCATGACTGTTCTGATACGAATGGTAACGTTTAGCGGATCGCACTCTGTCCGGGGTCGCATGGGAGCCGCCGCCGCGAGTTACGCGATCGACTGTTGGGCCAGACCTTTCCGGTCCCTTCGGATCCGTTACTGACCCTGTGGTAGTGTCGAAAATATAATCGGCAAACCAATCGGAACACCACTCCCACGCATTGCCATACATATCATAGAGTCCCCAAGGGTTGGGCTGATAAGTCTTGACCTCTTTTAGACTGTACCCTCCCAAACCGAAATAAGCGTCGGCAGGACCAATAAACATACCACAATAATACGGAGTGGTCGTACCGGCGCGGCAGGCGTATTCCCATTCAGCTTCCGTGGGAAGATCAAAGATCAGTCCCTCTGGCGCAATGTTTTGATCGTTCAGTTTGGAAATAAAACGAAAGCAATCGTCCCATGTTACTTCGACCATGGGATATTGGTCGTTCAGGAAGTTCTCCGCTCCTTCTAATGCGTGCGGAAGCTCTCGACTAACCGCCTTCCATAAAGCTTGCGTGACATGTGTCTCTTGCATAAAGAACGACTTGGTGAGAATGACCCAGTGTTGCGTTTCGTTGGATCTTCTTCCTTCTTCGCTTATTGGCGAACCCATTTGGAATTTGCCTGCAGGGATATATTTAAAGACAATGTTCTCCCCGTTAACCAACAACTCGAGAGACTCGCCGGGTTCTTGGTAATTGTGACCGTTAACGTGCATAAAAACTCCCCGTTGCAATATCTCCTACTTAGCGCGCTTTCTCAGAAAATACTACAGTCCTTCTTCAAGGATCAGCCGAACGTCGTCTTGCGAAACGCCTTTCGCATAGACGCATTCTCCAAGCGCGGTGGGTAGAATAAGATTTAGTTTTCCAAATTCCGACTTTTTATCGGTCGACATGATGTGAAGAAGTCTTTCCGGCGCAACGTCGGGATCGTTTGCGGCGAACTTTTTCGAGAGATCGTCGAGTCGATAAGGAAGTCGGAGATTTTGATAAAGCGCGACCTGGCGCGCGAGCCATTCGGAGTCGATCTTTTTAAAGCGATCGTCTCCGTTGCGACCGAGGCGCATCGCGAGCTTGGCGGCGAGCAAGGAACCGACGAGAACGCCGTGTCCGTGCGGAATCGCGCCGTACCCAAGCGCGGTTTCGATCGCATGTCCAAAGGTGTGTCCGTAATTCAGTAGCGCGCGCCGTCCGGAGATCTCTTTTTCGTCTTCGTGAACGATCTGCGCCTTGATACGACAACATTGTGCGACAATTTGCTCTAAGACGTCGGGATTGCAAGCGTCGACGTCCTTGACGTTTGCTTCGAGTGTTTCGAAGAGTGACGCGTCGAGCGAGGCGCCGTATTTTACGACTTCGCCCAAGCCGGAGACGTACTGTTCTCGAGGCAAGTCGCGCAACACGTCGGGATCGATGAGCACGCCGGACGGCTGATGAAACGCGCCGACCATATTCTTGCCGTTCGGAAGATCGATCGCGGTTTTTCCTCCGACGGAACTGTCGACTTGCGCAAGTAGCGTTGTTGGAATCTGAAAGAAACGAATTCCGCGCGCGTAAGTCGCGGCGACGAAGCCGGCGAGGTCGCCGACAACCCCGCCGCCGAGCGCGACGACGACGGCGCGACGATCTGTTCCGATCTCTAAAAGACGTTCCCAGAGCGAGTTCGCGACTTCGATCGATTTGCTGTCTTCTCCGGCCGGAACGACGATTTCGTCGAGGTCGACTCCCCGATCAAGTATTGCGTTCGCCACTTTCTCGCCGTAGAGCGCGTCGACGACGTCGTCCGAGACGAGTACGGCGCGCGAAACGTTTCCGAGCGACGCGACGGCGACTCCCGCGTGATTCAGCGCGCCGCGTTCGATTTCGATATCGTAGCTTCGTTCGTTCAATTCGACTTGGATGAGAGTCATGATTTACGCTCGGTCTTTATCTTTTAGCTTCCGGCAACTTATATCTTCCGGCTCTTTCGGCTTCCAAAACGCGCGGTTTCCATCGAGACGCGTCGTTAATCGAGCGGCTCGTTCCAAGGACGGAGGGAAACGCGACGGAAGAAAATTTCCGCGCCTTCCGATTGCAACTGAATCTTGCCGTTCGTTAGACTGAGACCGTAGACGCGATTCACGAATTTCCCGTTCAGATACATTTGCATTTCGGAACCGACGGCGTAAATCTCCAAGAGATTCCAGTCGTCCGGTTTTTCATAGCTTCCGGGAACGTGAAAACCTTTGACGTCTTGCCAGTTGGTCGACCAGCCGTACCAGTGGAACGCGCCTTGACCGTTCGAGGTGATTTCAACGGGCTTTCCTTCTTTCGGGTTGAAGATTCTCATCCCGTTCTTTTCAACGACGTCGCAGGTTCCTTTGACCCCGTCGTTATCGCCGCCGACGATCCAGAAATCGCCGACCCCGCCTTCGACGAGATTCGCCTCGACCGATTTCATCCAAACGCCGCCGAACGCGCCTTGATCACCCGACGCGTGAATTAAGACGCCGGAATCGCGCGCCTTGCCTTCGCGCGCGCCGAAGGTCCCGTCTCCCCACTTAAATTCGACGGTCAAACGATAGTTCGAATAGGATTCTTTCGTGGCGAGTCCGCCGTACTTTTGACCGCTCACGCGCAACGTCCCGTCTTGAACGGAGAAGACCCCCGTCGAATCGGAACCGACCGCTTCGCCTCGCACGCAGACGTCCCACCCGTCGAGCGTCTCGCCGTCGAAAAGCGGAATCTCGTTCTCGAGATCGTCGATGAATTTGAGTCGAATCGGAATATAGCGGCTTTCAAAGAGTTGCTCGTATGTGTATTCGCAGTCGACGCGGAAGGTTGACCGACCGTCTTTGCCTTTCGGCACGCCGTTGGAAAGACCTGTTTGATCGGATATGAAGACGCGTTCGTTTTCCGGATCGTTTTTCAAGATCAGCATGACGTGTCCGTCGTAGTCGTAGTGCATGACGACCGCGTCGGCCGGCTTGAGCTGAGCGTATGCGCGCTTCATAACGTCGAGGCCGTTTTCCTTAACGATGAGCGGCGTCGAATCGTAATAGTTGAGCGCGTATTCGCCGACGGGAACAACCTCTTTCGGACGATCTGGAATCATACGTCGAGTAAGAAGCGAAGGGAAATTCGGATCCGCCTGCTTCCACGCGTTAGAAACGGACGCGGAGCAATCGGATCCCCAGTAAGAGTCAAACTCGCTTGGACCGACGTAGTACGTCTTGCCGTCGATTTCTTTCAGCTGTGTTTTGAAGGACGCGAGGTTGTTGTTGCGCGAGTATTGAGTGTACGGGATACCGTAGTACGTTTCGCCTTTTTTGAAAGAAAAGTTATGCACAGGGGACCAATACGGAATGTCTGCGGTGGGAATCCATTCGACGGTCGCGGCGGCGCGCATATAGTCGACGACTTTAGCGCGCAACTCATCCGCTTTTTCGCGTTGCGTTTGAAAATCGGAAGCGCATAAAACCGACGCGAAGGACGCGTATATTAGGGTTGCGATAAAAAACGGCTTCTTATTGAACATGACGATATTTCCGTATACTTCGATGAATCATTAGATCCAATAACGCGCTTGCTTTTCGAACGGTCGACAAAGGAACGCGCAGTGTTATAATATCGTCGACGCGGATAAAAGTCAAGAAACCGAGAGAAGTATTTCTTTTCTTCTTTGCGCGTTGCAACAACGTCCGACAAGGAATTTCGAGAATGAGCGAAGACGGAGAAAGAGCAAATGATCGCGCGACTTTTTCGTTGCGTTCTCTGGTCTGTCGCGCGTTCGATCAAATTAAGGGATCCGTGCTTGCGCGCAAATTTGTCGGCGGGATGCTTTGGCTCACGTTAGGCGCTATCCCATCGCGCGCGGCGGGGTTGCTAGCGACGGCGCTCGTAGCGCGCATTTTGGGCGCGACGGTTTACGGCGAACTAACGTTGGCGCGATCGACGGTGAACGCGTTTGTTACGGTCGCGGCGTTTGGAACCGGTCGCGCGGCGGCAAAACTTATCGCGGAATTTCTCGTTGTCGATAAGGATCGGGTCGGACGTCTTGTCGCGCTCAACTACGCGTCCTCGATCGCCGCGAGCGTCATTGTCGCCGCCCTGTTCTATCATTTCGCCGATTACCTTTGCAACGTCATGATATCGGCGCCGCATTTGGCGTTTCAGGTAAAATTATGTTCGCCGCTTCTCGTCTTTACGGCGCTCGTCGGCGCGCAAATCGGCGTTCTTACCGGTTTTCAAGCCTATCGCGAGATAGCGATATCGTCGACGGTCAGCGGTTTCCTAATGATACCGTTTTACGCGCTCGGGGCGAAATGGTACGGACTGACGGGCGCCACGCTTGGATTTACAGTTGGATCGGCGTTGAATTTTCTTTGCAATAGCGTTTTTATCTATCGGCTTCTTTCGGCGCGCGGCGTTCGCTACCATTTTTGGGGCTGTTGGCGCGAAGCGTCGGCGTTGTGGAACTATTGCGTTCCGTCGACGGCGCTTTCCCTTTTGACGAGCGGCGCGACGTGGTTTGTCGGAATCGAGCTTGCGCGTCAGCCGAACGGATCGACGGAGCTTGGCGTTTTTGACGCTGCTCGGCAAATCCAGACGGCGGCGCTGTATCTTCCCGTTCTCGCGGCGAACGTCGTCGTTCCGATCCTTTCCGACTTGAACGCGCGCGCCGACGACGAGCGTTACGCGCGCGCCGTTCGCGTCAACGTCGTTCTGAATTTGGTCTTCACGTCGGTCGTCGCGCTCGCGTGCGTCTTCCTCGCCAAGCCGATTATGCGGGTCTTTGGCGACGGTTTTGAATTGGGCGCTCCGGCGCTGATCGCGCTTATGGGAACGAGCGTCTTAATGAGCGTTGCGAACGTGTACGGGAGCGTTTTAACGAGCGCCGGCGCTTTGTGGTCGCGATTTTTCAATACGATCCTGTGGAGCGGAACTTTGATATGCGGCGTTTACGCGATTGAGCGCCGCGCGTCAGGCGCGTTCGGAATAGCGCTTGCATTCTTCGTCGCGCAGATCGTTCAAACGATCGGGTTGGGCTTGAAAACGCGGCAAATTCTGCGTCGACGGCGATGAAAACTGAACCGATCTTGCGCTACTCTCGATTTCTTGGGATTTAGTTTGTCTTCAACTTTTAAAGGAAATATTCCGATAATGAGATTAAGGCGCAACGTCTTTTTACGAGGAATGAAAGTGAGAAGCGATCAAAGAGCTCCTGAAGTCCGCGCGATATACGTTTGTCCGGGCGACCCGTACAATTCTCCTCGAGGAGGTCAGACCGCGTTTGCCGTTCAGGCGTTGAACGCGTTTGGGGGCGCTTTTGCGCTCGTCGCGCCAGACGAATCGGGGCGTTTGCCGATCGGCGAGTGGACGCTCGACGCGTGGAAAGGGTCGCCGATCTGGCGCTTTAACGTCGGGTCATACGCGCCGCGCAATAAAGGCGTTCGACCGCTGATTCCGCGTCGCGTCGTATTTCGGCGCCTTATCGCGCGGCGTCTCGACGCGATTTGTTCCCTCGGCGTTCGGAATATATTTTGCGATTCGCCGGAATTATTAGGCGTGTTGCGTCGGCGCTCCTGGGATTCGTTTTGCTATCGATTCGCCGGGCTCAACAATCCGGTCGGCGTTTCGCGTTACCCGGTGTTGCGCGCGCTCGCCGGGTTATTTCACCGGCGCATGATACGCAACTTGGCGGCGCTCCGTCCGGACGCGTTGCTCGCTTCCGCCGATCGCGCGACGATTCGAGAGTTTGAAGACGCCAACCCGACGTTGACCGCCGTTCGACGTCTTTCGTTTTTTCCGACGCGTTTTGACCCGAGCGTCTACTATCCCGGCGACGCCGAAGCCGAAGCGAACAAGTTAGGCTGGGGGGACGCTTACCCGCGCCTGACGACGGTCGGGCGACTGTGCTGGGTGAAAGGACTTGATTTGGCGCTGGAAGCTGTCGCGGCGCTTCGGCAGGAGTACCCGGCGATTTCGTTGAGGTTTGTCGGCGACGGAGAAGAACGCGAGCGACTTTCGCGGAAGGTCGAGGCGTTAGGTCTAACCGGCGCGGTCATATTCGACGGTTTTTTACCGCCGTCGGAGACTCGGCGTCGTGTTGTCGCCGCGAACTTGTACCTTGTGGCGTCGCATCGAGAAGGCTGGTCTGTGGCGCTCGCGGAGGCGTTGGCGTGCGGCAAGAGGATCGTTTCGACGCGCGTTAGCGGAGCCGGCGAGGCGATTTCGGAAGGAGAGAACGGCTTTATCGCGGTAACTCGCGACGTCGATGAGTACGCGTCGGCGATTCGACGCGCGTTGAAACTGACGACGGGATCGGGCGAAACGAGCGCCGTTTCGGTTCAAAAATCGAAACGATATTCCCTCGACGGACTCGCCGACGAGTGGCGTTCGCTTTGGGCGCCGTTGCGCGAAGGCTGAGCTTTGCTCGTTTATTGATCTAACGCGGGATCTTGGCGTTGGGAGAGCTTGGCGTTGGTTTGGGGCGTTTCATTATTAAGAGCGCATTATTATACGAACACATTATTTTACAGACGCGATTTTAAAGACGCGGCGTTACGACGTGGCAACTGCAGGAAAATCAATTAAGACCTTAGCGGTATTTTTCGTGTGTCTCTACGCGATTAGTTATCCGCTAGCGGCCCATTTCCTTATGAACGAAGAGGGAACGGGCGGGGTGGGGTCTATACCGGTGCAGGCGTTCCAGGCGGCGACGCTCGGCGCGTTTGCGCTTGTCGGTCGTTTTGGTCGCGGTAGTCTTCGCAACATAGTCGACGTATGGACGTCGAGCGCGATATATATTCTCGGCGCGTCTTGCTGTTTCGCGGCGTTTTGCGACGGCAGCGATCGTTGGGTCGAGCTTTCCTACGGGGCGCGAATCTTATTTTGGCTGTTTGTCGCGACGTGTTTTGCGCGCGGTTCTTTCGACGTTCGCGAACTTCGGCATATTGCCTTGTCCTTTTGGATCGGAGCGGTATTGCAAAGTCTGATCGCGGTGCACGCTTTTGCGACTCAGCATGTCAGTTCGATTTATCGCGAAGTTTACGCGACGACCGGCGGCGCGTACGTTTCGGGTAAAATGATCGCGGCGTTCGTTTTTCTCGGTATGTTGGCGTCCTTGTATTGGTTTCGATTTGAAAAGCGATTTCGCGCCGTTTATTTTAGCGTGATTTGCATCGGCGTTCTCGTTCTTCTTTTTAGCTATAATAGGGCGGCGCAGCTGAGCGCGACGGTGGCGATGTGTTGGGCGCTCGGATGGCTGTTTCAGACGCGACGCATTAAATCGGCGCTTCTTTTTGTTTTTCTACTGATAGCGCTCGGCATGATTTTAGGCGCGTTTGGCGAAACGTTCCTTGTTCGTTGGCAAAATATCCGCGCGGACGGCGGTAGCGGAAGGGATAAATTACTCGTCGCCGCCGTCAATCGGCTCATGGCGCCGGAATCTCTTTCGACGCTCTTTTTCGGATGCGGTTACTGTCAGACGAAGAATCTAATGTACGAAGCCTGCGGCGCGCATATAGGAACGCACAGCGATTTATTTGACGCGCTGACCGTTTACGGACTTGTCGGCGGCGTTTTTTACCTTCTGATCGTGCAGAGACTTTTAGGTCTGAAGTCCGGAATCGAACGCCGCGAGCCTGAGTATTTCTTTATTCGGCTCGCAACGATCTTTATTGTGCTGATCGGACTTTTGACAGGAATGTTTCAAGGAACGTACGCCTTCTTTTTCATACTCGCCCTCTGCCATTATTGGCGCGCCGTGTATTTTGACCGGTTGCGACGACCGGTTGTCGACGCGCCGGGAATGGCGCCGTTTCCTCCTCCTCCGCCCCTTCCGCAACGCCCCCTTGGCGAGCCTTTCTCGTTCGTTCCGGAAGGCGCGCAAGACGCTCAGCCTCCTTTTGATCCGGATCGACGAGCTCCCGATCCCGCAGCTCATGCGTTTCCGCCGCCTGCGTTCGAGAACGCGCCCCGCGCGTTTGACGAGAGACCGCCGCGCCGACGTTCGCTCTCGCAACGCAAGAAGCGTTCGCAGGCGACTAACGCCGGCGAAAGAGACGAAAGAGAGAAGAAAGACGACGCGGCGGCGACGAAACGCGCCAACGTCTCCGCAACGTCTGATTCCGAATCGCAGGAGATTCGTCCCGACGCGGCGGCGTATCTTTGGAATCTCAACGCCTTCTCCGATTTAACAGTCGACGAAGAAAAATGAGTTGCGTTTAAAGGTCGCCGACAAGTCCCCGTTCGACGTTCCCAACTCCAGAGTTTCAGGACGGTTCAATGAAGGTTCTCGTTGTTCATAATTACTACGGAGATCACGCGCAAGGGGGCGAGTCCGTCGTCTTTGAACAGGAAGTCTCGGCGTTGAAAGCTCGCGGCGTCGAAACGAGAACGTATACGCGCACGAACGCCGAACTGGAACGCGCAAGTCTTTGGCGCAAGGCGCGCGCGTTCGCCCTTCCGGCGCGGTCGCCTGAGGTTGAAAAGGAATGCCGCGCCTTAATGCGGGATTTCCGACCCGACGTCGTTCATGTCCATAACTATAAATACGTCGTTTCTCCCGCCGTTTTGAAAATCGCCAAAGAATTCGGCGCCAAGACGGTTCTGACTCTGCATAACTATCGACTCGTTGTTCCATGCGGTCAATTTCGACGCGGGAACGCTCTTTGCGAGGAATGTCTGACGCGCTCCCCGACGCGTTCTTTATGGCGCGACGATTGCGCGTCGTCGTTGCGCGGACGAATTTTGCAAAGCGCATACTTTTTTCGAGCGCGAAAGCCCGCCCTACGATATGTCGACGCGTATTTTGCCCTGTCCCCATTCGGACGCGCGAAGTTTGTTCAAGGCGGTTTACCGGCGGAGAAGGTTTTCGTTAAAAGGAATTTTCTACCGGACGCGCCGTTGAACGCGACGCGAGAACGCGGAACAGCCGCTCGGCGCGAAGCGATTTTCATAGGA
>ONGM01000155.1 GCA_900317365.1 uncultured Planctomycetota bacterium
AAAAAGAAGAAACGGGATTCGATTCGGTTTGATCCCCTAAGACAAATTTAAAATCGTCCGCGTTCGCTTGCAGGAACGTCGTCGCGACGACGCAGCCCGCCGCAAGCAACAGCTTATAAACAAAGTTCATTATATCCATTATCGATCTTTCCAAATAAGTTTTTCAGTCAATGATTCCGCCCATCGGACGCGCGACGTCGTTCTCACCGATCGCAACGTCGACGGCGACCAAATAGTGCGTCGTCCTTATTATTAGTCCCAAGGCTTTTTAGCGCGCTGAAATTTTACGGCGGTCAAAAGTTTTTGACAAGAAACGAGATCCACGTCCGTAAGTCCGCCCATATCATTTCGCGCCTGTTTTGCCGACCACGCTTGCGTCGGGCGGAACTCGCACCAAGGATCGCATTCGCAAGTGTACCATTTCGTTTTTCTATGCCAATCGGCGCCGTCCATCTGGAAATCAATTCGAATACCGACCACATTCGGGTCGGGAACGAAATACACATTTCGTCTGTCAAGGTTATTGCCGCGGCAGTTGTACGTGTCGGGGTTAGCGCACGCGGCGTCAGCTATTTCCCATTCGACGGCGCCGATTCCAGCGTAACCAGACACTTTCCCGATTGCGATATCGTCCTCGGGAATGTGCGTATAAGAATGGTATCTTCCTCCGCCCATTGACGACTTGCTCCTTGCGCTAAGTTTTAGATAATAAGTAATCTTTCGACGCGCGTTTCGATACTCATTAGTTCTACGTTGCACCGCGTAGTTATAGTCGTTTCGAAGACCGTTAACCAACGAGTTGTAAGCGTTCTGCTCGCTCTCGCTCCATTTTGCTTTGACTTTGTCGATGTTTTTCTCATATTCATCGCTTGCGGCCTTCTTTTCCTTCGACGTGCTCTTTGCGTTCGTTATAACCGCTTCGTACGCCTTATAGAAACGCTCTCGCTCCGATTGATAGGTCGACGTTGCTCCCGAAACGGTTCTGACGTAATCGTTGATCTTTACGCTTCGTCTATTATTGAATTCGTCAAGAGGACCGCCAGGGCGAACTGGACTATCCCAACCAATGCGGAAAAAGTCCTGCACAGGACCTTTTCCTCTCACGTTTTCCGCAGCGAATACCTGCGCGCCAATCGTAGCCAGCGCTACGATCAACACAACGGCGACTTTTAAAAATGTTTTCATGAATTCTCATCCTTTCCAACCGAGCCTCTCGGGACTCGGATAAATAACTTCGGCTCGTTGACAAAACAACCAATCCATTCGAGCTTCGTTCGACAAGGTTGTTTTTCTAAACCGTATACTTTATCAAGTTTCGTTTGTGCGAAACATTACTGTTTTCAAGAAGCGCGACGGCTAACTTTCCTAATCGGCTTCTCTATACAAATATTTCGCCATTAGAGCGCGCAACGTCTCGCTCACAATCGTCACGACGTCTGCGACGACCCAAAAACCAAACGTAAAATTCTACATCCAAGGTTCTTTCGCACGCTCGAATTTCGTTTCCGCCGCTTCCAAAAACTTTTCAGCGGCTTCGATATTTTTTTTGAGCGCTTCGTCGGTATCGCCAGAAGAGAACCCCATATCCTTATCCGCCTGCCTTTCAGACCACGCTTGCGTCGGACGGAACTCGCACCAAGGATCGCATTCGCAGGTTTGCCAGTAGGAATCTCTCGGGGAATAATCGCCTCCGTCCATCTGGAAGTCAATTCGAATGCCAACCATATTCGTATCGGGAACGAAATACACGTTTTGTCTGTCGAGTTTAATTCCTCGGAGGCTAAAGCTATTCGAGTCTAGGCATTCGACGTCCGCGATCTCCCACTCGACGTCAACGAGTCCCCCGTAGCTGGAAACTTTTGGGATTGCGATATCGTCCTCCGGAATGTGCGTGTAAGAATAGGATCTCCCCCCGCCCGGTTTCGACTTGCCGTCTGGTTTCGACTTGCTTGTTGCGCTAAGTTTTAGGTAATAAGTAATTCTTCTTCGAAGGTTCCGATAGTCGCTGGCTCTAGAATCCCGGGCGTTTTTATGGTCGGTTATAATATCCTTTATCAATTTGTCATACGCCTTTTGTTCGTCTTGACGCCACTGATTCTTGACGTCGGCGATCTTTTCCACGTATTGCTTCCTCGCCTCGTTCACTTCGTCTTGCGTTTTCGAGGAGTCCAGAATGATCTTTTCATATTCCTTGAAATGTTCGTTTTGAGCAAGGAAAAAAGTCAACGTCGCGAATGCGACGTCTGTCTTGTACTGATCGATCCTTGTCAATCGAGCGTTATTGCGAGCGTCATTGGGACCTTCTTTTCGATTGACGTCCGCCAAAGCGACGCGGAAAAAGTCCTTCACTTCGCCCTTATATCTCACGTTTTCCGCAGCGAATGCCTGCGCGCCAATCGCTACCATAGTTACGACCACCGCAAAAGCGACCTTTGGAAATGCTTTCATGGTATCGAATCCTTTCCTCCGAGCTTCTCGAGACTCGGATAAACATCGCAGACTCGCTGTCAAAATAACCAAGCCCTCCGAACTTCGTTCGACAAGGTTATTTCTCTAAATCTCCTACCTTACTAAGTTCCGATTATGCGACATACTACTATTTTTTTTTTTTTAGCAAGTATGACGTCTGTAACAATTGAGTTTTTTTCAGACGACGTCAGATTTCGCTCGGAAAAAGCCGAGAATTGAACCTGAAAAATTTTTCGGAAATCGAAAAAATTCTCTGTTAGCAACGATGAAAAGAGAAAGATGAAAAGAGAAATTGTGCGCGCGGGACAACGCCCGCGCGGTAGCGAGAAAAGGGCTCCAACGTTCGAACGCTGGAGCCGGAATATCGACGTCTACTTCTTCTTATAAACGAACAGGCTAAAGGAGCGAGGCTCGGGGAGCTTTATCGTCCAATTCGCCAGTTCCTTACCGGAAACGGTTTGCTTCGAGCCGTCGTAGAATTCGAGTTCGTATTCCGCGTTCTGATCAATCGCGGGAAGCTCGATTTTCAGGGAATCGGCGGTCGCCTTGGCGCGGCGGAAGGCGATAACGAACCCGTCGCCGTCCGTCGGACGATCGCAGGACCACGCGCACCAGCAGTCGTCGCGCGCCGACGTCTCGCTCGTGAGCTGATAGAAATCGCCGAGGTAATAGGCCTTCAGACGATACGCCCACCCTAACATTTTCTTAAACCACGCCGTCTCCTCCGCGCTAAATTCACGACGGACGATTCCTCCGTCGAGATCCGTCGGCGTAAAGACCGTTCCCGACGACGCCACGCTCATAAATCCGTAGTCGTCGAAATTCGGCACGCAGTTCGTTTCCCCGCCTTGGAACGGAAGGTAAGGCGTCAGGTTCAGCGTCATATTCTGCCCGAGATTGAAGCAGGTATCCCCTTCCTTCGGACCAATGAAATAATCGCTGCGGCAGTAGGAATGGGCGCGCTTCACCATTTCAAGATCAATGCGTCGCCCGCCGCTCGCGCAGTTCTCCTGCATAATCCATGGGAATTGCGCCCGCATATCGTCGAGGAAACGATACAGCCCCTCCACGTGCTTCGCCTCCGCGACCCCGACCCGATCCTCGCCTTCCGCGCTTTCGATCGCCGCCCACGCGCCTGCCGGATCCATATTGAAGTCCTGACGATAGACGTCTATGTGATGCTTCGCAATCACGCCGAAAATCGTCTTCTCAATGTAGTCGAAGGAACGAGGATCACCGTAGTAACCTAGCCCGTTGTGCTTATTGAACGGGTCGACCTGCGCGATCGGCGTCTCCGGATGAATTCGTTCCGGCTCGAACCAGAGGAGGAAACGCTTCCCGGCGGCGTGAACCGCGTCCGCGATCGGGAGCAAATCCCCCGTCGGATGCGTCGTCGTGTTCACCCGCCAGTCGCCGACGTAGCGGTACCAATTCGGTCCGCAGTTCGAATAATGCTCGTCCTCGTGCGGCGCCCCGTACCACCCGGCGTCGACCCAATAAACGTCGAAATCAAGTCCCGATTTCAGCCCGTAATTGAGAACGTCGAGCATCATTTGCGGGGTCTTATTGCCGCCCCCGGCCGTGAGGGCGACGATCGGCGCCTGAACGTTCCCTTCGGCGTCGCGCGGGACGTTATTCGCGATCATGTATTTGTGAACGAGCGTCTTGAATGCCCGCCGGGTCATGTCGGAACGCGTCGCGAAGAGGACCGTCGGCTGGAGGAGGGATTCGTACGCCTTCAGTCGGAACGACGAGCGCAGCATGCCGATATTGACGGCGAGCTTGCCGTCCGCGTTGGCAAAGTCCGCCCGCCAGCAGCCAGTCCACCCGATCGCGAAGAAGTAGCCGTTCAAATCGTCGACGTTCGCCTCGATAAAAGGCGAGACTTCGTTGGAAGATCGCCCGCTCGGGGTCGCGAATTGATAGGATTCTCCGGCAGGGAGGCTTTGCGCGATCGGCTCGAAATCGATCGGGGCGCACGGCGATCCGCGCAAGGCGTCGAGCGAGACGGTCGCGTTGGCGCTCGGGAGCGGGAAAGATTCCGAGAAGACGGATAGGTTTTGAACGAGTCCGGTCGATTCGCGATCGGAGAGGTTGGAGACGCGGGACTTGAGTCGGTAGAACCCGGGGAACTCTGGAAATTCGTCGACGTCGACGGCGACGGCGAGTTTGGAGTCGGGGGTCGTGAAACGCCAGGATTTTCCTCCGGCTTCGGAGTTCGCCGAAACGCCTTTCAAACGGAGGTCGACGCCGTCGTATTTGAGAGACACGGTCGGCTCAAACGCACGAGCGACGGACGTCGCCATGAACGCGAGCGCGAGACACAAAGCGAGCGCTTTCTTCATGAAAAACCTCATAGTATTCGTCGTTTGTTGGGAATAATCACTAGGCGCGGTTGGCTAGGCGCAGTCGGTCGGAACTCGATCGACGCGCGTCTCTCCATATATAAAATGCATGAAATACGGCGCATGACACACAATACGCATATCGCGCGCAACGCGCATTATACACAGTAGCCAAGGATGTAGTCAAGCGCCCTTTTAAAAATCGCGCGCTTTCAAAATTCGTATCAAAACGCGGCGTCGTTTCGCTACGCGCCGGACGCGCGCCGCGTCGAATTGCGGCGCTCCGATCAAACGCCGAAAAAAGCGACCAAGAAAAAGGCGAAAAAAGGACGCGAAGGACAAAAAAATAATGGACGGGGAAAGGAAAAAAGACTAGAATAGGGAGCGTAATATATATTATAACGGACGTCTCGTTTCGTCGCGGAACCGTTGGAACATTCGACGGTTTCGCGCGTCTAACGTAACGTCTCATAACTTTTCGACGGGCAAGCGCCGAATTGTTTATAGTGGTTCGCGCGCGTATCGGCGCGACGAGACGTCGTCGCGGAGAACGTTGAACCGCGAATCAAAAGGAGTCAACCATGCCTAGGATCCACTTAGATCGACGCGAAGCGACGCGCGCGACTCGAGCGCGACTCGGGTTCACGATGCTCGAAATTATGACGTCGGTCGCGCTCGCGCTCATGCTGATGTATTCCGTCGCGCGCATCTTCTCGCGCGTCGGCGGCGCCATGAACGAGACGACAAGCATTATGGAGATGACGAACTCGTTGCGAAACGTGAAGAATCGGCTCACTACCGATTTGGAGTCCCTCACGCTCGTTCCGAATCCCCCTGCAAACTCGCAATTGGATCCCGGCTACTTCTGCTACGTGGAAGGTCTCGGCGGGCCGTTTAGCCAAGTCTCGAACCCGGCGACGGGCGCGCTTGCGCCGTTCGGAACAAGCGACTTGGCGCTCGATACGGAACGCCTCGAACGCTACGGGAAAACGGCGGACGCGAGCGGAAACGTCGATTACGTCGACACGACGGTCGGCGACACGGACGATATCCTTTCCTTCACGGCGAAAGCTCCGGCGGACAAACCGTTCAAGGGACGCTATTTTAGACCGATTCGCAAGGTCGACGCTGCCGGCAATGTGGTCTTGGACGTCGAAGAGGCGGTTTACGAGTCGCAATTCGCGGAAATCGTCTGGTTCCTGCGCGGCACGACCCTCTATCGCCGCGTCCTCGTTATTATGCCGGACGAAGTCCTGCAGGAAAGTCTCAACGCGTTCGTCGTCGCCTATGCGAACGGTAGCGACAATCTCGCGAAGTTCATGGACGCCAAACCGGCGACTTTCAACGCTGAATCGCTACGTCGCGGCTTCGGGTTCTTCCGTTATTACGACGTCTCCGTTCACACGAAGTACGTCAACGGCGTCGGATACGTTTGCGCGAACACGCTCGGCGATCTAACGAACCGCGCGAATCGGTACGGATACTGGAACTCCTTCGGCGTCGACACGGACGATCTGAGTCGCGCCAACGGCGTTCCTACGACCACTTTCTCCATGCTCTCGACGCACGGTCGTAGCTCAAGCGAAAGTCCTCTTGCCGAAGCGTGGTACTGGCTCCGACTGCCGACTCAACAGGAAAGCTCGTGGTGGACCTTCCGCGCCGGGTATCCCTTTGGCGCCACGATTAGCGGACGTAGCGGAGGTCTTGGCGCCGACGCTCCCTTCACGACCGCAAACGGGAATCAGTGGTTCGGCGACCGTTACGTCTTGCGCCATATTGAAAACGCCGACGCCAATCAGCGACTTATCGACTCCGGAACGTACTATTCCTCCCAACTTCCCGTCCGCTCGACGCCGCCGAAGCCATTCGTCGACTTCTGGAACAATCCCAACGTCTGGGACAATAATCTTGAATACTTCAATCAAGTAATCGCAGCCGGTCAGTACGGCGCGCCCCTCGATTCGCAAACGGACGATATTGCCGAAACAGTCGCTTATATCGACGAACGATTCCAGCAAGACGTCGTTCTCGCCAACGTCATTAGCTTCAATGTGAAAGCGTGGGACACGACGACAAATATGTACGTCGACCTCGGCTCCGGATACAACAACGGTATTACGGATCCGACGAATCTGCGCTCCGCCGGAAATTACACGATCGATCGATACCTTACGGTCGACGGCGTTAACGAAAAGGTCTGGACAAGAATGCCGTGCGTCTACGACACCTGGACGGAACAATATCAGGCGAACCTTTACAACTACGAATCAATCCTCCATACGCCCGGATCAATGACGCTTAACGGCGGTCTCTCGGATATTTCCTCGGATAGCGAACTCACCGCCGGACAGACGCCTGAGTATCCGCCGCCGTACGCGACGCCCATCAAGAGCCTGCAAGTGGAAATTCGCGTCTTCGATCCGCGCAGCAAGGAGATTCGCAACGCGACCTTTAACGTCGACCTGACGCAAAAGTAACGGATTCTCTTTGATCGTTTCTTTTCGATTGATTCTTTTCGATCGACTCTTGCGGTCAAAGTAACCGCGCCGACGCAATTTTTTCCAGTGCGTCGGCGCGGGTTTTCTTTTCTTGCTCAACGCGCGAACTCTTGACGCCGCCCCTTCGGGAAAATAAGATCAAAGGAACGTCGATTGTAACCTGTCGATTTCGGCGCAAACGTCTGCGCTCATCGCAATAAAAGGACAGAATATCATGTCGAATCATCCTATGTCAAACGTTTTAAACCGTCGAAATTTCATGCGAACCGGCGCGGCTTCCGCATTCTCTCTCCTATGCGTTCCAAGCGTCGTCATGTCGTCGATCGAAGCGCGCGCCGACGAACTCGGCTCCGACGTCCTTCTCCGATGCTGCGTTATGAGCGACGTACATTTCAACGGCTCCGAAAACGCCGCCGAAGTCGCGAGATTCAGACGCGCCATGCAATTCATGTACGAGTACTCCGCCCAACAGCCCTACGCAAATTTCGACGCGCTCGTCGTGGTCGGCGATATGTCGAATCACGGAAACGAAGCGGAACTCGAACTCTTTAAAAAGACGATGGACGAAGAGACAAAGCCCGGAACTCGAACCCTGCTATGCATGGGAAACCACGAATTCTACGGCGGAAATCAGGCGTTCTGGCGCCAAAAGTTCGGCGTCGAACCGAACGCGCGATACGACGTCAACGGGTTCCAATTCATCGCCGTCTCACCGGAAAAAGGCACAATGCAGGACGGAGACTACCTCTACGCCCTCGACTGGTTCCAACGCGAACTCGACGCCGCATGCAAAGAAGCGCCTGAAAAGCCCGTCTTCGTCTTCCAACATTACCCTGTCTCCCCGACCGTTTACGGCGGGCGAGGACACGACGACTGGGGACTCGAAGACCTCTTTGAAACGCTGCAACGCCACCCTCAGGTCGTCGACTTCTCCGGACACACGCATTACCCGATTAACGACCCGCGATGCGCATGGCAAGGCTGCTTCTCCGCATTCGGTACCGGCACGCTAAGCTACCTCTGCCACGGCGGCGAAGGCGGAAAGTACGAAAAGTACCCTGCGGACAGTTCAAATTGCGGTCAGTTCTACGTCATGGAGGTTCGTCGCGACAATTCCGTGACGTTAAAGCCTTACGATCTCGTTACGAACTCCTTCTTCGACGTCGCGTATTTCGTCGCGAAGCCGGGCGATATCGACTCGTACGTCTATACGGACGCGCGCTACACGCGTTCGGCGAAACCGCGTTGGAGCGACGACGCCGAAATCAAGCTCCTCGAGGTCGACGAGTACGGCGCTTTCTGCGAGGTTCCCCAGGCGACGTGCCCCGACCTGGTGCACAGTTACGCCTTCGATCTGGAGCGTTTCGACGAAAAAACGAACGCGTGGGAAAAGGAAGCGACGCAATATTTCTGGTCGCAATATTTCCAGCGCAACCCGCCTGAGCGTCTGAAGCTCGAACTAACGAATCTGGAGCCGAATTCGAACTATCGCGCCTTGGTTCGCGCGACGAACCCGTTCCTGCGCGACGGCGACCAGCGTCTGAAAGTCGAGTTCCGCACGAAGGAAGAGCCGGACGTCGCGCCGGATCGCGACGCCGTCGCGCCGAGCGCCAACTTCCTCAACCTGAGCGTCGTCGACGGCGAGTTACGGGACGCGCCGAAATACGACCGCAAAGTCTTCAAAGCCGACAAGATTGGGAACGTTAAAATCGAAGACGACGCGACGCTGAAACGCCCGGTCGCATGCTTCGACGGCTCCGGCGCCGGGTATTACAAGATCCAATGCGACGGAACGGACTATCGGAAACTGCGTCGAGGAACGATCGCCGCGACGTTCTGCGCCGACGGTTCCCGCAAATCCGCAGTCGGCGCCGTCTTCGGAAACACGGAGCTTCGCGGAATCGAGCTGAGCGTCAACTACGCCGAGAGAACGGTGAACTTCTGGGTTTCGGTTAACGGTCGTTACCGCGTTCTTTCGGCGCCGATTAAATTCGACGAATACGTCGACGTTTTCGGAACCTACGACGGATCGGTCGCCAAGCTCTACGTCGACGGCAAGGAAGTCGCGCGCGAAGAGGCCAAAGGGACGATCGCACACCCGACGGATCCGGTCGTTCAAGCGTTCTGCTACGGTTGCGACATAGCGCCCGGCGGCAAGGGTTCGGACTTCTTCACAGGCAAGATCGCGCGCGGCCGCGTCTATACGTGGGCGCTAACGGCGGAACAAGTCGCCGCGCTGACGGACGAGGAGCGCTAACGCAGGCAAGACGAAAGACAAAACAACGCAAGGCCAAAAGGAGGCTCGCCCGTGACTCGTCACGCTCTTTTCCGACTCTTTTTCTCGACGTTTCTCATCCTTTCCGGCGCTGCGTTCCAAGCGAACGGACGGGCGTTCGGCGCGGAATCGTCGCCTCGCGTCGAGGACGCGCAGCGCTCGATCGTCGATCTCAAGCTCGACTTAGGGAACGCGCTCGGCGAACAGGCGCGAAACGTCGTCGAAAACTGGGTTTTGCGCGCGCCGCAGTCGAACCCGGCTCTCCTTTCCGTCTTTGAGTTGCGCGATCGCGCGCCTGACTCCGCGTCCTATTACGTCCCTTGGGTCGGCGAATTTGCCGGAAAGTACCTCCTTTCGGCTTCGCAACTCGGTCAAATGATCGAAACGCCTGAGCTGAACGCGCTCGTCGACGAGTTCGCGACGGTTCTTATCGCGTCGCAAGACGCGGACGGATATCTAGGTCCGTTCCCGCGCGAGAAGAGGTTAACGGTCGGATGGGATCTCTGGGGGCATTATCACGCGATCGCGGCGCTCCTCGACGTCTACGCGCGACGGGGAAACGCGGAAGCGCTCGCGTGCGCGCAACGCGCGGGAGACTTGATTTGCGAGAAGTTTGGTTCGGGCGCGATCCGTCCAAAAGACGTCGGGTCGGACGAAATGAACTTAGGCGCGCTCGACGCGCTCTTGCGCCTCTATCAGATCTCCGAGGAAAAGCGCTATCTGGAAACGGCGAAGATCTTTCTGGCAGATTTGGAGTCTTGCGGCGACTTCTATCGCCTGGGACTCGCCGGGGAAGAGTTCTACGCGACCCCGCGCCCGCGCTGGGAATCGCTCCATACGATCGTCGGACTGTCGACGATGGCGAAAGTCGCGAACGACGAAAGTTATCGCCGCGCGTTTCTCAATTTATATTCCAGTATTCGAGCGCGGGACGTTCATTGCAACGGGACGTTCAGCAGCGGCGAGCAGGCGGTCGGGTCGCCGTGGCGCTCCGGAGCGATCGAGACGTGTTGCACGGTCGCGTGGATCGCGACGACGGTCGAGGCGTTGAGAGCGTCGGGGGACTCCCGTTGCGCGGACGAACTCGAAAACTCGCTTTTCAACGGAGTCGCCGCCTACGCGCATCCGAGCGGGTCGTGGAATACTTACGACACGCCGCTGAACGGACGACGGGAAGCGTCTTTCCAAACAATCGTCTTTCAAGCGCGCCCGGGACAGCCGGAACTCAACTGCTGTAGCGTCAACGGTCCGCGCGGATTCGGCGAACTGACAAATTGGGCGCTAACGCAAGGCGTCGACTCACGCGGCAAAACCGCCCTCTACGTGAACTATTATGGATCGGGCAAAGCCTCCTTCACGCTCGACGGCGCGCGATTCGAACTCGTTCAGAAGACGAACTATCCCTACGACGAAACGGTTCAAATCGTCGTGAAATCGCTCTCCCAAGACGTCGCTAGTCTACCTTTGAAACTTCGCGTTCCCGGTTGGTGCGACGGCGCGACCGTCTCGTCTGCCGGAGCGACGTCCCTGATTCCGCTAACGAAAGGACGCTACGCCGAATACGACGCGAGTTTCGTCGACGGAATCGCTGAAATTACGCTCGATTTTCCAATGTCGACGCGCGTTCTCGCCTGCGACGACGATTTCGTCGGGCGCGCCTACGTTCTGCGCGGTCCAATTCTCCTCGCCTACGATCAGGCGCTCGCCCCCTTCGAAGTCGACGCTCTGCCGACTCTCGCTCCAAACGCCGCCTCGGAAGCATGCGTCGTTGCGACTTCGGCAAAAGGCGGCGCTCTCGCCGCGCGCGAAAAGAGCGTCGGACGCTACGCGCCGAATCTAATCGTCGAACTCCCCGCGTTCGACTCCGACGGAAACAAAGTCGCCCTCCCCCTCTGCGATTTCGCGTCCGCAGGCGCGCGCGGAACCTCCTACTGCGCCGCCTTGCCCGCCTCGCCCCGCGACGTTCCGCCCCCTACGCCGATTTGCGTCGCGCCGAAGCGCGGCGAAGCGGTTCCCGCAGGAACATTGTTCTTCGCTCGAAATCGCTCGAAGTTTGATGGGGAAGCGAACGCGACCGTTCTCGTTTCCGAGACGCCCGACTTCGCCGCCCCGATTCTCGTCCTCCCAATGGGCGACGACTCCGAACTCATGACGTCGCCTGAAGAAGGCGCAAAGCTCAAGCCGAACGTCGACTACTTCTGGAAGATCGTCGTTGAAAACGCCGCTGGACGCGCGGAATCGATCTCGGAAGATCGCGTCTTTCTGATCGACCCAAGCCTGCCTCCGATCGATCGTGGCGCCTACCTCGCCCGCCGAGCCGCGAGAAAGACGACGACCGTTTACGTCGACGACGCCCTCGCCGGAGCGCCTGCGCCTCGCGTCGGCGCGATTGAAACGACGAACGACTTACAGTCTGCCGCCGGAGTCGACGGGCAGAAGAACGGCTCCGTCGCCTTTAACGGCGTCGATTCAGAACTCGTCTATCGCCTCGAAGCCTTCCCTGCGGCGCGCTACGAAGCGACTCTTGAGTTCGCGCTCGACGCTTTGCCTTCGTCGGGGCGCATCGCGGAACTCGTCTCCGCCTGGTGCAAGGGCATGGACGATCCTTTACGAATCGCGGTCGACGACGCCGGTCGTCTCTACGCCGCCGTCGAAGGCGGACGCTCGAATATGACCAGCCGCGTTCCGATTGAAATTGGCAAATGGCATACGGTTCGCGTCGTGAAAGAGTTCGAGACGGTCAGCCTCTATCTGGACGGCGAGCAAGTCGGAGATTTCCAGACAAATCGAGTTCTCTCGACCGATTCCCTCCTCGTCGGACTCGGTTGCAATCCGAAATACCGCGCCCAATCGGAATTCTTCGCCGGTCGCCTCGCCCGCTTTAGGCTAGAGGGCGTTGCGGAGGAATAGAAAACGCTCGTCGTTTCATCCCGGTACGGGCTAACGCGCGCGTGAGGAAGACTTGCGGGCCAGACCTCCGGAGCAAAATTTGAACAGATCGCAATGGATTTTCTCGCTGAAACGTTCCCGCAACATCAAGGACTCCGACCGGGCGAACGGCATATCGTCAAACTTGGAAACAGAAACGCGCTGAAAACGAGCAGTTTTGCGCAATATGAACACTTGGATTATATTGCTCGTCTTGCCGAACAAGACCGTAGACTCTCTGTCAATCTCGGCAACGCCTACATGATAACACCCGACATAGTCGTTTATTGCGAGCTCGTCTCCGACGAAGAAATCAACGCCAAACAACTTATCGTCGACGAAACAACCTGTCGAATGGCGGACGTCCGCAAGACAAACGGCGGCAAGCCAATTCTTCACGCGTCAATTTCAGCCAAATGGACGATGCGTAGCAACAGATCGCAAAACAGTCGAACGGAAGCTCTCGGACTAATTCGCAATCGAAAAGGTCGATTGCCTCATATCGCCGTCGTTACAGGAGAACCGCTACCTTCAAGAATCGCCTCTATCGCGCTAGGAACCGGCGACGTCGACTGCACGTACCATTTCGCGTTATACGAACTTCTCGAAGCGGTGAAAAACACGGAGGCGGAAGACTCCGTCGAACTTCTCGAGTCGTTAATCGAAGGCAAACGTCTAAAAGACGTCGGCGACCTCCCACTTGACTTATGCGTTTAGCAAACGAGAGCGGACGCGTCGCTTAAAAAACAACTTAGAGAAAATAAAAAACGCCGCAGAGGTTAAACAGCGGCGTTTTTCATAACAATGACCGTTGGACGCGTCGTTGAGGGCTCGGCAATTCCACGAACTCAACCCAAAATGTTCGCCGCGTCGTCCCCTAGATCTAAAGCCGACGCCGGAATCGCGCTTCCCGCCTACGGAATCTCGTACACAATCCGCAGGCTTTGCCCATTACGTTGCGGAGCCTCATCCCGTTTCGCGCGCGTTTTGGTCGAACCGCCCTATCGATTCGACCATGCGCCGACGCGAGCCGGGACTTCGCCTCGTTCGCCAGTCATTTTGTCTCATTGTGAAAGATCAAGTTCGCGCAAGTCGCGCAACGATCGACTCGGGATGGAGGAACCGTTCGAACCGCCGCGTTCGCGCGGACGTCGAGATCAACTCGTCGGGTGAATCTCGCTAATCGAGCGTCCCAACTTGCGCGTCGTCGTCGTACCGACCGCGCGGCGCTTCGCGCTCTTGGCGCCCGACTCTTCCCCAGATTCGTCGCGCAAAAAGTTCAAAACTTTATCGCGCGTTTCTTCCGGGTCATGCGGCGCTCCCATCGTTTCGACGGCGTCGGAAACGCCCAGTAATACGGATCGTTTGACGCCTTCCCGAATCCATTCGAAAAAGTTAAAGTCCATTTTTACGCCTCTCTTTTCGTAGCGTCAACGCGCTCGCGTCGTGAATCGACCGCGTTGGCGTTGTCTTCATGTCATTGCGCGGAGAGTAGCAAAAAGAAAAACGCCCGTCCAGGGCAATATTGAAAAAATTTTTCGCTTCTCAGAAAGACTGGTCTCGACGCCCTGCATAATCGTTATTATCAAAACAACGCGTAATCGTCTCATTGCGCTAAAGGCCGAGAAACAATCCGCGCGAAGCCCTCGCCGCCCCTCTCCCTCTAGGTCGGCGAACCAAAGTTCGGTCGTTGGCTTCCCGGTTCGCGACGACCTGCGGAGAACGCGCGGAGAAGAAATCGTCGATCCCTGCGGTCGCTTACCGGATTCGTTTAAAGATTAGACGCGCCTATTGCGCGAGAAATAGTCGCCATTACCATAATAAAGAAAGCGTTTTTAATGAACGCGCGTCGAAAATCGTTCACATACCGCGAGAATGACTTCGCTAGATTCTGCGGCGTATTCGTCGAACCGACGCCAAATCCCCCAACAACCGCTATGAGGAGACACTATGAAAAAAAATCTGATGGGAATCGGGATTATTCTTTTACTCGGCGTCGGGTTCCTAACGGTCAAGGTTGTCGGCGGCGTCAAGGCGTTGGAGAAGCGTCAGGCGCAGATGGTCAAAAGCGACGAGGAATTGATCGGACGCCATTTTTATATGCCGCGCGACGGGGCGGAAGACGTCGACATGAATCTCTATCTCTTGGAAGGCGAGCAGCCGCGCCCGCTAGTCGTGAATTTGCACGGGGGCGCGTTCATCGCCGGAGACGCCGACACGCTCGACACGCAAAGCGACCGAATTTCGCGCGCCTGGAACGTCAACGTCGCTACGATCAATTATAAGCGGCTACAGGTCGGGTACGATATTCCCTATGGAACCAAGGAAATCGCGGACGCCGTGAAATATTTCATAGCCCGCGCGGAAGAGTATCGTATCGATCCGAATAAGGTGTTTCTTCTCGGGTATTCGGCAGGGGGCTTTCACGCAATCGCGGCGGCGCTGGCGTTGAAACGAGACGGAATTGACGTCGCAGGTCAAATCGTCTGCTACGGATTCGTCGGGGAGCTCGACAAGGAGTACCGATCCCTCGATCAAGAAGCCCGAGAGACGTTCGCGCCCGCCTTGTTTATTCTCGCCGACCATGACCCGATTAGCGACGGATCCCTCGTCTATCGGCAAGCCCTCGCCGACAACGGCGTGAAAACGGAAATGAAGAAATTTGACGGCGCGATTCACGGCTTCATCGAAGAAAATAATCCAGAATACGACGCGTTGCAGACGGGGAGCAAATCCCCGGAGCAGGAAAAGCTGGCGCGCGAAGCGGAAAATCTGATCGGGGCGTGGATCGGAGAAAATGGAGGTAAGCAATGAAGACTTGGGAAAAAGCGCTCCTTGTCGTCGTCGTCGGGGCGCTCCTCGGCGCGCTCGTCGGCTGGAATCTGCTCGGCTGGTTTATCTAACGGAGCGCGCCTTATGAAAAAAGCGTTTCATTTTGTTCTGTATTCCGTTCTTTTCGTCGTAGCGTTTACGACCTCGGCGTATTACGTCATGATAATCGCGCTCAAACTCAGACGCGTCTTATGAAAGTCGACTGGGACGAGAGCGTCGGAACGATCTATGAGAATCTCCGATACGGCGATAAGGAACGAAACGTTTACACGCTCTACTTGCCGACCGGATTGGACAAATCTGAGCCACAATCACTCATTTTGGACATACACGGCGGCGACTTTACGTCAGGGGACAAAAGCGACGGCGTCGTTCTCTACCAGTACTACGCGTCTAAGGGATTCATTGTCGTCGCCATGAACTATACGTACTTAGGCGTGGACGGCGCAAGTCTCA
>ONGM01000159.1 GCA_900317365.1 uncultured Planctomycetota bacterium
AATCCGCAATGGCCAAGAAGAAGTCGCGCGAGGCTGAAGCGCAGCCGAATATGTTTTCCGATCGAGTTCCGCCGTACAATCTGGAAGCGGAGCAGGGGGTCGTAGGCGCGCTTATGGTCGATCCGAGCCGTTGCGACGACATTGCGCTCATCGTTCGTCCGAACGACTTTTATGTCGATAAACTTCGCCGCATTTATAAGCGCATTCTCGAAATGAACGCGGCGTCGACGGGGATCGACCTTCAACTTCTCGTGGAGGCTTTGCGCAGCGCGGGCGAACTCGAAGAGGCGGGCGGCGAGGCGTATCTCGCCGAATTGATGACGAACAGTCCGCTTCCGTCGTACGCTCAGCATTACGCGAAGATCGTCGCGCAGAACGCGGTGCGGCGTCGTCTGATCGAAGCGTGCGAAGTCGCGCTCAACGACGCGTACGCGCCGGAGGTTCAGCCGAAAGAGCTCGTCGCGCGAACGGAAGAGCGTATCTTTGCGATCAACGACGACCGCAACGCCGGCAATTTGGAAAAGATGGGCGATCTTCTCGTCGAAGTCTTTCACTTGATCGACGCGCGGGCGGAAGGCGGGGTCAACGGAATTTCGACCGGGTTCATCGATCTCGACAATATGCTCGGGGGAATGCACGGGTCCGAACTGATTATTCTCGCGGCGCGACCGTCAATGGGTAAGACGGCGTTGGCGACGAATATCGCGGATTACGTCGCGGTTCACGAAAAGGAGCCGGTTCTCTTCTTCAGTCTTGAAATGGCGAAGACGGAGCTCGCGTTGCGTATGTTGTGCGCGCGCGGACGAATTCCGGGTCAGAATCTTCGCGGAAGGTTGTCGAGTCGCGATTACGAAAACTTCCAACAGGCGGCGTCAGAACTCGGTCAGTCTCCCCTCTATATAGACGACTCTCCTTCGCGCACGGTAACGGAGATCGGCGCGGTTGCGCGACGTCTCAAAAGACAGGAAGGTTTGGGACTGATCATTATCGATTACCTTGGTTTGATCGAACCGGACACGGCGAGCGATCCTCGCCAGGAGCAGGTTGCGAAGATTGCTCGACGTCTGAAGGGACTTGCGCGCGAGCTGAACGTTCCGGTTCTCTGTCTGGCGCAGCTCAACCGTCAGACGGAGCAAGCGAAGGACAATCGACCGAAACTGAGTCATTTGCGCGAGTCGGGCGCAATCGAGCAAGACGCGGACGTCGTTATGTTCGTCCACCGCGAAGAATATTACCACACGAAGGAAGAAGCGGAAGAAAAGAACCTTCAGGGACTCGCGGAAATTATTGTGGCGAAACAGCGCAACGGGCCGGTCGGAGACGTGAAACTTGTGTGGAAAAGTCAGTTTACGCTCTTCTGCAATCTTTCGAACGCGGAAGACGATTCTGAGATTTATGAAGAATTTAGCGGCTTTGACGACTCCTTTAACGGCGCCGTCGATTATGGCGCGTGATCGTTCGTCCTTTATTCTCCCAACGCAACGAGTCCGATAATGAAAGCGTTAGTTATTGGCGGAAGCGGTTTTTTAGGTCAGTACCTTGTAGAAGGTCTTTGCGCGGACGGCGTCGAAGCGATCTCGTTCAGTCGCCGTTCGAACGAAACGTTTCGCGCGCGCGGAATAGAAGAGCGACTCGGCGACGTAAGCTCATTCGACGACGTCGACTCCGCCGTTAGAGGTTGCGACACGGTCTTCTGCGTCGCCGCGTTTCCGAGTATCGTTATGGATCCGCGCCCGTATTATCTCACGAATATTCTGGGCGCAAAAAACGTTGTCGCCGCGTGTCTTAAAGAGAAGGTCAGAAGACTCGTCTACACGAGCACTCAATGCGTCGCCAATACGATCGAATCGCAGGAAGGAGTGGACGAATCAACGCCTTACGCGCCGAAGTTCCTCGGGTGGTATCAGATGACGAAGGCGATCGCGGAGCAGGTTGTGCGAGCCGCCAATTACGTTCCCTGGACGCCTGATTACGACTTTGGCGGCGTCGATCTTTCGGAACGCAAATTTCATTCTCTCTCTTCGCAGTTTACGTTTCCGACGGAGAAGCGCGATCCGAATCGAGAAGATTCGCTCATGACAGTCGCCTTGCGTCCGCACCTTATTTGGGGCCCGCGCGATCGTCATCTCGTTCCGCGTCTCCTCGCACGCGCGCGCGCCGGAAAGCTCGCGCGCGTTGGAAACGGCGAGAATCGTCTCGCGACGATCTACGTCGAGAACTGCGCCGACGCGCATCGACTCGCCGCAAAAGCGCTTCAGCCTGGCGGAACGACGCCGGGTTCCGTCTACTACGTCTCGCAGTCTGAGCCTCTCAATTGCTGGAAGTGGATCGACGATATTTTAGCGCTCGTCGGCGAGCCGCCGGTCAAGCGCGCCGTCTCCTTTGCCGCCGCATGGCGTTTAGGGGGCGCCTTAGAAAAGATTTACGCATGGTTGCGCCTGAAAACGGAACCCGTTATGACGCGCTTCCTCGCGACTCAGCTTGCGAAATCGTACTGGTTCGACACGAGCCGCGCGCGAAAAGAACTCGGTTTCATTCCTAAAATCTCCACGGCGGAAGGTATGAAAAGACTCGGCGAAGATCTGCGCGCGAGGAACGTTTAACGATCCTCTAAAAACTCTCGAGAAACGCCTTCGCAATCCGATCGTCCACGCCTAATTCTGGGTGAAACGCGAGCGCCCATTGGTTGCGAAACCTGACGGCGACCGGGCGATCGTCGATTTGCGCGAGAACCTCCGCGCCTTTACCGATCGATTCGATCTGCGGCGCCCGAATGAACGTTCCCGCAACCTCCCCGACGCCTTCGAACGTCAGACAGGCGTTGAAACTCCCGAGCTGTCGCCCGTATGCGTTGCGCCGCGCGACGATCGGCGTCGTTCCGAACCACGCCCGCTCCTCTCCGACGATCTTTTCCGCCAGAAGAATCAGCCCGGCGCACGTCGCGAAGGTTGGCGTTCCCGAATCGACGAGCGCCTTTAACCCCTCGAAAATCCCAAGCTCGCGCATGAGCTTCCCTTGCGTCGTGCTCTCGCCCCCAGGCAGGACGAGGGCGTCGCACGCCTGAACGTCCGACCCCTGGCGGATCTCAAAACATTCCGCGCCAAGACGCGCGAACGCCGCCTCGTGCTCCGCGAACGCCCCCTGAACCGCCAAAACCCCGATTCGCTTTTTTCTCCTCGTTTCTCCGCTCATTTCCCGCGCTCCTCCATAATCAGTTGGATTTCCTGCGCGTTGATTCCGACCATCGCCTCGCCAAGTCCCGCCGAAAGACTCGCGATTAACTTCGCGTCTTGATAATTCGCGACCGATTTCACAATCGCCGCCGCCCGTCTCGCGGGATCTCCCGACTTGAAGATTCCCGACCCGACAAAGACCCCTTCCGCGCCAAGCTGCATCATGAGCGCGGCGTCCGCCGGAGTCGCAATCCCGCCCGCCGCGAAATTGACGACCGGAAGTCGCCCGAGCGCCCGAATCTCCTCCAAAGAATCGATCGGAACCTGAAGACGCTTCGCCTCCTCGTAAAGCTCGTCGCTTCGTATCGTTAATATTCGTTTTAGCTCAGAGTTTAGTTTGCGCATATGTCGCACCGCCTGAACGACGTCCCCTGTGCCAGGTTCCCCTTTCGTGCGCAACATCGCGGCGCCTTCCGCGATCCGCCGCAACGCCTCGCCTAGGTCGCGCGCTCCGCATACGAACGGAACTCGGAACGCGCTCTTGTCGATGTGGTAAACGTCGTCCGCCGGCGTCAGGACCTCTGACTCGTCGATATAGTCGATCTCGAGCGCCTCCAGAACCTGCGCCTCGACGAAATGTCCGATTCGACACTTCGCCATGACCGGAACGCTCACCGTCTCCTGAATCTTGCGTATCAGCGCCGGGTCGCTCATGCGCGCCACGCCTCCGGCCGCGCGAATATCCGCCGGGATTCGTTCCAACGCCATGACCGCGCACGCGCCTGCGTCCTCCGCAATTCGAGCCTGCTCCGGCGTCGTTACGTCCATTATGACCCCGCCTTTGAGCATTTGCGCAAGCCCGCGATTCAATTTGACTCGATCTGCCGCGTCCGACTCCGTTGACCTTTTATCTTGCTTTCTATCCGACATTTTTATTCTTCCTTTCCGGCAAAAGCCGTTGACGATCTGCGTAAATATGATAGACTAAACTGACGATGTGAAAATAACCAAATTTTGTTTATTTTGTATGCCAGATTGCGTTCGACAGAGCGTCGCGCGTCGGGGAGGGGAAAGAATGTGGATATGCGAACTGAAGCCGGAATTAGGCGGACTGCGCGATCAAATCTATACCTCTTTTAAGGAGGCTTACGCCGCCGGGCGCATGAAAACAGGGGAGCGTCTTCCGTCGAAACGGGCGCTTGCGGCGCGGCTCGGCGTGAGCGCGATTACGGTTGAAGGGGCCTACGCGCAACTGATTTCAGAAGGCTACGTCGTCGCGCGCCCCAAGCGAGGCTACTTTGTGGCGGACGTGTTTGTCGGCGCGCCTTTTGTCGTCGGTTCCGCGTTATCGTCTGGTCTTAAAGGGCGATATGACCAGGGGAAGTCGGACGAGCGAGTTGAAATCGACCTATCGAGCGGCATGGCGGATCCGAAAACGTTTCCCTTTGCGACTTGGGCGCGTATTCTGCGCGAGACGATAACGACGCGTGAGCGCGAGCTCATGACGCCGTCGCCGAGCAAAGGCGTCGCGCCGCTTCGCGCGGCGATCGCGGAGCATTTGGCGCGATTTCGCGGTATGTCGGTCGATCCTGAGCAGATCGTCGTCGGGGCCGGTTCCGAGTATCTTTACGGGCTGGCGTTCCAACTTCTCGGGCGGGACAAGCGTTATGCGTTGGAGAATCCCGGTTATCCGAAGATCGGTCAGGTCTACGGTAGTCTTGGCGCGGAGTTGAGCTTTGTCGATTCCGATTCTCGCGGTATGAGGGTCGTCGGGCTTGCGGAGTCGGGAGCGAACGTCGCGCATTTGAGTCCGACGAACCAGTATCCGACCGGGGCGGTCATGCCGATATCGCGCCGTTACGAACTTCTCGCTTGGGCGAGCGACGCCGCCGAACGCTGGATTGTCGAAGACGATTACGATTCGGAATTTCGCTTTTCGGGTCGTCCGATCCCGACGCTGCAGAGCGTCGACGCGCTCGGAAAAGTCGTTTATATGAACACGTTTTCCCAATCGATATCGTCGACGATCCGAATCGGTTACGCCGTTCTTCCCGAAACGCTCCTCGATCGATTTGACGAGCGCCTTTCCTTCTATTCGAACACGGTTTCGACGTTCGAGCAGCACGCGCTGGCGGAGTTCGTGCGGCGCGGATGTTTTGAACGTCTATTGAATAAGCGCAGGCTCCATTACGCGCGCGTCAGAACGGCGATCGTGGAGAATTTAAAGTCGAGCGCGCTTGCCGACCGTTGCGAACTTTTCGAACGCGATTCCGGACTTCATTTCTTGCTGAAACTTCACACGTCGACGCCGGACGCCGAACTCGCTCGTCGTATGACCGACGCGAAGATTCGACTCACGCCCGTTGCGAATTTCTATCGCGACCCGGAGCGCGCGGAGCCGAAGACGTACCTGCTCCGATACTCCAATCTCGACCCGGAAAAGGCGAGAATCGCGTTCGATCGGATTGCGCGTCTTCTCTGATTTACGACGCCGTTTCCGTGTGGTTGAGCGCTTGTTTTGCGCCTTTATTTGCGTTTTGATACGATTGGGGTTGTCAAAACAGTCGTTTTTCTCTATGGTTCGGTCGAGCCTTTGCGTGTTGATTTCGAACCGATTAAGAAACAGGGGACGATAATGGAGCCGTCGGCGCTACGAAAAGTTCAGCTTGCTCAGCTTGAGATTGCGAAAGAGATCAAGCGCGTTTGCGAAGAGAACGATATCGAATACTTTTTGGATTCGGGAACGCTTCTCGGCGCGGTTCGTCATCGCGGTTTCATTCCTTGGGACGACGATATGGACTTCGGAATGACGCGCGAGGCGTACGAGCGTTTTTTGCAAATCGCGCCGAGGGCGCTCCGCGAGGAGTTTCACATTCAAACGTGGGAAACGGACCCTTATTTTCCGCAACCGTTTTGTAAGGTGTGCAAGAAGAACACGTCTTACGTCGAGACGTTGACGCAGTATTCGAAATCGTCGCGCGAGCTTTTCGTCGACGTTTTTCCGTACAACGTCTATCCCGACGCGAAGTGGAAACGTTGGCGTCAGAAATACGGATGCAAGTTTTATCGTCGTTTACTCGATCGCAAGTGCGGGTACTGTCGTTGGGCGTCGCGTCGCGGACTGCGACGTTTCGTGAAGATTTTGCAGTCGCTTCCGAGCATCCTTCTGGCGCCGTTTTTTTCGAAGGAGTTCCTCCGGAGACGTTGCGAAGCGCTCATGACGAAATACAACGGTGAAACGAGCGAGTTCGTTTGCGCGCAGACCGGCGTTTACGGTCGCTGGGTGGTTCCGAAGAAGTGCGCGCGCGGCGATTTGAAATTGCGTTTTGAGGACGACGACTTCGCTTGTCCGTCCGAATACGACGCGTACTTAACCGCAGTTTACGGCGATTACATGACCCCGCCGCCGATGGATCAGCGCGAAAATAAGCACGCCGTGCTCGAAGTTCAAATCGATTAGCAGAACCGCAATATCCGACCGCGCGACGCGATCAAGGAGCGATGTGAAAATGAAAGCGCTAATTTTAGCCGCCGGGTACGGAAGACGACTCCGACCGATTACCAATTCGATCCCGAAGTGCATGGTTGAAGTCGGCGGCGTTCCACTCTTGGAGCGATCGCTGAATTTTCTCGTTGAACTCGGCGTTAAGGACGTCGCGATCGTCGTCGGACACCTCGCCGACTACATTCGGGCGCGCATCGGATCCTCGTGGCGCGGCGCCGCGATTACGTACTACGAAAATTCCCGCTATCTCGAAACGAACAACGTCGTCTCGTTCTATCGCGCCATGCCGTTTTTCGACGACGATCTGCTCATGCTCGAGTGCGACCTCTATTATCGAAAGGAAATTTTACAAACGCTCCTCGCGTCCGAAGGGGACTGCTCGATTCTCGTCAGTCCGTTCGATCCGAAGCGCATGGACGGCTCGGTCGTTCGCGCGGATCAGGAGAGTAGGGCGACCGAACTCATTCTTGGAAAATGGCAAACGCCGGATTTCGATTATTCGAGCGCGTTAAAAACGGTCAATATGTACCGCTTTTCAAAATCCTTTTTGCAAAAGTTCGCGACGCTCGTCGAATGGTACGTCAATAACATGGGGGAAAACAGTTACTACGAAAAGGCTCTCGGTTCGATGATTTACCTTCGAGAAAACGACGTTCGCGTTGTGAACGTTTCCGCCGAGTCGTGGCTCGAAATCGACCAAGTCGACGATCTGGTTCGCGCCGAAAACGTCGGTTTCTAATCGCGCCGCGTCCTTCTACGAAACAGGCGACTTCCGCAGGTTTGCCCCCGCGCAAGTCGCCTGTTTTTTCGACGCGAACGATGAGACGCTAGCTCCATTTCAGACCTAACGGCAACGATTCGCCGAAGATCTTCGTCGTCTCTTCGTCGATTAAACGACCGTTTCTTTCCAGCGCCGCGAGCGTCGATTCTTCCGCGTCGTAACGCGCTATGAACGCCGCGACCCTATCGCGAGTCGCCGCGTCGACGTCGATTCGCGCGTCTCCTACGCTGCGCGCCGTCTGCGCTAGCGCGAAGAAATCCGACCCCGAGGGGGTCGCCCCGCTACGCTGTAGCCCGTCGAGATAACGACCGAGCCAGCGTCGCGCGACCTCGCCGGAAAGCGTCTTGTCCGCCGTCGCGTGAAACGGCTTGCGCGCTCCTAACCGCCCCAACGCCCACGCGATCGCGTCCCGCACCGGCTGCGCCCGCCTCTTAAAAATCACGTCGAGCGCCGCGTCTCCGATCTCCTCCTTCAACTCCGGCGGCAAAAGCTCCAGAGAACCGAGCAAACGCCAGATTTCCGCCCCTTCCTGCGACGTAAGATCCAGATCGGACCCCTTTCCTTTCCCTTCCGCGAGCTGACGACGGAAATTGCGAAGATTGTTCAGCAACGGCTCCGCAAGCGACAGCTGTCGACCGGCGCTCAGACCCGCGCCGATTCGACGCCACAAAATCCAATACTGCGCGCGACACTCCGGCGTTCCGTGAGCCAGCCCCCCTGCGATCGTCTTCCAAGCCTGCTCGACGCGCCAGTCGTCCGTCGACGTTCCGAACCCCGGACGCAACGCGAACCCGAGCCAGTTGAGCCAACGCGATTCCAACGTCGCGTCCCCTTTGCGCGCCTCCGATAGTTCTAGCGTTCGATCCGCCAAACGACGCAACGCCGTAATCGGCGCGTCGTTGCGCGACGTCCCGATCGCCTCCGTTAAACGACGGTAGAAGTCCTTCGGCTTGATCCGCTCCTCTCCCGCGCACGCTCCGAACGTCGCCTCGACGACGCGCAACCCGTTTTCAACGATCGACTCGTCCACCACGCCTTCCGCCTCGCCGGAAGCGTCGCTCGCCTCCCAGTCCGACTGCGTCGCCCCGCGCGCGTCGAAAAGCAACTTCCAACGCGACGCGCGACCGCGTTTGACCCCCGACGGCGACGTCGGTAAAACCTCCTCTAAAAATAGCTCGATCGTACCGATCTCGGTCGGACGCGCCACGAGCTTCGCTTGAATCCGACCCGACGCGCGCTTCGTTTGCGAACGCGTCTTTAACGCCGTGCGAATCGGCGGAAGTTCGCGCGTTTCAAGGGAATCGAGCGCGATAAGGTCCCCCGGCGCGTCCGTCGCCCTAACGCTCGAAACGAAAATCGGAAACGCAACCGGACGATCCACCTCAAGTTCGAACGTCTGCGGAAGTCGAGACTCGTCCCCTGGTTCCGCCTGCGCCGATAGAAGACAGACGCCTTGCCGCTTACCCGAACCGGCGCTCCCCGCGACCTCGACGTAATACGAACGCGCAAGGGACGCTCCCACGCGCGCTCCTAAACCGCGCAACGCAAGCCCGTAATACGCCGCTCCGCGCGCTACCGCGAGACGCAATTCGCCGCTGTGAAGAATCTTCGGACGCCAAGCCGGCTCCGCCGACGTCGCGAACCAGCCCGCCAACGCCTCGACCACGCGCTCGCGAAGTAACGGCGACTCGAAAACTCCGCCGTTGAAAAGGATCGCGTCCGGGCGCGACGCGTCCGCCTCGCTCTCCGAACGAAGCCGCGACGGAATGATTCCCGCCCGCGCAAGCGACTCCGCCGCGCCCCGACTCGACGTTAGAAATCGCGCTAAAACTCGCGTGATCGCAGGATCCTCCGAGTAGGGCAAAGCAAGCTCTCGAAGACCCGCACGGCGCCTCGCCGGCGGCGTCGCAAGCGGAACCGTCGGAAAGAAACCGTCGACGAGAACCCGCGCGATCTCCTCGCCGTTGACCTCGACCTGCCTGCCGCCTCCGACGAGTTTGGAACCGCCCCCGCCAAAACGAATCCGAAAGCTCGGCGGAAGCTCCTTTCCGCTCAGAACCCGCTCCTTTAACGCGCGGCATTCCTTGAGCGCCGTCGCCCTTTCGCGTTGCGATAACGCCTCGCCTTGCGGAAGACGCGATTCGACGTAACGCAGTAGCGCAAGATCGAAATTGTCGCCTCCTAACAGCACGTGATCTCCGACCGCGACGCGATAGAATTTCACCGTCTTTTCGCCTGCCTCGCCCGGCTCGCGCTCCAACGCGTGAATGAGCGCAAAGTCCGACGTGCCACCTCCTACGTCGCAAACGAGGATCTTGTCCCCCGGCTGAACTTCGCGGCTCCAGTCCCTTTCATTGCGGGAAAGCCACGCGTAAAACGCCGCCTGAGGCTCCTCCACAAGCGAAACGCGCGGCAAACCCGCCTGCTTCGCCGCAAGAAGCGTCAATTCGCGCGCCGTTTCGTCGAAGGACGCCGGGATGGCGACGACGACCGCCTGAGACTCGAGCGGATCCGACGGGAACTGGTTATTCCACGCGGCACGGAGATGCGCGAGATAGTACGACGTGATCTCGACCGGGGACCATTTCGGCGTTTTCTCGCCTTCCGCGCTGAATAAAGGGAGAAATTTTGCGGTTCGATCGACGTTGGAACAGCACAGCCAAGACTTTGCGGACGAGACGAAGGACTCGGGATAAAGCTCGCCTGCGTCGCGCGCGTAAGTTCCGACGACGCCGAATTTTCCGACGTCATTCTTGCGCGCGCCGCCAGTCTTGCCGCCCGCCTTCGCCTTCGTGGAGAAATCGCCGCGCCGCGCGCCCGCCTCTTCCCACGGACACGCCGGAGCGTCGGGTACCCGCGCGAAAAACGACGGGAGAAGATCGCGCGACTCCACGACGTTCGGCGCGGTCGCCTGCGGTATGAGAAGGTCGGAAATAAAGGAGCGAGCGGAGCGCGCGTCGACGTCGCCAGCCTGTCGGAGATCGACGTACGATAGCGCGCTATTCGTCGTGCCGAGGTCGATACCGACGACGTAATTCGTTTGCGGGGCTTCTTCGGCGTAACCTGCCGTAACCGGGTTCGACGCGGGTGTGGAAGCGGCTCGTCGTGTGCGGGAACTCATGAGCGATCCTTTTCGGTGAAGGTGAATTTGGTCTCTATTATTATAATAGGCGAGCGATTCGGCGTCAGCCGAGTAGGGGAGAAAGGGGCGCGGTCGATAAGATTTTTGAGAAATTTCGAAGAATGGTCTTGACTATTGGGGGAGACGTGTATAATTTCGTTATCCGCTTGCCGGATTAAGCGCGGCTAGCGTAGCTCAATCGGCAGAGCAGTTGATTTGTAATCAACAGGTTGGGAGTTCGATTCTCCCCGCTAGCTCTTCGTGAGCGCGCAAGCGCCTGGCATGGGGGTTTTCCCGAGTGGTCAAAGGGGGCAGACTGTAAATCTGTTAGCATCGCTTTCGGAGGTTCGAATCCTTCAACCCCCACTC
>ONGM01000158.1 GCA_900317365.1 uncultured Planctomycetota bacterium
GCCGAAGATCTATAATATTCCAACCTTGATCCTCATGGAAAACGCGGCGCGCTCGATCGCCGACTTTCTCGTCAAGAACGCGTCGCGCCTAAACGCCGGTAAACCGTTGCGCAAAGTCGCGATTTTCTGCGGGAAAGGCGCGAACGGTGGGGACGGTCTCGCGCTCTTTCGCCAGTTGGAAACGCGCGGAATCGACTGTAGCGCGCTCGTCTTTGCGCAAGAGACTGACTTCCATGGAGACGCGGCCGCCAATTTAAATATTGTCAAACAACTCGCGGCGTTTCACCCGCAGAATCTTCTGTTCTGCGACGATTCCGAAGCGTCGCGCGCACAGGTCGACGCGTCGACGCGCCATGCGGACTGGCTCGTCGACGCCGTTTTGGGAACCGGTCTCAAAGGCGCGCCGCGCGGAATGAGCGCCGCCGCAATCGCCATGCTGAACGAAAAGAATCGCGAGCGCAGCGTTTCGGAAGGCAAGCCTGTCCTAGCGATTGATATACCCAGCGGACTCGACGGTGATTCCGGGAAAGCCTACGGCGCGGTCGTTTCCGCAACGGCAACCGTAACATTGGGAACGCTCAAACGCGGGCTAATCGAGCCGAGCGCAAAAAAAAGCGTCGGAGAGCTCTTCGTCGGCGACCTTGGATTCCCAATAGAGAGAATTTTCTCAACTTTAGCCCGCGATTAAAGTCCGTCTTTCCAAACGGAATCTAGCGCAATAAGTTATGACCGACGCCAACGCGAGCGCGCCTCGGAGCGCGGTAACAAGGCGACGCGTTCTCGCAATACTCGCGAGCGCGTTCTCTGTGCCGTATTGGAGTCGAGTGGAAGCAACCGAAACGCAGTCTCCGCTAAAGAACGGCCTCGAAGCCCTCGCCAAACGTCAGAATCAAGACGGATCTTTCGGCGGAACGTCGGAGCTTTTCGGGCGCGACCCCGGCGTTGCGGCGCTCTGCGGATTAGCCTTTCTCGCTTCCGAAAACGCCGGCAGGCGCAACCTTCGACGCGGAATAGATCTCGTCGTCGACTTCCTCCTCTCTCGTTCGCACGTTGTGTCAAACGGAACCTCCTTCGTCGACCTTGACCCGCGACTTCAGGAAGCGGCGGACGCCTACCTCGCGGAAAATAGTTTGAAGCCGCGCGACGTCGACGGACTAATCGCCGACTTTGGCGAACGAGGACGCAAGCCCGCATACGGGCACGCGCTCGCAACGCTCTTCCTTTCGGAGGCGCTTGGAACGATTCGACGCCCCGAACTGCGCGATCGTGTCAAAGCCGCCGTTCGCCTCGTCGAACGCGCGCAAAATAGTGAAGGCGGTTGGCGTTACGACCCGTTCCCTGTCGTCGCAGCCGACCTATCGGTAACAACATGCCAACTCGCCGCGTTGAGAGCTGCGGAAAACGCGGGAATAACGGTCGACGCCAACGTTGTCGAACGCGGGCTAGACTTTGTCAAGAGCCTTCAAAACGCGGACGGCGGGTTCCGCTACATGGCGACAGACGGCGCGAGCGGGTACGGTCGCACTGCGGCGGCAATTTGTGCGTTACAGTCCGGCGGAGAAGACGGCTCGGAAGAAATCGAGAAAGGCTTCCAGTATCTTGAGCAATACGAAAACGACGCCGAAGCCTTCGCTAAAATCGAATACCGCCGCTACGCGCAATTCCACGCCTCCCTAGCCTACTGGCGCGCGGCAACGACCGCAAAAGGTCAAAAACGCTGGCAAAACTTCTTCGCACGCCTAACGGCGGAACTCGACTCCCTTCCCGCCGCCGAATCCCTCTGGCGCACAAAATCGGCGGCGTCCGCCGAAGCCGACGCCGCCTTCGCAATCTGCGCGCTAGAAATCCCCAACGAAAGAATCGCGTTCTTTCTGCGATAATTTAACGTTAAACACGCTTCTCGTTCGTCTGTTGCGCGTACGGTGCGCGGAAGTTTACCGCGCGCATTGACTCGCGCCCTTAATTATCGGACGCTTTGAAGCTCTTCAATCGCGTCGCCGACGGCAAGACGACGCTTCAGAAGGACTTGCGGATCCTTACTAAAGTGCGTCGCGTCGGTTGTGATCTCGCTGAAATCGAGCAACGCGGCGTATTTCGCCTTTTGCTCGGCGGAGATGACGCCGTCTTTTTCAGCTAGCAGTCTTTTCAGAATTAGCAATTGCTCGTAATCCTGAAGACCGGCGCGAATCATTTCCAAGCGTTCGCTCGCGTTCGGGGCGTCAAAAATCGGCTTGCCGTCGTTCAAGCCGGGTACCTGCGCGGTAAGAGGCGGGTAGACGAAACGACCGTCGCCGTTCCCCCATGAACGCTTCGTTCGTAACGGTAAACCGTAGCCCGTTTGATAGCAGTTCGGGTCAAGGTAGGGATTCTGGAAATCGTCGACAAATAGGGTCGGACTGGTCCAATAAGTTGTTTCCCAAATTAGGAACCCAAGAATATCCCGCTCAAATCCCTGCCAGTGCCAGATTCGGAGCTCCTGCAGATGATGATCCGTAAATTCCGTGCAGTAAGGCTCTTTCGGACTGGTGCAGACGTACCACCAGAATCTTGCGCCTTCGCCTCGTTGAGATTGGGTCATCTCATGTGAATAGCAGTTCGACACCGGGCACCAGATGTCAATTCCGGCGTTTGAATCTTTCAGAATCTTTTCAAACTTCGGAGACGGCTCTTCGGTGAGCATTCTCTTGACGTTCGGCAGGTACTTCTTCAGTTTCGCGAATTCACCGGCGACGAAGTCATAGTCCTTCTCTTCCGGCTCGTCAAAACAGTAGACGTAAGCCGCGTCAAGGAGTCCGAGTTCCTTCAGGTGATTTTGCAACTTTCGTCCGTAATCGGTCATCATAGCGTCGTACTGAGGCGTTCCGGCGCCGTAGCCTTCAATCGAACCTTCATAGCGTTCCGAGAAGGTGCCGCCGCCAAGTCCTTGAACCGAAAGCATGAAATTCGTAAACGAGTACTTCTCAAAGAGTCGCTTCATCTCCTTGTCGAACTTGGAGAAATCGAGTTCGCAACGCGGTGGGTTCGCTTCCGGGAACCACTTCACCGAAATTGGGTCGAGAGGAGCCGGCGTGTAGATACTCATTCGGTATTCGTCGTACAACGCGAGATATTTTTCGTAGATTGCGCGTTTGTCCGCCTCCGACTCGCAGTTGTGATAACGCCAAACGTTGCGAGGAGAAGAACCGTACGCCGTGTCGACGGAATTCTTACGAGGTAGCGCAAAATCCCAGACGTTGACGTCAAACGGCACGGTAATCTCCAACGCGCCGTCGTTCGAGGTCAGCTTAACGCTTCCAGAATACTTACCAGGCTTCGCGTTTTCAGGCGTCTTCACCGTAACCCAAATATCGAAGTTGCGTCCGCATTCAACTGTAATCGGCGCGCCTTTACCGTCGGAACCAGCGGACATGGGGATCAGAGCGTCCGGATAGAAGCCTGCCGCGCACGTTCGATCCGTCGGATCGTCGACGTAATGATAGTAGGCGTAGCGAACTTGCACGGAATCGGGCGAGATAACGGCGCCTTGTTCGGAACGAAGCGCGCCTGTCAATTCAGCGGAAACGCCTGTCAAGTCTTGATCTTTCGAACGCAGGACGATCTGGAAAGACTCATAGGCGTTTTTGGGCGCCGTTAGTTCGACGCGTTCTTCGGGCTGAATTTCGCAAATTTCAGGATCGCGTGGAACATGATAATCTGCCTCGCACCATGACGCCTCAATTTTGCCGGACAAATCTCCGCGTAACGCCGCGCCGGCGATTCCGCGCGTATAGTTCTGTTTGAAATACGGGAAGACCTGTCGAACAAAGGTTATAGGTCGTTTGCACTGAACGCGGGCGCCAAGATAAATTTTCGCGTCTTCCTCAGCGTCTAAGTCGCTACAGTAGACGTCGTCCCACGATTTGAACGAAACCTCGTCGCCCTTCTCGACGCCGCCCCAAACGCCTTCCTTATCAAAAAACAGAGGAATAAAGTCCGACGCGTTTTCGTCGACGTCGTTTGCAAAATCGGCATAGATCGTATCGCCGCGACCAACGTATTTCTGTTCGTCCTGACGAGTCTGCAAAGAGGCGGTCAACGAGTGAATTTGCGAGGAAACGCTCCCGCCTTCTTCAGTGGCTTCGCCATAAATGCGAACAAAGATCTCGTCGGCGGCGCCGTTTATCAACGAATCAAGAGAATAGTCAACAGTGTTTACGCGATCGATTTCTCCGAGTCTAATCCATTCGTTCCCATTCAAACTCGCCTCTACGACAGCCTTGCCGGCGGCCCAATAACCGAGATTAACGGTAATTCCACCGGAGACAAAAGGAATATTAGGAACTTCGGAAAGAACTGTCCGCGTCGTATCCTTACTTTCGCGAACGATTCGACGCGGCTCCAGCGCGAAACGATACGTTACGCCGGAGTCCTTACCGATCATCCACCGATCCGTATTAAAATGCGTATTAACCGAGTACAAAGGACGATCTACGTTCGACCATTCGTAAGCTTGAAACGTTCTGAACTGATAAACGCCTGCGTCGTCCACACTCTCGCCGGCGCCGAGCGGAAGGAACGTCGACGCGTCGGTCGTCGATTCAATCTTGCGATAAAACGGCGCGACGGCGGTTACTTCCGGAGAAACGACGCGATATTCGCGCGTTGTGTTCCATTGCGCAAAACGAAGCGCGTCGTCGTTGGCTGAAATCTTTTCTGGGACGGTAAAGATAAGGGAATATTCACGACGCGGAACATCCTCCAATTGGAGTCTGTTTAAATCGTAGTTTGCGAAGATCGTGCCGGCGCACAAACAGTCGCCGGTTCCTTCCTTCGTTTGCGACGCTTTAAAGCGAAGACGATACGATTGGCCAGGTTCAAATCCGACCGGCGACGACAGCCATTCCGTATGTTTCTCTCCTCGCACGTTCAAAACGGTCGCGCGTTGATCTGAACGCGCAATCGTGTCTTTTTCCGCTTGGTTATTCCATGCGTTCGGCTGCGTAACAACGGACGGCGCCGTCCGAGAATTTGCGCCGCAAACAAGACTGGACGCTAACGACGCGCCGAGAAAAATCAAGGCAAACGCCGTTGCGCGCGTTAAATCATATTTCATTCTTGCCGTTCCTCTATTCAAATGTCAATCAGGTAAGACTGCGCGATCATTGAACGCAATCTGCAGTTAATGTCAAATATAGGATTCGCTAGAAAAAAATCAACCTTGGCAAAACTCGTCGACTGATTCTTGAATTTCGTCGTCAAAAACGATATGATACCGTAATGGCGCGGATAGCGATTCGCGCATCGCAATGAAACTTTAACACAGAAGGCGGCGTCATATGAAACGACGTGAATTCGGAATAAGTTGCGCGGCGGCGCTCCTCGCTTCGCTTAGCGGCGCGCTTCCCGTCGCTCTCGCGCAAGAGAGCCAAACAGAAGAAAAGAAACTTCGCATTCTTCTCATCGTCGGCGGACACGGGTACGACAAGAAGAATTTGCACGATATGCTGCGAGATTTTCCAAACGCGACCTTTGAGGAAATCTCCATTCCCGAAAAGCAGGACATGCTAGCCCCTGGGCTCTCGAAAAACTACGACGTTTTGGTCTTTCACGATCAGTCCTTCTTCGAATTGTCCGACGAACAAAAAAGCAACATGGAAAAGCTCTGGGGAGAAGAAGGCATTCCGACCGTCATGCTTCACCACGCGCTCATCTCACATCCCGACTATCCCCTCTTCCGAGAACTGTACGGCGCGCAATACCTCCTCAAAGAGACTGAAATCAACGGAAGAAAATACGCCGCCTCTTCATACCTTCACCCTACGGACGTCAATATTTTCATCGCCGAACAAAAACACCCGATTACCGAAGGCGTCTCCGACTTCACCATCAACGACGAAGTCTTTAAAAACGTGTACTACGATCCGCATATCAACGTTCTCGCCCGAACCGACCACCCGCAAGGAGACGCGCCTGTCGTTTGGACGCACACTTATAAGAAGACGCCTGTTTTCGGCATGATTCAAGGCGACGCCGGCGGCGCCTTCAACGATCCGAACTATCGAAAGATTTTCTATCAGGGCGTTCGCTTTATCGTTAATCAGAAATCAGAATAAAGCTGCCGCTCAGCGTTTTTCCAAAGAAAGGCGACGCTTTAAATCGAAACGTCGCCTTTTTCTCTTTTGAGCGCAGACTATCGAATCGTGGCGATAACAACCTCGCCGGAAGGAAGAACGCGTCCCGTTTTCGTATGAAGCGCCATCGGTCGCGTCAAATAACGCGCCTGGAGTCCTCTTTCGAGTAATGCGTCGCGCAACTCTCTTTCCAGTCTTTTTGCGTCAAACCCCGGAGTGTGCGCGGAGAGAACGACAAAAGACCCCGATCCCTTCAGTAAGGTAGCGCAATTTAGCAACAACGCAGGCAGATCGCGAGAAAGTCGCCACACCTCGCCGCGCGCTCCATGCCCGTAACTAGGAGGATCCAAGATAATCCCGTCGTAACGCGACTCTCTTTTGACCTCTCGCTTAACAAACTTTGCCGCGTCGTCGACTATCCAACGAAAAGCGCCGACTTGCTCCTCTTCACAATCTCCGAACGAGAGAAAAGCGTTTCTTTTGGCCTGAGCGACGATATTGCGAGCGGCGTCGAGGTGCGTCGTCTCAGCGCCTCCGGCGATCGCCGCGAGAGCGCTTCCGCCTGTATAACCGAATAGATTCAAAACGCGCGGCGACTCGCCTGATTTTAGCTTCAACGAACTAGTGAATTCAAAAATGGTTCGCCAGTTTTCTGATTGTTCAGGGAATATTCCGATATGTCCAAACGGCGATCCCTTGAGTTCCAACACGAAGCGACCGGCGACTGAGACCGTTTCGCAAACGCGTCGACTCTCGTCGTCGGAATCGTTATTTTCCGATTTCTCCGCTAAAAAACGCGCGCCGCGATCCGTTCGAGATTTCCAGTTTCCGCGAAACCCAAGCGCGCTCTTGGAGTCCGCTGTCGAGGATCGTGTTTCAACAAAAACTGCGTCCGCATTATTCCACAACGAGGGCGCATTTTTACGGATTCCAATAGCCGTTGGGCAGGGACGATCTAAAACAAGGTCGTTAAAATGCTCTAAACGCCGACCTTCGCCAAAGTCGAGAAGCTCGTATTCTTTTTGTGTCAACATGGCGTTCCTCGTATTGTTTTGCC
>ONGM01000150.1 GCA_900317365.1 uncultured Planctomycetota bacterium
GCGTTGCGGGTTGATTGTTTTGGCGGGGGCGCTGTCGCGTGAATCATAGCTTTCCGTTATCCGCCGACTAAAGCCGGCGGCTTCCCCGCCCTTATGGAGGGCGGGCGGCGCATTCGCGCCGGAAAATCGCCCTTTGGGCGATGGCGTGTTGGGGCGGCGCGTTCGCGCCGGGAAAATCGCCCTTTGGGCGATGGACGCGCCTTTGGCGCGTTGGGGTTGCAACCCGGGAAGCGATCAACGGGAGCGACGCCACCGATTCTTCCGTATCGCTGAATTGGTCGTATTTCTCTTTTTGATTGAAAGACTGTTTTTCACTAGACTCTCTCGTTTTTCATTTGAATTCGGGTATTATTGTGCGTAACGTTGCGGAACTCGTCCGACGCGAGATCGTCTCTCGACGCGCGTTGTTTCGCACGTTTGCGTCCAATTGGAAAAAGGTTTAAAATGAGAACGTCGCCAGTCTATTTGTCAGAGTCGGAACTCGAACGCGCGTGTCGTTTTGAGACGTTGAGACGTTCGGGACCAGGCGGCCAAAATCGGAATAAGGTCGAGACGGGCGCGCGATTTTATCATCTCGCCTCCGGACTCGTCGGCGAGGCGACGGAGCGACGTTATCAAATCGAGAATCGGAAAATAGCGATGCGTCGACTTCGCCTGAAATTGGCGCTTTCAATTCGCGACGTTCCCGACTTGACGCGCGATTTGAACGGCGACGCGACGTTCTCCCATCCGGAGGATTTTGTTTGGTTCCGTCGTCTCGTCGCCGGTAAAATTCGAGCGTCGAAAGAGAGTTTCGATTACCCGATCCTCGTAGCGGAGTTTTTCGACGCGTACGCCGCTACGAACGAAGATATGAAATCGACAGTCCAACTTTTGCAAACGACGTCGAGCCAAATTATTCGATTGCTGAGCGCCGCTCCGAGCGCGTTGACGCAATTGAACAATCTTCGCGAATCGGCAGGCGCGTCGAAATTCCGAGCGTGAGTTAAATCTATGACGACGAATCACCGGCAGACCGTAGAGAAACGGTCCGATAAGTCTCCGCGACGAGCGCAAGACGCCGCGACGCCAACGTCGAAGAAACAGGCGCCGCTCGGTTTTCTTTCCGCGTATTTAAAGAATTGGTTTCCGCGTCTTTGGCGGTTCTTCTACGGCGTGAAGATTCCGAACTCAAAGCGTTACGAAGATTATTGCGAGACGACCCGTTCGACCGTTCTGGCGAAAGATCAATTGGGTCAGGCGGGAGAACGATATATGTTCGAATGGCTTTGCAACCAGCCTCGCGCGCAAGTCGTCGCTTGCAATACCGAGAATTACTACTGCGAAATTGATATTGTGTTTCTCGATCATGCAACGCGCGAGATCGTATTCCTCGAAGTGAAAACGCGCAGTCGCAACGATCCTCGCTATCCGCACGCGCTTTTTGCCGTCGACGCGAAACGTCGTAAGAAACTTGCCCTCGCCGGTCGGACGTTTCGTAGCGAACGCGGGTATCTCGACTATCAAATGCGCTTCGACGTCGCCGTCCTCTTTATGCCAAAAGATTCCCCGCCTAAATTGGAATATTACAAGGAAGCGTTCCATTACGTCAAAGCGGTGGAAGGCTACTCTAAGACAGATTTCGGTAAGGAACGAAGCGACAAAAGACTTCGAGAGGATTTGAAGAAGAGACGTCGCGACGATTGATCCCCGGAGGTTGGTTGTGGAACTCAGAAAGCTGTTTCTCGCCGATATCGAAAGCGTAAAGAATCTCGTTTTCGCGGCATTTTCCGAACCGCCATGGAACGACGACTGGAGCGATTCCGCGCAATTTCATCAGTATATCGTTGATTTAACTCAGAACGCGAATTCGTTGACCTTGGGATTGTATAGCGCCGACGCGAACGAGAGGGACGCCTGCCTCGTTGCCGTCTCGATGGGAAGGATTATTCATTGGTTTGAAGGCACGGAATATTTTATCGACGACCTCTGCGTGCGTCCCGACCTTCAAGGACAAGGAATCGGCTCACTCTTCATGTCAAAGATCGAAGATTATCTGCGAAGAATAGACGTCAAGGCGATCGTATTGCGCTCGGAGCGGGAAATACCGGCGTATTTCTTCTATCGTAAGCTGGGGTTTGTAGAGAATGCCAAAAGCGTGTTTTTTACAAAGACGCTCTTTTAACCCGCGCGTTGTGAGCGTGAAAGAAAAAACGCCGCAAGTTTTGGCTCGCGGCGTTTTTTTAGGACAAAAAGATTGAAAGACTAGCCTTCAATTTGTTTTGCAACGTCTTGATCGGAACCGATAACTTTGTTGTCGACGTCGTTCGGATCGAGACGCCCGAGTTTGATCATTTCGTTCCGTTTCTTCTCGGCGGCAAATTCGGGAAGCTTCTTGCCAATGGCTTTGGCGAAGCTTTCGCGCATACGCTCGACGAGCGAGTATAACGCCGGAACGAACATGATGCCGACGCAAGTAGCGAGCAACATTCCGGAGAAGGTTGTGATACCGATCGCACGCCGCGAACCAGCGCCGGCGCCGGTCGCGACAACGAGCGGGAAGACGCCGAATAGGAACGAGATCGCCGTCATGAGAACCGCGCGGAATCGAAGGTTCGCGCCGCGCATCGCCGCTTCGCGAATCGGAACGCCTTGCTCGCGCTGGCTCTTCGAGAACTCAACCATAAGGATTGCGTTCTTACTCGCAAGACCGATCAACATGATGAGACCGAGTTGCGCGTAAATGCTCATCGACGTTTGCTGACCGTACATAAGTCCGATGAACAACCCAGCGAGAGCGCCGAGCGTCGCAATGAAGACGGTGAGAACAACGGAGATCGGCGTCGTCCAGCTTTCGTACTGAGCGACGAGGAACAAGTACGCAAATATGAACGCCAACGCCAAGAGCATGCCGGCTTGACCTTCGTTTTGACGCTGTTGGAACGTCATACCTGTCCACTGAACTTTGTATCCGTCCGGCAAGTCCTTCTGGATATTTTCGATTTCCTTCATGTATTCGCCGGAACTGACGCCCATCGTAATAGCGGTAATATTCGCGGACGACCACTGGTTGAAACGCGTAATGCTTTGCGGACCAACCATGCGCGTAACCGTGCCGACGGAACTGAAGGGCACCATTTCGCCGTATCGGTTCGGAATGTTCAAATTGGAAATGTCGTCGATCGTTTCGCGATCGGATTTTTCCGCTTGAACTTGAACCTTAAAGACGTATCCGAGGAGGTTGAAGTCGTTGACGTAGAAGGACGCCAACTTGTTTTGGAGCGTCATAAAGATCGAATTGATCGGAACGCCCATGAGTTCCGCTTTGACGCGGTCGATTTCCAACCTCAACTGCGGCGTGCTCGCGTTGTACGGCGAAGTCGCGAAAAGCGTGCCGGGAACGGTCTGAAGTCGACTTGTGAAATTCACGACTTGATCCGCAAGTTCCGTCGGGGTCGCGACGTTCGAGCTAAGAACGAACTGAATGCCCATTCCCAGCCCCATCATTGCCGGCGGACGCATGACTTGAATCTTCGCTTCCGGAATATCGTTGGCTCGCCTTTGGATCTCCATCTGGAGCGCGTCCATTTGCAGTTCCGGCTTCGTTCGGGAGTTCCAGTCGGTGAGCTTGATGAAGGACATGCCGTTGTTTTCCGCCATACCGCCGCCTGTAAAGCTGAAACCGCTAACAAGCATAGCCGTATCGACGCCTTCAACGTCCTTGATCGCGCTGTAGAAATCATCAACGACTTTGTCGGTTCGAGCCAGGGTCGCTCCCGGCGGTAATTCGAGACTGCAAAGCAAGGTGCCTTTGTCTTCGTCGGGAATAAACGACGAAGGAAGCATTGAGTACAGTTTGTAATTACCGAATAAAACGGCGGCGAAGAGCAAGATCGTAATGAATGCGCGTCGAACGAGCATGCCGGCGATTGAAAGATACGTTTTTCTCGAGAAGTCGAGCGGTTTGTTAAACCATCCGAACCAGTCAATCTTTGACTTCTTGGCAGGCTTGATCAGAATTGCGCACAAAGCGGGACTTAGCGTAAGCGCGTTAACCGTGGAAAGGATGAGCGCGATACACATCGTGACGCCAAATTGCTTGTAAATCTGACCAACCATACCGCCATAGAAGCAGACAGGCACGTAAATCGCAACGGTAACGAGCGTCGTCGCGATAATAGCGCCGGTGATCTGTCTCATGCCGAGTTTTGTCGCTTCAACGGGACTCATTCCCTTTTCGACGTGGGTCATAACGTTTTCGACGACGACGATCGCGTCGTCAACGAGGGATCCAATAACGAGGATCAGCCCAAACATCGTCAACAGGTTGATGCTGTACCCGAGAAGAATGAAGAACGGGAACGTTCCAAGCAACGACACTGGGATAGCGATAGCCGGAATCAAGGTTGCGCGCCAGTTCTGTAGGAACAAGTACGTAACCGCGACAACGAGCAGAAGCGCGACAACCAACGTTTCAACAGTTTCTTCGAGCGTCAAACTGATAAAGAGCGTCGGGTCGTATGCAAACTGGTATGTAATCCCAAGTTCTTCAAATTTGTCCTTATATTTGTCGAGTTCTTCCTTAACGCGGTCGATCGTGTCGAGAGCGTTTGCTTCGGTCGTTCGGTTAATACCGAGTCCGGCGCATTCTTTACCGTCGGAGACGGCGTGCGCGGCGTAAGATTCCGAACCTAACTCGATACGAGCGACGTCGCCTAATTTCGTAACGTCGCCGTCCGCGTCGGTTCGCACGACGATGTTTTCAAACTCTTCCGGGGTCTTCAGACGACCGAGAACGTTGATCTTGTATTGGATGAACTGCGAACTGCCTTCGGTACCAACGGAACCGGCCGCCGCTTGCACGTTTTGAGACTGAATAGCAGCCTGGATATCCGTCGCGGAAATCCCCATGGCGGACATTCTCATCGGATCGAGCCAAACGCGCATACTGTATACGGAACCGCCCATGAGGTCGGCGGAGCTAACGCCGTCGATACGTCCGATTTCGTCTTTCAGGTTAGCGCGCAACCAGTTGTTTAGTTCGGCCGTCGACATCCCGCCGTTCTTTTCGTCGGTGAAGAACGCGAGCATGCAGAGAATATCGCTGGAACGCTTTTGAACCTGAACGCCTTGCGTTTTGACTTCGGCGGGTAGACGCGCTTCCGCGCGCTTAACGGCGTTTTGAACGTTAACCTGGGCAATATCGGTGTCGATACCGTACTGGAAGGTAATCGTGCAGTTATACATACCGCTGTTGTCGCTACTTGAAGAGTAGTACAACAAGTGTTCGAGTCCGTTGAACTCCGCTTCAAGAGGAGCGGCGATCGTATCGGCGATAACTTCGCCGCTAGCGCCGGGATACACGGTTGAGACGCGGACTTCCGGCGGAGCAATTTCAGGATATTCCGCGACGGGCAACTTGGTAATGGCGATGACTCCGAGGAGCAACATTACCAAGCTGATAACCATCGCGAGTTTTGGTCTGCGAATAAAAACGTCGGAAATCATGCGCCAACCCCCGAATTCTTAGCGGAGGAAACGAGCTTTTGCTTTTTCGATTCAATTCGCTTAGCTTCAACGGCAGGTTTCGTCGATTGGGAAGATTTTGCGTCTTTAACGGCGGTCGATTGCGCTTCTGGGCTCGCTTTTTCTCGCGCTTTACCGTCTTCTCCGCGATAGAAAGGTCGAACGAGATCGAAAGGTCGCGCTTTGTTGACTCCGTCCATCATAACAATGTCGCCAGCCTTAATTCCCGAGTAGATCGACGTAGCGGAACTCGTCGACGGACCGAGCGTAACGTTTCTGCGAAGCGTCATCAGGTATTTGGAATCGACCTTATTGTCGACGAAAAAGTCTGCGACGACCTTCTTCGTTTTGGGATCGATCTGCTGGAAGTGTTCCGCTTTGAATTCCGCCATGAACTCTTCTTTGGATTTTTCGCCGTTTTCGACGGCTTCAATCGCCTTCTTATACCGCGCGTCGGCGCCGATCTCTTTGTACAAATCTTCGTCGCTGATCGAATCCACGAGGACGTAGACGAAAGGTCCGGCGTTGTCGAAAAGAATTGCGGACGGTTCGACGGACGCGGCGTTTTCCGTGTCTTTCTTCGTAAGGTTGACGGTGACGACGCCGCCGGGGCTGAGCGTTTCGTTTGGATTCGGGAACTTCGCCCAAATTTTAATCGTGTCGGTCGTCGATTTTACGGTGTTGTCAACGAAGCTAATTTCGCCACTTTCCGGATATGTTTCGTCGTTCGGGAGCGTCAGGCTAATAGAGGACGTCGCTTTGAGCGCGTCGGCGTTGCCGAACATTGAGATGTAATCTCGTTCGCTCATTGTGAATCGCACGTAGATCGGATCCGTTTGCACGACGCGAACGAGAGCGGAGCTTTGAGGCGAGACGTAGCTACCGGCGGAGTACGCGCGACGACCGGCGCGTCCGTCGAGTTCGGCAAAGATTTTCGTGTATTTCAGATCTTCTTCGGCGAGGACGAGCTGAGCGTTTGCCGAAAGAAGTTCCGCCTCGAGACTTTTCAGATTGGCGAAAGCGCTTTCTTTATCGTCTTTGGAACCTGCGTTTCGTTCGTACAGATCGTTCAGACGATTGTAGTTGCTTTGAGCGTATTCAATACGCGCTTTGGTTTGTTCGATGGCAGCCTTCGCCGCGTCAACTTTTGCTTGGTAGGGTACGGGATCGATTTCAAAGAGAAGCTGCCCCTTTTTGACGTGCGAACCTTCGTCAAAACCGGGCGCAATAGAGAGCGTTCCGGAAACGCGAGCGACGGAATCGACCTGATTGATCGCTTCAACGTTTCCAACATACTTCTTTTTGGCAACAGGAAGGGTTTCCCCAACTTTTCCGGCAACGACGGCAACTTTCTCTTGAGCGCCTGCTCCGCCCGGTTGACCGAAAGCCGTGTTCATAAGAACACAATTGAGGATGAGAGCGCATACGGGAGCGCCCTTGATGAGGAACGATAAACGCGACACTGTTTCTCCTTAGAACGAACACGCCGTCGATTGCGTTGTCCTTTGGGTTCTTGATAGGTGCAATTTGTCATTCATTGACGTCGCTACGACGCAATACTTCAATATGGCATTTGGCGCAAACTTGGCTTGCGTCCAACCGCAAGGGACATGGATAACGCCAGCGTGTATCATAGCGCAATATGAAAAATCGACAAGGCGCCGAGAAATGCGACCTGTCGACCTGTGAGATCCTATGTTATACGACGACCGTTTTACGACGTCTGCGGATTTCACGCGCTGAGATCGCGCAAAATTTAACGATTGCGCAATCTTGTCAACAACAATAGCCCGCCTCTATGTATGTAAAAAACGGGAAAAAACCAACGTTTCAGGGAAAAAAATGTCGGAATTTTTGTTTTTTTGCCGGTAATGTCGACATTCTTAATTTGATCGTTTCGTTGAGACGTTGATCATGGAAGTCGCTAAAGGCGTTGAAATCGCCGCAGGTCTTCTATCGCATATAGTCAGAAATCTATGAATCGCATGAAAGTTAGGAAAAGTTCGTAAAACCGATTAAAGTCGAATCAACCGACTTTACGATAAACAGTCTGACAAGATCGGCGTTCCCAAGAGCAATGTGTTGGGATCGTTCTTTCTCGTTTCTCTTTCGTCGATCAACGCGACGTCATGCGCGTTCATTGACGTCGAAAGAGGCACAGTTTGCAACGACGTCGCAGAGCGATTGCGGCGCGGTTTGGACGGCTTCGACGTATTGAGTTGTTGAGCCGAACGTCGTTGGGTGATTTTTAGGAGGTTAAGCATTTAATGCGCGTCATGCGTTCCGAGTCGTCGTCGCGTCGCAGAGAGATTTCTTTGCGCGTTTGCGACACGACTGAGAATTGGGAACGTGAAACCGGGTTCGACGGGGTTCCGCGCCGCCGTCGAAGGGTAGGGGAGCGCGCATTTACGTAAACGAAAACAGACGAGTCGACGTTTCTTCGTTTCCGAGACGTCGCGTAGCGGTTCGTCGTTTGGCGAGTCGGTCGTCTTTTTAAACAGGAAACGAATATGCATAGAGACTACTATAGTCTCGAAATAAAGGAGTCGACTTTTGCGTAGCGAAGTTTGCGATGGGCATGAGGTCCGCGCGAACGGGTTCTTGTTACGCAATTGACGGGTCGGCGCCTTTTATGAGGTGGCATGGATGAGACCTTACATTCAACGCGGCGCCGCGCTGGGCGTTGCGCTGTCCTTGGCGATCTGTAGCGGTTGCAAAGTCGGAAACGACTATTCTCCGACGCGCGCGGATTACCACGCGTCGTATATGCAGGTTGACGAGTCGCAGGGAATTCGTCAGGAGGTTGGCGCCGACGTCTCGAGTTGGTGGAGCCAGATTCAGGACGAGACGCTGACGCAGTTGACGCGTGAAGCGACGTCGAACAACCTGACGCTTCGCGAAGCGCTTTATCGAATCCAGGCGGCGCGAGCGACGCTCGGGTCGACGCAGGCGAACGCGTATCCGCAATTTTCTCAAAGCGGCGGATACACGTACGGTCAAACGCCGGCGATGGGCGATTACAACGACTATGCGACGGCGACTTCAATGTCGTGGGAGATCGACGTTTTCGGTCGTCTTGAACGCGCGACGGAGGTGGCGAACGCGAATGTCGAAGAGCTTCGAGAGCTTTATCGCAACGCGTACGTAATTCTCTGCGCGGACGTGGCGCGCGCTTACGTTACGGCGCGGTCGTACCAAGAGCAGATTCGCATTTCAGAAGAAAACATTGAGATTCAGCATAATACGCTCGAGATTACGCGAACGAAGAACGAGCTTGGATCCGCGAGCCAATTAGACGAGAAACAAGCGCTCGGCGTCTGTCGCGGTACGGAATCGAGTTTGCTGACGTTGCAGACGAACTACCAACAGACCTTGAACCAGTTGAGCATTTTGCTCGGTCAAAAGACCGGTTACGTCGACGAGCTTATGAAGCTTGGCAAGCCTGAGATACCGAACGCGCCGGAAGAGATTCTGGTCGGTATTCCCGCCGAGCTTCTCCGTCGTCGTCCGGACATTCGCGCCGCAGAACAACGCGTAATAGCGCAAAACGCGCGCGTTGGCGTTGCGATCGGCGATCTTTATCCGATCTTCTCGCTCAACGGTTCGTTTGGACTTGACGGCGATTCGTTCTCCGATATGTTCAACGGCGATTCGATCTCCGCGTCGGTCGGGCCGTCCTTCCGCTGGAACATCTTGAACTTTGGAAAATATCGATTCAACGTCGACGCTCAGCGCTTTACGCATCAGGAACTGATCGTCGCGTATCAACAAGCCGTCTTGGAAGCGGCGCAACAGGTTGACGACGCGCTCGTTCTTTATGCGAACGAACGTCAACGCGTTACAACGCTTTTCGAAGCGCGCGACGCATATCGCAAGGCGTACGACTTGTCGAACGATCGATATGCGAGCGGTCAAATCGACTTCCAACGTCTGTTGGATTCGCAAGCTGGTATGTTGCAGTACGATCTTCTGTATTCGCAATGTCGAGCGAGCATGATGCAGGCGGTCGTCCAGCTGTATCGCGCGCTTGGCGGCGACTGGATGGGTTCGACGGTAACGGCTTCGTCGGAATATATGCCGATGGGCGGAGTTGAACGATCAACGAACGCAGACCAAAGCGTAGCGCGTCGCGTGGAGCGTTTCACGACGCGTACGACGGAAGAAGAGGACGCTGAAACCGCCGAATGGCGCGAAAGAAAAGAGCGCGCTCGTAGTCAACGCGTCGCGTTGCTCTATCAAGACGTCGACGACTACGATTCGGATCTTGACGTGAATCTCCAAGAGTAAAACCTCCGGCGACGGGGTTCGACTTTCGTCCGTCGATTAGACCGCGTAAATCGCCCGTCGTATAAACCCGAGCCTCCGAGAAAGCTTTGTTTTCTCGGAGGCTTTTGTTATTATATCGCGCGGTTACCCGTCAAGATCGGCGTCGACGTCAAGATACCGTTCGAAGGACTCGTCGGTCCAAGAATTCGCGTTCGGGACGCCGACTTCTTCGAGATCGCTTGTTTCCGATTCCGCGCTGAGATTGTCGTGTTCGTGCGATAAAGACTCGCGAACTTCGGGCGCCGATTCGTAATCGTCTTCGAAGTCGTCGACGGCGCGCGCTGGCGTTTCCGAACTCGATTTCTCGTCGAGTAGGGAATGCGTCGCGCTTTCAATGGCGTATTGTTTTCCGCGCCACTGATCCGTCGTAACGAGCACGGTGCGCGGCTGAGACGGTTTCGCCGGATTGGGCGGAGAAACGAGACCTTCGCTCGTCATGCAGTCGACGATTCTCGCTGCGCGGTTGTATCCGATGCTGAAACGTCTTTGCAGCATTGACGCGCTCGCCTTGCCTTCTTCAATAACGGCGTCGACGCAATCGAAGTAGAGCGGATCGTAGGAGAAGGTCGCGACGTCGACTTCCGGATCGACGTTGTCGGATTTCTTGCTTTCAATGACGATTTCGTAATCGTGCTTATCGACGCTGATTTGGTCGAGCACCGCGCGAATCTCTTCGTCGGAAACAAAGGCGCCTTGACCGCGAATCGGGTCGCTTGTGCCTGGTTTTAGGAAAAGCATATCGCCGTTGCCGAGCAGTTTTTCCGCGCCGTTGACGTCGAAAACGACACGGCTGTCGACTTGGCTCGTTACGCGGAACGATATTCTGGCGGGCAAGTTGGATTTGATCAACCCGGTAACGACGTCTCGCGTCGGTTTTTGAGTCGCTAAGACCAAGTGAATCCCGACCGCGCGGCTCTTTTGCGCCAATCGGATAATGTGATCCTGCACCTCTTTGCCGACCTTCATAACGAGATCCGCCAACTCGTCGACAATAATGACGATACTTGGCATCGTTTTCGGAAAGGCGTCCCATTCGTCTTCGTCGATGGAGCCGAGGCGTCTTCTCTTTTCTTCCAAGGTCATCGCGTTGAATTTTTTCAGTTCGCGCGCGCCTACTTGAGAAAGGATACTGTAACGCTTTTCCATCTGCTCGCACGCCCATTCGAGAATGGCGCCCGCCTTGTCCATGTCGTCGACGACAGGGTGCATGAGGTGCGGAATATCCTTATACGGCGTAAGTTCGACTTGCTTCGGGTCGATAAGGACCATCTTGACCTGTTCCGGCGTTCGCGTCATGAGCAGCGACATGATGATCGCGTTTAAGAAGACGGATTTACCAGAACCGGTGCTTCCGGCGACGAGAAGGTGAGGCATTTTCGCCAAGTCGGCAAGGATCGGATCGCCAACGACGTCGCGTCCGACAAAGACGGGCAAAGTCGCTTTTGCCGCCTCTTCTTCGCAGGCTTCCATGACCTCTCGCAAGGTAACGTTAATTCGCACGCGGTTAGGGAGTTCGACGCCAACCGTGTTCTTATTGGGCAAAGGAGAGACGACGCGCACCGTCGTCGCCGCCAGTTTCACGGCGAGATCGCTTGCGATCGCCTGGAGCTGCTTGACGCGCGTGCCTTTCTCAAGCTGCACTTCGTACATAGTAAGAACGGGACCCGTCTGGTATCCGACGACTTTTAGCGGCACCTTGAACTCTTCGCACGCCTCGCCAAGAACTATGGAGCGTTCGCGAATTTGATCTTCAAATTGACTTGGGTCGAACTCTTCCGCAGGCTTGAGAAGATCGATAACGGGCAATTCGTACCCTGACGTTTGCTCGGGAACGGGAGGTTGCGCGAAAGCGTCGGGGACGGCGCGGCGCGCGTCTTCGACCAGTTCAGGAGTGAACACGACGTCGTCGGGGGACATCGCCAACGTGGAAACGCCGGATTGCGCGGGAAGGCGGGTCGACGGCGGCAGGGGAGCGTTTTCGCGCGCCGGACGCTCGAAGGTTCGTTGCGTAGTCGTTGCGATGGGCGAAGCCGATATTGGCGAAGTTTGCCGAGCGGAAGTATGCGTTTGCGCGGGAGCGACTTGCTCGAGGGCGCCGCGCGATTGAGCCGGGGCGGCAAGTTGTCCGGCGCGTCGATAGACAAGAACGCTCGGTTGCGCTTTTACGGCGCGTCGCTCGGGCGTTGGGGCGGCTTGCGCTAACGCTCGTCGTCGCGCGTTCGGGTTGGTTCGTTCGAACTTGACTCGAAAGGGGCGGAATACCCTACCGACGAGCTTTCCGATCCCAGAAGACCAAATAACGCGTTTCACGACGGCGTCCGGCGCAATGAGCACGCAACCGGCGGTAAAAATACCGACGAGTGCGACGTAGGCGCCGGTTCGAATAAAGATTTTGTCGAAGAGGAATTTAATCAACGCGCCGACGGCGCCTCCGGGCCCGATAGGAGGCCCGTAAGACTCGTTAAAAAAGTAAGCGGCAAATCCTGAAAGAGAGAGAAGAACGAGGAAGGCGCCGAGGGATTTGTAGTGCAATTCTGGTATTTCGTCCATGAACCAGAAGAGTAGGACTCCGACGCCGAAAGCTAAAGGAATAAAATACCCGGCGACGCCGAAGCAGAGTGAGACGACGTAGGCGCACCACGCCCCAGGGAGACCGACTAAATTGTCGATTTCCTTGAGATTGTGGTACACAAACTGCGTGGGACCGTCCTGCGGCGAATAGCTCAACACGGAGGCGCTGAGGAATAGCTGGACGACGATCAGAATGACGCCGAGCGCTAATTTGCCGCGGGGGTCCTTTTCGTCATTTTCCGGATGATGCACGGACGCTCCCAAAAGGCGCCGGGTAAAGAGGCGCGTAAATCGTCAAAGCGGTCGACGCGAGGGGGAAGAATGTCGACCGCGTTTGTAACGAACGCCGGATGTTCTTGGAATTTGTTTTTTCACCGGCTTTTGCGAAGTGAAGTTTGCAGACAATCGCGGCGTAATCGCCGTCGCGCGTCTGCGGAAAAACGCGATTTAAAGGTCGACGTCTAACGCGACTGTCAAACGCGAGGTTATTTCTTTTGACCGACTTGTCGTCGCGCGCCGTTCAACGCGTTTAGCAACAACATGGTAACGGTGAGCGGACCGACGCCGCCGGGAACGGGCGTGATAGCGCCAGCGACCTCTTTGACGCTCTGGAAATCGACGTCGCCGACGAGCTTTGAGACGACTTTTTCTTCGCCGTTTTCGTCGACGATCGTTCTCTGCACGCGATTCATTCCGACGTCGATAACGACCGCTCCCGGTTTGACCATGTCGGCGGTAATGAATTCCGCTTTGCCAATGGCGGCGACGAGAATATCGGCTTCTTTCGTGATTTCCGGAAGGTTGACGCTCCGACTATGGCACAGGGTAACGGTGGCGTCTCCGCCGAGTCCCTTTTGCAAGAGGAGCATTCCCATTGGTTTTCCAACGATATCGCTTCTTCCGACGACAACGGCGCGTTTACCGGTCGTTTCGATTCCGTATCGAACGAGAAGCTGCTGAATGCCATAAGGAGTGCACGGAAGAAATCTCGGACGCCCTTGCGAAATTAAACCGACGTTTTCCGGATGGAAAGCGTCGACGTCTTTTTCGGGACTAATGAGATCGAGGATCCGTTTTTCGTCGATATGCTTTGGAAGAGGCAACTGGACGAGCACGCCGTGAACGTTCGGATCGCCGTTAAGCTGAGCGACAAGCGTTTCCAGTTCCTCAGTCGTCGTGGACGCGGGAAGACGACGAAGAACGCTACGCAAGCCCGCCTTTTCGCAAGCGAGCTCCTTATTGCGGACGTAGACCTGGCTCGCGGGATCTTCGCCGACAAGCACGACGGCGAGCGTCGGCTGAACGCCGGTTTCCGCGATGAATTTGGCAACGTCCTCTTTAATTTCCGCGCGGATCGTCTCCGCCAACGCCTTTCCGTCGAGTATCTTCGCTGACATAGCGCTCCCTATCGAATTGAGGGACGCGCGCAAGGCGCCCCTAGTATGACTAATGACTCGCATTATATTCTACAACCAATCCGAAGTTTCGCGCGGGCGCTTGCGCAACTTTTACAACCTTTTTACGTCGACTTCACTTTGTTATTTAATTTAACAAGTCAAATCTACGATTTTGTTGCGATTGATTTATTCGTAGAAGTTTAGAAAATCGGCGCATCTTCTCACGAGGCGTTTACGTTGGTACGTTTTCTTTGGAGACGTAGTCGAGAGTCGGATCGTCGACTCTGAGCGCTTGAGCGATTCGTTGAACAATTCGTCTGACCTCAGGATCCGATTGGATCTGTTCAATCAGTTCGTTTTCGGCGTGAATCATGGTGGCGTGATTGCGTCTTGAAAACGCGGCGCCGATTTGCGCGTACGTCGAGTCTGTGAGTCGTCGCGCGAAGAAGACGACGCATTGACGTGCAAAAGCGAGGGAACGCAAACGCTTTTTACCGCGCATAGCGACGATTGAAACGGACAGTTCTTTTGAGACGACCTTCGTGATGCGTTCAAGAGTTAAGGTCTGAGGCGGGTCGCGTCGTTGAAAAAACTCGGTCAGGTTCTGCGGCGTTAGCTCCGTTTTGGCGGCGCGTAGATCGCGGACAGCTTGAACGAACGCCGCGCACAACGGCTCAATCAGGGAGGGGGCAAATTGCGCGCACGCGTCCAACGCGTCGTCGTCGAGTCCGATTCGGAGCTTTTGCGAGACGGCTTGGATAACGAACCGTTTGGTTTCCGTCGTCGGTTTATTAACTTGGACGAGCGTGCCAGCTTCGACGCGTGCGAGAAGATCCGCTGTGAAGCCTCTGATTTCAGCAGGTCGTTGGGAAAACGTGAGAACTATCAATTTTCGGGCTTTGAGAGCGGCGTCCAACATCGGTAAAAACTCGCGTTGGGCGCTTTCGTTGAGCGCTAAAAGTTCGGCGTTTTCGAGCGCGACGACGTTTGCCTGACCGAAGAGGGAACGAAACAGCTGCGTTTGATCGCGGCGAATTGCGTCGAGTAGCGCGTTGGAAAAATCGGAGCCTGAAAGTCGATAGATCGTTTCGTGAGGTTTTAGCTCTCTCCGACGTCCGCAGATTCCTTCCACGAGTCTCGATTTTCCGACCCCGCTGGGACCGTAGAAAACTAGCGGCGATAGAAAGCCTACCTGCTCGAACGGAACGTAATCGAGAATCGACGGTTCGTCGGCGTCCGATCTTTGCGCGTTAAAGGCGTCGCGATTAAAGATTGGAGAACTGATCCTTTGGAAAACGGAGTCGTACTTCGGACTGTCGCTTCGCGCGGCGTCGAGTAGAATTTCGACGTCGGCTCTCGACGGGACTCGTTCGCGACTTGCGACGGCGGTAAGTTTTGCGGCGCCGATTGGTCGATCGAAAACGGGAACGCCGTGAAGAACAAGGTTAACGGCAAGCTCCGCGACCCGATTCTCCGGCGCGAAAACGAATCCGTCGAGGAGAGATTCGACGTCGAACGGAGACGCCGCTTTATGCGATCCGTCTTGGGAAATGGGGAGTTTTGGGAGTTTTAATACGCGAAAAGCGTTTCTTCCGTCGAGCGACGTCATAATGCGTCCTTAGCGTCAGCGACGCGCAGTTTGATTCGTTTAGAGCGTTTAGTTGCGTTTAGTAAATTCCACGTCGATGACGTCGTTGTTCCAGTCGCCGTCGTCTTGCTCGCCGTCCGACTCTTCGGATTGAGTCTTGCCGTCGCGTTCAACAATGATTTCGCGTCTTCCCGCGCCGGAATCGTAGGAACTGGCGCGGGACGTTCCGAACGAGCTTGCGGACTCGAAAGTCGACGAGGCGTCGTATTCTTCGTCGGTTCGAGCGGCGCCGCGCGAGCGAAAAATCGTAAAAGCTCCGGACGCGCTTCGCGTTAAATCAATTTGGGCGAGACCCAGTAAAAACGCGAGTCCCTTGCGCAAAGGCGGTACAAGCAAGACGATTCCAATGAGATCCGAGACGAACCCGGGGCAAATCAACGCCAAAGCCCCAAGATTGGCGAAAAGATAATTCGAAACGGCGCGCTGCGACAACTCTCTCGACGCAAATAAAACGCCGTTTCTCTGCAGTCGCAAGATAACGAACCCTAAAAACGACGTCGACAAAGCGAGCAATATTGCGAACGACAACGACGTCGCCTGCGCGACGCCAACGAACGCGGCGACTTCAAGGATCGGATAAACCACAAAAGCCAAGAAGAACATTAGCCCCTAACTCCGTGACGTGAATTCGTTGTATCGATTTGAACTATAAATGAGGACAGCGCTCGATCAGACGCAACTTTGTGAGAATTATATGGCGTCAGGTCCGTTTCGACAACTTGGTTTTTGCTTTTCTTCCCCCGAAACGGGCGTTTTCCCCTCGATAAGCGAACGGTTTTGTCTTTAGAAGACTGAATGTTTGAAATAATCGGTTTAATCGATATTTGTGAAAAAAAGAAAACAAACGGAAAAAGAGACAAAATTGTATTAATGGTTTGCGTTGGAATTGCCGATACGAACCGTAAGGATTGTTTCGCCGTGCGAACGACGAATATGGTTTTGCGTTTTAGACGCGATTAGGAACGCTCATAATTAGCGTCGTTGGACGCATAGTTGAAAGAAAGAATTCGCAACATGATTACTGATAGAATTGAGACGAGGCGCGTCGCGCAACTTGCGATTCTTTTAACGCTGTTGTTCGCAGCGCCGACCGGCGTTAACGTTAGTTTCGGACAAGTTGCGGGATTTGCGTCTTCTCGAACGGAGGCGCCTGCGACCTCAGAGAGCGGCGCGCGCCGCGCGCTCGCCGTGCTGAATCCGTTTAGCAGAAGTCAAAATGCCGAACAAACGAACAGCGGAGCGACTCCTGCCCCGCTCATTACGCCTGCTATTTCACAACCTGTAGTCGCCAGTCCGCGACCGGTTCCACCAGCGAGTCCGTCGCCGGCGCCGTCGGTCGCGTCTCGCCCGAAATCGGCGCCGTCGTCGGCGACGTCCGCTCTTTCCCTGAATTCCGCGCAGGAATCTTCACTCCCGACCGCCAGGCAAAGCGTTCCGAATCAGCGGCGCGCTTCGGTTCGACCCGGCGTGGCGATTAAAGGGAATTCGAGCGCTCAAGCGGGTAAAAAGTCCGCGACGGGAGGCGTCGCTTCGCTTCTGTTGGACGAATTGGAAGACGAGATAGGGGATTCCGGTTACCGCTCCGCCGAGCCGTCTTTGAACGTCTCCAACGCGAAGAGTTCGCGAACCGAGCCGAAAGTCGTTCGAAAAAGCCTTCGCGCAAATTCATTTCCTTCTTCCCTGGAGTTGCTCTCCGACGAGTCGGAAGACGACGGCGACAAAAATGACGAATTGATCGAAGACGAAGGACCTGCGACCGTCTTTTCGACAGACAGCGACTTCGATAGCGAATCCGACGAGGTCGAGTCTTCCGACGAAGAGTCCGACGATGAGAAAGAGGAAGTTCTCGCGGATGAAGTCGACGAATCCGACCTTCTCGAAGACGAGGCTTCTGAGGCTGTCGTCGTTCAAAAGAGCAAGGTCGCCCCTTCAAAACCTGTTGCGAAGAGCGAACGCGTTGTGAAGAAGGCGGCGCCTAAGAAAGCAGAGCCCGTTGACGCGAAAGAGGTGGACGAATTCGTTCCCAGCGAAGTTGAACCTAAGGTTGCGGAGTCGGTCGAGCCTGTCATGCCGGAAACGAACGTTTCGAAACTCGACGCGCGTTTGGATTCCGCGCTGACGACAAACGGCGTCGCGCGAATCGCCGCGAACCCCGTCTCCGAGCCCGCGACGAACGACCAGGCGTCCACCTTGTCGACGGGGCGCGCCCCCAATGTAGAGATCGTGTCCTTCGGACCGAAAAAGCTCGTTGTCGGTCAAGAGTCTCAATATCAGATCAAAGCGCGTAATTTTGGATCTGAATCGGCGCGAAAGCTGGTCGTAACGACCGAGATACCGGAATCGATGACGAACGTTTCGACGCGCGTCGATTTTGGGGTCGTTTCCGTGCAGAACGTCGACGATCGCGCGGGGGTTCGCCGTTGCTCGTGGCTCGTCGACGAGCTTCCCGCCGGGAGCGAATATGAACTGATCCTGACCATGACGCCGACGAAACGCATTGCGTTCGCATTGGAGAGTCGATTTGAATTTGAACGTTCGTCCTCTTGCGCGGAGGTAGAAGTTCAAGAGCCGATTCTCGAGACGTTGATCGAAGGTCGCGATTCGATCGAATGGGGAATAGAGGATAAATATCGACTTCGATTGCGCAATATCGGCAACGGGGACGCCGAGAACGTTGTTCTGAACGTGTCGACGGGAGAAAACCGCGCGTCGCAAAAGATCGGGCTTTTACGGGCCGGTGAAGAGAAGACGGTGGAAATGTCCGTGAAGACGGCGGCGGAAGAGTTCTTCATGATAACGGCGGAAGCGGTGGGCGCGTACGGACTTTCCTCTCGAACGTCGAAGAAGGTCGAAGTTCTTCGCGGTCGACTTGACGTTGAGATTGAAGCGCCGGATCTTCAGTTTGTGGACGGCGAATTTGAGACGATCGTCCGCGTGCGCAATATCGGCGCCGCGACGTTGGAGAACGTTGACGTAGTCGCGCAGCTTCCGACAGGAGTCGAACTGCTTCAATGCTCGAATCAGGCTCGTCGCAATCCCGAGAAGCGTCGCGTATACTGGGTGGCGCCGTTCATTCGCCCGGGCGAAGAGGCGGCGTTTTCGGCGACGTGTCGGGCGAAGGAAGCGGGAAACGTGCATTTTGAAGCGGTCGGCGTTGATCAAACGGGACTCGTGGCGCAGGCGCGAACGGATACGAGCGTGGAATCGATCGCGGTTCTCGCAATGCGCGTGAACGCGCCGAAGGAACCGATCGCGGTAGGCAAGACGTGCGTTTACGAATTGATCGTTGAAAATAACGGCACGCGAGACGCGCGCGACGTGAATACGGGAATTTTCCTTGGCTCCGGATTGAAGCCGCTCGAAGTAGAAAACGGTCTTGGGTACGTTTACGAGAAGGATTCGAAGGCGCTCTTTAAGAAGATTGAGCTTTTGCGCGCCGGCGAGACGGCGGTCTTCCGCGTGAAAGCGGAAGCGCTCACGCCGGGGAACCAGAAGATCCAGGCCATGCTGCAATCGACGCCGGAAGACACGAGCCTGTTAAGCGAAGAGACGACGTACTGCTACGCGCCGCGCGTCAATGATTCGCGAGAAAATAGGCTTGGAGTCGAGAGAATGACGGCGGATCGAGAGTCCGGCCGAACCATGAGAAAGTAGCGCGCTCTTTCGGCGATAGGTTAGGAGGAATGGACGGAAGCCGCGATCAACCGTTTCGGGTAGGTCGCGGCTTTTTTCTACGCGATTTTTAGCGTTTTTTACTTTACGACGGTTACTTTGAGGATGTAATCTGCGGCGTCTTGACAAAGGAAAAAGAACGCTTACAATACGGGTAATTCCTCTTGTTGGCTTTTCAAAGTCACGGAATTTTTGTTACGGCGTTAGGGGAACGCGAATCGTCTTTGTTTATCATTCCCTTACAGCTTGGTTTGTTTGACGAGATCGTAACGGTCGCTTTTTCGCCGACGAAGTAGGAACTTGACGCGTTGTTTGGTTCGTTATTTTGTCGCGAGTATTGCTTAGCGCTTTCATTGCGTTGGCGTCAATTTCGAGTCAAAGCAAGAAAAAAGAAGCCGTCGTACGCATCGATACGACGGAGTTTATTCTTGACACGGAGAGTGTGTTAGATGCCTAATTCAGAACCGTACGACGGCGAAGGTCGTAGATCAAGACGTCAAGATTATGACGATCAATACGACCATCGGCAGCGAAACGACAATTTTGAATCTCAATACAGCGCTCAGTATGAAGACTCGTCCCGGCTTTCTAAAGCGAATGAGCGCGGACGAGCGTATGGACGTAAAGGAGACAGATATTCGAAGCGTCAGGAACTTCTCAACGCCGTAAATCATGTTTTAAACGAGCATTATCACGACAAGGCTCTTTATTCCAAAGAGGAGTTTGTAGGGTTTCTGAAAGTCGTCGAAAACGCTATTCGTATTGAATCGGACGCGGATCGACGCGTATATATGGTTGAGCTAGGAATGGTCAACGGCGCCCCCGTTCCGGCAGAAGCTTCCGACGAGGACGTCGCGCAAATGTTTTGCGACTATGCTCGAGAATTATACTTTTTCGCCGGCGGCACGTTAATCTGCAAAGGCGCGTTAGAAGAATATCGGGATGAATCGTATCTGAATCAAGACGGCGAGCCTTTTCCGTTGCTTACGGAATACAGTTACGCCGACGACACGCATACGGCCAAGGTCAATCCCGCGCCGCGAACGAGCGAGTTTGTGCGCGACATCATCGTGACGCCTTTCCACAAGATATTCGCAATCTTTAAGGGGATTTCGACTCAGGAAGTTTCCGAATGGGGAGCGGAAGAATATAGGTCGTTTTATCGACTCGCGAAGATGAGGTTCAGCGGCGCCGTTTTGCGCGACGCCAACGCTTCGGAGCTCGACGACGTTAAGGAAGTTTACGAGAAGTTTGACAACTTTCTTCAAGACGCGAACGTTGAAGTTGAGTTTCGTTTAACGGAGTCTAACCTCGAGAAATTTTACGCGTGCGTTGATCGCGCAACCGTGAACGGTCGTGAGAGACCGTTTCGGAACTTCCCGCGCGACGCGGTCAACGACGGCGTTTTATACGGGCTCCGACTGTTTTTGGCGGAAGCGGTCGGCGTCGATTGCAGAGACGAAAAGACCGACGAGACTGACGTCGAACTGCTCGCTATTGCGAAATACGTTTTGAAGAAGACGTCGCTGGCGAATCGCGAGTTTCACGACGAAGTTGCCGATTTTAATGATTTTGCAAAAGAAATGTTGATCGTCGGCGGCGCCGGCGCGGTCGTTTCGCCAGACAAGGCGCGAACGCTCTTTCTCGCCGCCGGCGGCCAAATTGTCAACGAAACTCCTTTCGCGCCTGAGATGGAAACCAAGGAGCCTTGGAAGAAATCTCGCGCCGACTTGGTCAAAAAGATTCTGACGGACGAGTTCCCCGACGGTATGGAGCTTGATTCCGAAGAGAATCTGGAGACATTTCGACGCCTTGGTCGCGAATACGCCGTCGATTTCTTTGAGGAACCGAACGACGATCGCTTGCGCGCTATTATTTCGCGCCCGAGCGCGTTATGGCAAGGAAAGCTGTACGTTCTTCCCGACTCGGTGAAGAAGCGACTTGAAAGCGTAATCGACGGTATTTTCGATCTCCAGTCGAAGACGATCTATTACGATGCGCTTTTTGAAAAGAATCGGATGTGGCTCGAACTTTCTCATGTTCACGACCCGCTTCTTTTGCGCGCTTTGATAGCGTTTTACTTTTCGCGATTTTTCTTTTACGAACGTTATTTCGAACCAGAAAAGAGTACGAATTCCGAACTCGCGAAGCTCACGCGCGAGATTTTGCGATGCTGGGGTCGCGATGAAGAGTTAAAAGCGGAACAATTGGCGGGACGCGTGTACGTCGATTCAAATCTTATCGAATTGGCGTTGCAAATCGATCGCAATCATTTCGCGTCTCGCGGCGACGGTGCGTACGTTCGCGTCGCCATGACCTCGAAAGAGGCGAGTCCGGAAGACGAGCTAGAAAAAGAGTTCGCGCGCGCGAGCGCTCAGCCTTCGAACATTGAAGGCGGTCTCAACGGAAAAGAATTTCTCGTTGAACTCAATGGTGCAAGCGAGCGGAAGCCGCTCGCTTCTACCGCGCCGGCTTCTGTAGCTCCGGTTAAGAGAGTCGCCGTTGTTGAGGACGAGTCGGCGGAGATTCCGGCGCCGCAGAAGCCGTCGGACGCGCCGTCGCGCAAGAGCGACGTTGCGTCTCGTAAGGACGTTTGGGCGGCCAAATTCGCCACGCTTGCAGAGCTCGATTCTTCCGCGACCGAGGTTCCCGCTCCGCAGGAATCCAGGTCGGAATCCAGAGCGTCGTTGCGAAATTCGGAAGAAAAACAGAGCAAACCTTCCGCCGACGTTGTCGATCCTACGAAAGGAATGTCGTCGGACGAGTTGAAGGAACGCAAAAAGAATATTGCCGAAACAATTTCGACGTTCGACGGATTCAACCTACACAGCGCCGAAGACCTTGCGCTTTTCCGCGAGAAAGCGGCGAAGAAAGGCGTGGCGTTAAGCGACTCCGACGAACTTGTTTTGCACGAGATCCAACGCGTCGGGTTCGTTTGCGACGGTTGCGTTTACGTGATCTCGAAGAAGACAAAAGAACGCATATGCAAGGCGACCGCCGAATGGTTTGCGCAAGGCGGTTGCATGATTTACTACGTCGCGTTCCTTGAAAAAGGTAGCGACTGGCTTGCGAAAGCGGGTATTTCTAAGATATCCGTCTTAAAGAATCGTTTTGAAAAGTACATCCCGGATTGCGATTTTTACGACGAGTATTTCGAAGTCCGCGGAGACGCGTCTTTCGGCGCTCTTTCGGAACACGACAAAGTTAAGGAGGAAATCCTTCGCGTGTGGGACGGCGGAACGTCGAAACGAGTGAGCGAACTCGTCGAATCAATGTATATTCCGCGCGATAAGATTGAAGAAGTTTTAAAGAACGATCCTGATTTTACCATTCGGTCCAACGGCTACTGGGCGCAAGAAAAGGCGAGCGCCAGTCGTAAGCGGGGCGTTTCTTCCAAAAGAAAGTCGAGTAAGAAACGATCGAATTAGTCGAGAACGCAAGTTCTTTTGAACTTTCAAAAACGATAGTGGATAAGTTTTCACTATCGTTTTTGTTTTTCTTGCGGTTCAGCGAAACGGTATCAACGTTAGATAATCGGCGCGAAAGAGAGTTCAATCGCGCCGCGCGTTTTGGGGACAAAGAAGTCACTCAGTCGGTCGTTAGTCTTTGTAGACGTCTCCGCGTCTTGGAACGAAGACGTTTGTGTTCGGGGCGATTTCTCGAATCTTTGCGGCTAACGCTTCCGAGGCCGACAATTCGCCGTGTACGACGAACGTGGTTTGAGGTCTGCTAGGGATCGCCGAGTACCATTTGAGAAGCTCGCTTTGATCGGCGTGCCCGGAAAGACCGCGAATTTGAACAATTTCCGCTCTGACGGGATGCTGTTCGCCTAAAATTCGGACAGGGGAAACGCCGCTGAGAATGAGTCGTCCTAAGGTGCCTTGCGCTTGGTACCCGAGGAAAACGATCATGTTCTTAGAACTCTCAATGTGGTTTGCCAAATGATGTTTAATACGCCCGGCGTTGCACATTCCCGCAGAGGCCATAATGATCGCCGGGCCCGTCAGCTTGTTGAGCGTTTTCGATTCTTCCTTTGTTTTCAGAAGACTCAAGTTTGTAAGGAGTTCATGAGCGCGCTGAACGAGGTTGAGCGTCTGATCGTCGAAGACGTCTTTGTGCCGACTAAAGATCATCGTGGCTTCGACCGCCATCGGCGAATCCAAAAAGATCGGGACGTCTGAGGAAATGCGATTAGCGTCGCGCAACATAGCTAAACGGAAGAGCATCTCCTGCGCGCGTTCTACGGCGAAAACCGGCATAATAACCTTGCCGCCGCGTTCCGTCGCTCTGTTGATCGCATCGGCAAGTTGATCGTCGACCGTTTCAATCGGATCGGAAACGCGGTCGCCGTATGTCGATTCGATGAAGAGATCGTGAATATCGTTTGAACCGCGATAAAATTCAGGATCGCGGATAATCGGACGATTGGCGCGTCCTAAGTCGCCGGAGAAGAGAAGCCGCCGCTCTTTTCCGTCCCCGGACTGTTGAGGAGAGAGTAGGACTTCGATGAAAGCGGAACCCAGAATATGCCCGGCTTCATGAAAGACGACTTCAACGCCGGATCCGATCTTTACCTGCTTATCATACGGAATCGGTTTGAAAAGTCTCGTGGTTTTTTCGACGTCGGCTTGGTCGTACAAGGTTTGAACGGGTCTTGAAGGCGTTCTATTTTCACGGGCGTGCCGCTTTCTTTTATACGCGGCGTCTTCTTCTTGGATATGCGCGGAGTCGAGCAGAATTAAATTTGCGAGTTCCAACGTTGCCGGCGTGCCGTATATAGCGCCTTTGAAACCGTCTTTGACCAACCTCGGTAGGAGCCCACAATGATCGAGGTGCGCGTGCGTGAGAAGAACGGCGTCAAGTTGACTTGGATTGTCGAGAAATGGCTCCCAGTTCTGCGATGAGTTTTCGCGTTCCTGAACCATCCCACAATCGACCAAAAACTGAAACGATTCGCAAAGTACGAGGTGCTTGGAACCGGTAACGCTTCCGGCGGCGCCGCAGAATTTAATTTCCATAAAAGTTCTCCTAAATATGCGCGTCGCGCTTAACGCGTTTTGTGTATGGCGCGCGCGACCATTGAGATTATAAACGGGAAGACGAGAAAACGCAAGAAACGAAACTTTTGTCTGCGAGACCCTTTTTTAACTTTCTGCGCCTTGACGCATTTCGCGACGTCTGGTAATGTGTATTACGACGACGTCGCGCGAGCGTGCAAACGCGGCGCTCTGACGTCAGGAAGGAGACAAACTATGAAACGTAAGCGATCAACCATCCTCATAGCGTTAGCGATCGTCCTGTGTCTTGTCGTCGGCGCTTCGCAACGCGACACGGAGTCCCGCGCTCAAACTCAAACGTCTTCTTCGTCCCCTGCAGACGTCGAGGCTTTGCGCGAGCAGATCGGAAACTTCTTTGAGAATATGTCCGATCCGAACAAAGGCGTGAACAAGGCGGTTGAGGATTTCGTTAAGAACTCGCTGATCGCCGATAACGAGAGGACTAAAGCGCGAATCGCCGACGGACTCAAAGCGATTCATCAGAATTTCGGAGCCTACGTCGCCTATGAAGCGATCGGCGTCAAGAATGTGGGAACCGATCTCGTCGTCTTTCGGTACCTCTACAAATGTCAAGATTACCCCGTCGTATGGTATTTTACCTACTATCGCCCGCACGCTTCGTCGTCTGATCCCGCCGCGTCGCAGGCTTCGTGGAACCTTATAGGTTTTCGATACGACACGAACCTCGACGCCGCGCTTCTCGACGCGACCTTCGGGAACGATTCCAAAAAGTAACCTTTGATCTCTGCGCGATCCTTTGGTTCGCGTCTCGTTAAACATAAAAGCGCCGACGCGGAAACGCTCGGCGCTTTTGGTTTAATCGTTGTTTGGTCGTCGTTGTCCGGTCGTCGCCGCCGACTAACGCGTTATGAGAAGAGCTCGTCGGAACTCAGAAGTTTCACGTTGCCTTGCGCGAGCAACTCGACCGCCTTGGTCGGGGCGTTTACGCTCATAATAATAGCTCCGATTCCCTTTTTCGAAGTGAACCCATACAGATATTCGACGTTGACGAGTTCGTCCTTTGCGAAAATAGCCAAAATCTTCGCGAGCGCTCCGGGGGCGTCGTCGGCTTGAATTGCCAGCACGTCGGATTTCTTGACGGTAAAGCGTGCGCTCAACGCCTCGTACGCTTTATCGACGTCCTTAACGAGCGCGCGGAGGATTCCAAAGTCGCCCGCTTCCACGAGCGTTGTCGACTCCACGTTGACGCCAGACTGGCCGATCGCCTCGAACGCTTCTTGAAGTCGTCCCGGCTTATTCTCTAAAAAGAGCGAAAGTTGTTGTATTTTCATGTCTTGCCTCCATCGCAACCGCGTTTGATCGCATTCGTCGTTTCAGACTGATCCACCGAACGATCAACCTTCCGACCATCGGATTATAATCCATCAAAAAGTTCTTGGAAAGCATTTTGACGGATTTTCTTTGAAACGCCCCGCATGAAACGTCGGAAGCGTCGCGCGGTTTTAGAACGATAGGCGCGTAACAAATTCCGTTCTCAACGCGTCGGCCGTCTTGGTCGAAATGATCGACGGCGACGAACCGGAAACGTCCGTCTTTTGATAACCGGTTTGCCAATAGCTGAACTCCAACCCCGTCATGAAATTCGCCGTCCAGTTATAAATGACGTTTGTAAAGTAAATCTGGTTTTTCGTTCTCGCCGTAGCGACGCCGTTTGTCGCGAGGGACGTTCCGACGAGATCCGACCCCTTAGGCTTGTCGACGCCGTATCCGACATTCGTTGCGAGTTGTTTCGTCCAGTCGTAGTGAACCGCCGCCCACCAGCCTCTATCGTCAATCGCCTCGCGTCTGTATAAATCGACTCCCTGGTTGATAGCGCCGCAGAACGAACTCAGGTTGGAACCCTGATAGTACTCGCCCTGAAGTTTGAATTTCTTTGTAATCGGAAGATCGACGTCGAGGTTCGCCGACCACGTCTTGATCTTTTTACGTTCCGCCGTAGAAGCTATCGGAACGCCTGCGATCGGGGAGAACGTAAAGCGTTGTTCGCCGATGTGTCCGGAAAGTCCGATCGTAATTGGAAGTCCGCAACGCGCCTGCTTGAAGAGTTCGATCGCAAAACGACCTTCGATTACCGGCCACGCCGCCGACGCAGGGGACACGCCGGCCGTCGACGTATAGTCTCCGAGAACGTCGTCGAAAATACCGATTTGTCCGAGCAAATGCAGGTCGGGGCTACTCGTCCAGCCTTGCTCGACGCGAGCCTGCGCCCGACGATATTGAATGTTGCCGGCAAAGGCGCCGGGAAGATAGTTGAGCATTTGAGGGGCGCCGGGCGAGATGATTTCCCAGTCTTGCCCGAATACGAATCGTCGCTCGTGCTGAGCGTCGACGAGTTCGGCAAACGCGCGCCGAAGTTGAACGCCGCCTTTGTTTTTAGAACCGCTCGCGACGCCTTGGAAATCAAATTCCGCCTGACCGCCTAAGGTCGCGTTAAGCGCTTCGATTCTTGGTCCTTCGATTTTAAGACCAATTCTCGAGGTTCTGGCGTCGACGGCGAAATCCGCCGTGTTGTCGACGTCGGGGTTTTGTAGATATAGAATGTACTCTCCGGGGATGGCGCGTTGCGTGTCGCTGGATACGGCGAGATTGAGGAATCCGTATGGCGTGATTTTAAGATCGCCTTTCTTCCACACGAATCCTTTCGCCTCTTCGCGCAAGGCTTCGACGTCGGCTTTAGTAACGGGATCGTTCTCTTTCGCCGTCTCTAAATCGAGAGGGGGAAGCGAATCGTTTTCTAAAGTGAGCATAGTTGGCTTCGCGGCGGTGACGACGACGGTTTTTTCCGGGTCGACAATTTCAACGGCCGGGGGCGCAGGCGCGGCGTGCGAATTAAAGAACCTTGCGCGCGCTCTGCGGAACGGGCGAAGATTGGGAAATAGCCCGGGTTCCTCTTCGTAGTAAACGGTCGTTTCCGATTCAACGACGGCGCGATTAAGATTTGCCGCCCCGCCTTCTTGCTCGAACCTAACGTCTGAACTCTTTACAGACGCGGCGGGCAACTCCGTTTGATCCGTCTCTTCCAAGCTAGGTTTTAGCGCCGCAGGATCGTTCTTCGGCGATCGTGTCAATCGTTCTTTTATCGTTGCTGATCGTTCCGAGACGACGCTGGCAACCTTCGGCGGTTCCACTACCCGGTTCTGTTCCTCGTTTGCTTCGTTCTCGAGTTCGAACAATAAAAGCGGTTTTGCGCCCTTCTGTTCGTCACTGTCGGCGTTTGCGTTCGCAACGGTTCCGAGAAGCGACAGAGACAAAAATATCGCCGTCGCGCCCCGGAGCGGACTCCGTAATCGCCCAATGAAACAGCGGTTCCTCCGCTTTGCTGATTGGCAATCCATTGCGCTTTTCCATATTATGTTATTCGCGCGAGGCGTTCGTCAAACGGAACCGCCGTCGCCCAGTGTTTTGTAGCGTTTATTGTACCGAGTCCCCACTAGCGCTCCTAATCTACGGGAACCCCTCAATCATTTTTCGGCGCTATTATGTGCCTAAATTGACCTCATTTTGCCCCATGTTAAATTTTCATCAAAAAAAGTTGTCGAAGTCGAAAATAAGTTGAAAAGACGTCGCGGAACAGTTAAAATGAGAGCGTGTTTGCCATACGAGTCTCCAGGAAGAAGATCGAGCGCGTCGTCGCTATTGGCAACGTTGACGCCACAATGGAGTCGCGCGTCAGGACAATTAACAGAGTTTCAAACTTGAAACTTTCGCGAAAATAGAACTTTTGAGATTAGGAGAAAAACTATGGCCGAAGGTAAAGGCGGTCTTGGGACGTACCTGCGCTTGCAGCTCGCCTACGGACTGGAATTTGCTATTTGGGGTTGCTGGTCCTACGCGGTCGGCACGTTTTGCTCGCAAAATAATATTGCGCAAGGTTGGCTTTATTCTGCGTTCGCGCTTGGCGCGCTTTTCGCGCCGGTCTTTGGACCGATCGCCGATAAGAAATTCGCCGCGCAGAAAGTTTTCGCTTTCATGCAACTGATCTGCGGCGGCGCGCTCTTCGCGTGCCATGCGCTCGCGCAAAAGGCGGCTGAAAGCGGACTCGCGGCAAAAGCCGTTGAAGGCGCGCCCGTGTCTCCCGGTATCGCGTGGATCGTTATGATGTTTATCGCCGGTCTTATGTTTATGCCGTCGATTCCGCTTCTGAACGCGATCGTCTTCAAGCACATTCCGGATAAAAACAAGGCTTCGTTGGTCTTTATTTTCGGAACGATCGGTTGGATTCTCGTGAACCTTGTGATCGGTAAAGACAGGTTTTTCAACTTCGGGAATTTCTATATGCTCGACGGCGGTCTCGCGATCTTCCTCGCGATCTACGCGTTGACGCTTCCGAACACTCCGCCGGCTGGAGCGGCGAGCGGCGGCGATCCCTTTGGGTTCAAAGCGTTCAAACTCTTCGGCAAGTTCCAATTCTTCATCTTCATTCTTTGCGCGACTTTGGTTGGAATTTTCGGTTCGAACTACTACTTCGCGTTCGTCGGTCAATGCTTCCCGGAAAAGGGCGTTTTGAACCAATTTAGCGAACTCATCTTCATGGCGCTTCTCGCGGTCGCCGTTGCGAAGTGCGGTTTGAAGTGGGTTCTCACCCTCGGTATGGTCGCGTGGGGCGTTCGTTATCTGTGCTTCGCTTCCGGCGACGATAAACTTGCGTTGGTCGGTATTCTTTGCCACGGCGTCGCGTACGCGTTCCTGTACACCGCCGCGTACATGTACGGCGACAAGGTCGCTCCGAAAGAGATGAAGGCGAGCGTCCAAGCGCTGATCGCGTTCATGCTACTCGGCGTCGCGCAATTCCTTTCCGGCGTTGCCGCTGACACGATGATTGAAAAATTCCCGGCACAAGCGTCCACTCCTGCCGTAACGGCGCCCGCCGAAAACGCTCCCGAAGTCGCTGCGCCGGAAGAAGAAGCCGCTCCTGCCGAAGCTGCGCTCTTCTCCTTCGCTTCCGTCGCGTATGCGCAAGACGAATCGATCGACAATGTTGTTGACGCCGCTCAAGACGCTGTTTCCGACGCCGCCGACGCTGCGACGGACGCCGTCTCCGACACGATTGACAGCGCTCAAGACGCTGTTTCCGACGCTGTTGACACGGCGACGGACGCCGTTTCCGATACGGTTGACGCCGCGCAAGACGCTATTTCCGACGCCGCCGACGCCGCGACGGACGCCGTTTCCGATACGGTTGACGCCGCGCAAGACGCTATTTCCGACGCCGTTGACACGGCGACTGACGCTGTCTCCGAAACGGTTGACGCTACGGCCGACGCGGTTTCCGACGCCGTTGAAAGCGCGACCGACACGGTTTCCGACGCCGTTGACGCTGTGAAGGAAAACGTAACCGAGTCCGTCTCCGTTGAAGAAGGCTCCGCCGAAGCTACGTCGGGCGACGTTGCGACCACCGAAACCACTTCTGAGAAAAAGGTCAGCTTCATTGAGTCTTTGAAGACCGTTTGGAGTCAAGAGCAGTGGGCGAAATACGACTGGAAGAAGATTTGGGGAATTCCCGCCGTCTTCTGCCTCTTCTGGGCGGTCGTTTTCGCGCTTTTAGCCAGAGAGCCTAAAGACGCCGACGAAGAGTAGTGATCGTTCTGAGTCTACGCGCTTTGCGTAGGCGTTAAAGAAAGATAATGCGTTCGGATTCGACAGCAGTCGGTTCGAACGCATTTTTTTGAAGCCTTGGCGTTGGGTTGCGATTACAATAGTATTGTCGGAAATCGTAATCGACTGAATTTGAGAGAAAGGACCGATTGTAATAGGTCGTGTTTTTTTTCGCGAGAGCTCGTCTTTTTTTGCCGACGATCTCAGTAGAATTATCGCGCATTTGCGCGCAGGAAGGAGCGTTTTGTTATGACGCGAAATCGTATGAAAAGTCTATCGACGCTTTCACTGAGCGTTTTTGTCGCCGTCGCGTCGTGGTTATCGTGTGGAGCGACGTTCGCGCAAGAGGAAACGGACGTTGCGACTTCGATGGGCGTCGGTATGCAAAGCCGCTTTGCTTCCGGAGCTACCCCGATCACGATTCAACGCACAAAGATTGTCCCGGGAACGCCGATGACCGTTAGTTCGACGATGAGCAATATTCTCACGAGCAACAACAACGCGTCGTCCTTCGGCGGAATTCTGGCGCGTTACGACCTTTCCAACTTTGGAAAGTTCTTCGCGACCGGTCAATTGCAACAGCGACCACTTAGCGAGCGTGTGAGTCAGCTTGAGTCGATTGAACAGGACAACGCCGTCGAAAACGTTGAAATGGATCGTATGTATCCGCCAAGACTCGTTTTAGATTTTAACGAGAGGCCGATGCATTCTTTAACGACGCCAACGGCGCGCGCTCAGATCGCAAATAAGGTAGAGAACGCGATTTCTCGTTTCGACTTTGATCGTCAGGTAGAGTCGGTTAAAGTCGAAAGCGTCGGTTCGACGGTAACGATTAGCGGTAAGGTCAAGTCGGAACGACTTGCCAATTTGCTCGTGAACGTTGTTTCGTTGCAGGCGGGCGTCGAGGAGGTTGTTAACGAGATCGAGGTTCTTAATCCCGGTGAGGAAAAGGTTGACTCCGTAGGGCGTCCGATCACTTCCAGAACCCGAACGCGCGGTCGATAAATCGTCTCGATGTTGAAAAATAAAAACGCCTGAATTATCGCGAATCGATAGTTCAGGCGTTTCGTTTTAGTACGCGCCGTACTTTTTTACATAGATTTCCGTCGGAGGAGCGTTGGAATCGACGTTGAAGTCGTCGAGAGCGTCAAGCTCGCTGGGCGCGCGCTTTTGATTGAGAGGCGCCGCGTTCCCAGCGCGAGGTTTCTCGAAGCCGTCCGGCGCTTGGTTAGGCGAGGAAGACGTTGCTTTCGATTCCTTGTTGACGTCAGATTTCATTTCGACGACGGGACGACCTAACATCGGCGAGGGCTCGGAACGGATCGTGTTATCGGGTCCCTTTGCGTATTCTTTTTCCGCGAGTTCGCTAAATTGATTGGCAAGTTGCGAATAACTCTGATTTTGCGCCTGCTGAAAATCAGCGAGCGACTCAGACATATTGAACTCGCGCGCCGCCATTCCCCCGCGCGCGTCTCTAATCGGACTCGCAGAGTTGTCTTTTGCGCTTTGTTCTCTGCGGTATTCTTCCGTTCGCGCTTCGAGATTTGAGCGATAACGCTCTTGCTTCTCTTTGTTTTGTTCGAGAATACTTGCGATTTTTGCGGCGCGTTTCTTTTCCATTTCCTCCATGTACGAAACGTTTTGAACGTTAGATTGCTTGTCGACGTTTTCGAACTGCGAGCTGGAAAGATCGATGTTGTCCTTAACGCGCGTTTTTGAATTGAGGTCAATTTCCTCTTGCTGACGCTTGCGAGCGGAATAGCGAGCCTGCAAAGCGGAGATCGGGCTAATATCGTCGTCTTCGGAGAGTCCGAGAGTTCGACGCGCGATCATTTCAGCCTCCGATTCAGGCGACTTTTCTTCTTTCTTCTTCACAGGGGGCGAGGTGCCCATAACAGTCGTGCGAATCTCTTTTGAAAGAGTTGCTTGCCCGGTTTTTGCGTCTTTGAAGACTGAGAGGATCGTGATTTCCTCTTCCGGTTGATCATACTCTCCCAAATCGAGATACACATGGTAGGAATACCCGTTTTCTTTGTCAAACTTTCGATGTTGTTCGTTGAGTTCCTTCGAGGTAATCACCATTTGCGCGTCAGGCTGAGTGAGCGTAACGCCTTCTTTTTGACTGTAGTAGACGTTGACAGTAAGATCCCCGTCGACCATGATGGCGCGCGTGTAGCTATTTTTCTTAAAGAAGCGAATAACTCCGCCTTTTCCGCGTCGCAGTGGAAGATCCGGATCGTCAGGCTTGAAGGGATAGTCTTTCCAGTAATCTTCAAACATCTCGACTTTTTCCGGTTGCGGATCGCCGAAGAGAATGTATTTCCTCGGACCTACGCTTGAACACGCCGTTGCGCAGAGCGTAATAACGAGGACAGTTATGATAGACGCAAGTGATTGTTTCATCGTGAATCCATTCAGCGACGGTAACGAGCGAGATTTGAAGGATAACGCAAAATCGGCGCGAGGCGCAAATCGCCGCGCGCCGACATTTAAGACTACTTCTGGAACGAGGTCCAACGGAAGAGTTTAAAACTGGAGTTTTCCTCCGCGCTTTGATATGGAGCGGGTTCGTTGAAATCGATCCAGTAGAAGATCCGAGGTCGCGGAGGCGTCGCGCGCTTTGTCGGAGCCTGACCGCGGAAAATCGTTCTTGAACCGGCGTCGCTTCTTTCGAGCCTTTCGTTCCCTTCTTCCTTGTCGGCGTTCGACGTCTTGTCTTCGCGAGACTTGTTAGCGGTCGCTCTGAGATCGTCCGCGCGGCTTGCGTTCGCCACAGTTTGCTCCGTTAATAGTCTCGAGGAGTTGGGAGTCGACGTTCCGGCAAGCATTGCTTTTGCTCTTTCTTGTCTTTCAAGTTCCGTTGCGCGTCGCGCGTTCGTAGCGTCGTCGGGGTTTCCTTCACCGCTACGCATAGCGATTCGAGCAGGCTCTCGCGCGTTGCCTTTCGGTCTGTTCAACCGCGCGTTTGCCGAGAAGTCGTTTTCGGCGTCGTCGAGAAGGAACTCGTCGTCAAGCAACTCGTCTTGATACGGCACGGCGGGCTTGTTTAATATCGAGTTCGACGGCGACGGCGCGTCGGAACGAGTCGACGGAGTCGGTCGCGTCGTGTACCGACGTTTTGCGGCGTACGCGTCGGCGGCCGAAGCCGGAGACGGCGCGCTTGATCCGACGCCGCCCATAGAGTACGAATTCGACGCGCCGTTCGTTGAATTCGTGGTTGGACGCGGTCTGTAATCTTTTGACGGAGAGTAGGGCGGCAGATTGTTCAGCTCGTCCATTTTGTCGGGATGAACAAGTTCGTGCAGAAGACGTTTGGTCTTCTTATCCTGATAGCCCTGGTTGCAACTTGGATCGTACAGACCCATATTGCCGTTCATGCTCATCGCTTCGTCGAGGTTGATGTGCGTCTTGTTCATTTCAACGCGCAAGACCTCGTTGAAGTCGTTGGAGTCTTTCCTCATAATGCGAGGAGTCATGACGATCAAGAGTTCTTTTCTCGTTTCGACTTCCTGGTCGTATCTGAATAGCCATCCAACGACGGGCAGGTCTGAAACATAAGGCACGCCGCGACTGATTTTTTCTTTCGTTGAGGTGAGCAACCCGCCGAGCATGACCGTTTCGCCGTCGCGTGCGCTGATCGCGGTCATCGTCTGAATGGTATCGATTGATCGCGACTTAACGACTTCGCCGTTGTTCGAGTAAATCGGGGTGGCGTCGGAATCGTTTCCAAGACTCGACTTTTCGGCGCCGATTTCCATAACGACGCGCCCGTCGGAAGTAACGCGCGGCGTGACGAGCAGAATCAGCCCGACCGGCGTGTCGGTGGCGTTCATTTGGACGCCATAGTTCGTCATATTCGTACCGCTAATACGCGGAACGCGTTGACCGACGAGAATGAACGCCTGCTGGTTGTCCATAGCGGTAACTTGCGGACGGCTCAAAACTTGCAGACGGTTCTTTTCTCGCAAAGCGCGCAACGTCAGTTGAACGGAACGACTGCTTGCCGAGACGACGAAACCGCCGTACCCGAGACTGGAGTCGCTCGCGCCCATGGCGAAGTTGTTTAAGACCTGACCGGCGATATTGGTGGGATTAACCGACGACGCCATGTTCTTTCCGGGTCCGCTATTGCCGATGATGTCAAATCCCGGCGTTCCGGAGGATCCGGTGTTTGTCGACGTAATCATACTGCGATCAAACGACGCGGAGTTTTGAAGTCCGGATTCAATACCGAACTCTTCCTGGTTCGAAAGAGTGACTTCGGCGATTAAGACCTGGATTTGGACTTGCGGCGGGTCTTTGTCGAAGGTCTTGATCATTTCGAGAATCTTTTCCATTTCGTCGGGAGACGCGCTCACGATGATCGAATTGGAAATCGCTTCCGGAATAACGATGACCTGTTGCTCAAAGAGCTGGTAGTTCGAGAGAACTTCCGAAGCCGTTTCAAGGGTTTGCTTCTGCGACAAGTAGTTGTCGATCGCCTCCGCAACAACCATAGCCTGAATATTGCGAAGCTGTACGACTTCTTCTTTTCGTTCCGCAGTGTCCTTAACGTCGAGGGCAACGATGAGCGCGTCGACGATCGCGAGTTCTTTTGGCGCGGCGGCCGCGATGATCACGTTGGTTCGCGTGTCCATAGCAAACCGCACGGGCACAAAGGATTCTTCTTCGTCCGCTTGCGGCAACGTCGGGGTCGCCGTCGTATCGTCGGCGGTCGCGAGAAGGGTTTGGAGCGTTTGCAGAATCTGTTGCGCGTCGCCGTATCGAATTTGGAAGAATCGAATCTGCGCTTTTTTCGGCGCAATATCGAGCAGTTCAACGAGTCGTTCCATAAACTCGACGCAATCCTCAGGCGCCGTAACAATGAGTTGGTTATGGAACGCGTCCGCAACGACGTCGACGTCCATCATGATGCCGGATTCGACAAGACGTTTTCCAGTGGAATCGACGGAGAAGAGCTGAAGAATCGGAAACTTCGCCGCCGTCGTGTCGAGTGTTCCTTGCTTCGCCGAAATAATGACGTTCTGAATGATCGTTCTGATGTTTTCCGCGAGCGAGTTTTTCAGCGGAATAATCTTCGTGACGAGCTTCGTGTCCGCCTTATTGACGTCGAGTTCAACGAGGATTTTCTGAATTTCTTGCCAATCGTTGGGGGACGCTTGAATGACGAGCGAGTTTGCGCGGACGTCGGCGAAAACGCGGATGCGCGGCATGAAGCCAGAGGAGCCCGCAGCCGTCGGTAGCGTAAAGGCGTCGGTGAGCAGGGTTGCAATTTCGTCGGCGGAGGCGTACTTCAGGCGAGTAACGCGGAACGAACCCGCGCCGTCGGCGATCGGCTGATCGAAGAGTTGAACCAAGTTTTTCATGTCTTCGAACGCCTGTCCCCACCCGGCGATGAGCAACGCGTTGGGATTTTGAAGCGCGTAGAAGACGACGCGTCCTTGTTTCGTAGCGAACATTTCGGCGTGAAGAGTCGTCAGAACGCCGTGTAGCATGACGCAGTCGACGTGTTCGAGATTGTAGATTTCCGTGGAAATTTCCGCGATTTTCGCCAGTTCTTCGATTTGTTCGATCATCTGGCGAATCCGTTGAAATTCGGCGTCCGTGGCATTGTCGACGACAACGACGTCGATATTGTCAAGAACGATCGGAGTGAAGTCTTGAACGACGCCGACGCCGCGACCGAAGCCTGGTCCGCCCGGTCCGGGTCCGCCGAAGTCGGGACCGCCGGAACCAGGACCGCCGAAGCCGCTGTCGGTAAGATCGCCAAGATCGTCTTGATATGCGACTTGACGCACTCCGCCGAAGTTTGCGCGTCGCACGGCGACGGCGTTCGCCACGTCTTCCATCGCGTCGTCAAGCGGGCGATGAACGCGCTCGCGGCTCAGAGCGAGATCGATCGTCTCTTGCACCGTAGCGTTTTCAAACGGCTTAATTTGTTCCGCGAGTCGATTCTCGAGCGGAATTTCACATGCGAAAGGTTGAATTTCCGGTAGATTACGACTGCAGAGTTCCCTTGCGATCGCGTCGATTCGAGCCGAACTGATCGGCGATTGCGCCGTAGCGGGGCGTTTTCCTGCGTCGTATTCAAAGATTTGACGGATTTTTCTCGCGTCGCCGTTTCTGATCGGAATGAATCGACGCACGTTTCCGTTTTGTAGCGGAGGTTGATCCATCGCGCGCAAGAGGGCCAGCATCTGCGTGCAGATACCGGAGTCGCCGTCAACGGTAATTTGCTTTTTGAGCGCGTTGATAGAAATTTCACACGAGCGCTCTTGCAACTCGACGATTTCGCTCGCTTCCGACGCCGCGTTTCGTTTCACAAATCGATACACGACGACTTGACGTTCGCTAAAAGGCGCCTCGGAATTGGTTTGAACGCGCGTCAATCGGTCGCCGAAGAGTTGCAACAGCGAGTCTTGCAGTTCTTCGACTTTTCGATACTGAGGGTAGTAAACGTCGGCAATGGTTCCGACGCTTTGACGTTCCGGCGTTTGAGCGTTGGCGAGACTGGAGTTCCCAAGCGCGACGTTGACGCGATCGCCTTCGTTCCCATTGATGGGCGCGACAATTCCGGTAGCGACGCGCAGATCGGGTTCATACGCGGAGGGTCGGGCAGGATACACCTGGAATTTCGCCAGATACGCGCGAACCTCGCGTTGGGTTTTGCGATTTGTGTGGACGATAATGACGCCTAATCGTGGGTCAACTTTGATAGCGACTTCCGGATTCGCCGCAAATTCTTTTTGCGCAAGTTGCGCGACACGATCGCAGGTAGCCGGCGAGCATCGGTACGTTGCGACGTCGAGTATGAGATCGTCATTGTTATTTAATGAACGTCGAGCGGCGAGATTTCCAGCGGCAGCGTCTCGCAGAGTCGGCGTATCTTCGTCCAAGTTCGCTTGCGGCGCACTTCCGCCGCCGAACGCGACGGCGTATTCTCTCCGATCCGGAGTCAGCGCGCCTTGCGGTTCGTACGCAATTTTAACGAAGTCGTTTTGCTCGGGGTCGTAGAGCTGTCGATCGCCGCTAGGCCGTTCTTTTTCAATGACGTCTTGCGTAACGGTCGAAGGTTTCGCGGCGGCGACTCCGGCGACGCCGACATATTCTTCCGCGTTCAAAAACGCTTCGAAGAGCGGCTCGCTGAAATCGTTGAGAAACTTTTCGGTGATCTCAATCGACTTCTCCGGACCATAGACGGTGATCGTTTGGTCTTTTTCGTTATATCTCCAAGTCGTCTGTTTGCGCAATTCGTCGGAGAGTAGACGTTGAATAAAGGTACCGACGAGATCGGCGTCGTGTTCGGTCGGCGCTTTGAAGGTTTTTTGAACGCATTTCTGGTTGTAAGTCGTTTCGCTCACAGCGGCGGTTTGAGGCGCGCGATATGCGCTTCCGCGTTGCGCGACGGTCGAATATTGATCGCTCGCGCCGGTTTGAGGAGTCGACGCAAACTGCGCATGAGCAGCGGACGTCGCGCCAAAGACGGTCGCGAAAATGATCAAGAGAACCGTTGCGGACTGCAATGTTACGATGCGAATGACGCTAGGATCCGGAACCCAGGTCATTTTCGTCTGACGTTGCGTCTTGTGTTTACTCGACATATCCATACTCTCGTTCATTTATAATCGCGTCGAACGCGGCTCGCGTTAAAGGGTCGACGCGCGTTGCGTTCCGTTTGCGCGCGCGTCGTTAAGCGGCGTTTCGGAACTTATGAGCGCCGTTTCCTACGACGCGTATAGTTACGTCGGCGCGTCTAACCGAGCGCGCGCGACGATAATAATTTGGCTAATCCTAGAGTAAAATCGAGAATTACTCAAGATCATTTCCGGTAGGCATAAAACCCACGCGATTTCCCGCGTTTTCCCGCGTCAAAGCGGTTTTCGTCCCTTGTGGCGGCGAAAACAAAAAACGCCTAAAAACACGAGATTGAAAAAAGGCGGTGCAACCACTTTTGCAACCAC
>ONGM01000186.1 GCA_900317365.1 uncultured Planctomycetota bacterium
AATCCAAGACGATCTCCGCAAATTATTCGCCGGAACCAAGGCGGCGAAGGAGGCGAAACTCAAAGCTGGCGACTTCTCGTACAACACTGGGTCGCTGCGATGTTCCAAGTGCGACGGCACGGGAGAAATTTCACTCGACGTGCAATTCCTTCCTGACGTTACGATCACGTGCCCCGACTGTCGCGGAAATCGCTACGGGGACAAGGCGAAACATATTCTCTGGACGCCGACGCGCTCGAAATCGTCCTATTCGCTGCCGGAGCTTCTATCGAAAACGGTCGACGAGGCGATGGAAATCCTCAAAGAGAAGGGGGCGATTTGCGCGAAACTTGAGACGCTTCACAATCTCGGGCTAGGCTATTTAACTCTCGGCGAAGACACGCCGGCGCTCTCCGGCGGGGAAGCGCAACGTCTGAAATTAGCCTCCGAAATGGGCAAAGCGCTCGACGATTCGCTTTTCGTTTTCGACGAGCCGACGATCGGTCTGCACCCGCTCGACGTTCAGACCCTGTTAGGACTCTTCGACCGACTCGTTGCCGCAGGCGCCACCGTAATCGTCATCGAACACGATCTGGACGTGATCGCAAACTCCGACTATGTGATCGACATGGGTCCCGGCGGCGGCGAGGAAGGCGGACGAATCGTCGTCGCCGGAACGCCGGAACAGATTAAAGCGTCAAAAGAAAGTATTACGGGAAGATATTTATAGCCGCTGAATAATTATTTGTTGCGATTTAATATTATTTGGCAATATTTTTTCAATTGACAAGATAAATACTATATCGAAAGTAAAACGCGCTCATAATCGAAAAATTGATTACGAGCGCGTTTCTTTTTGCCAACGGATTATCTTTCGCCAAATCGTTGCGAACTACTGAATCGTTACGAAGACTCCTTCTCCGGACGCGAGGTGGAATTGGAAAAAGCCGTCGTCGTCGGGAAGAACTTCCTGCGGAACGCCGCGATACCACGCGATCGCTTTCGAGCCGTCGAGCTTGATCCGCGCCGTCGCGCCTTGCTCTTTGGCGAAATCGGTCATGTTCACAAGCGTAAACGCGCGCGCGCCGGAGTCGTCCTTCTTCGCAAAGCATCCGATAAGGAGCGGTTCGGCGCAATCGATCTCTTGAATCGCGTCGAAATCTTTATATTCGTTCGACATTTGCAGATACGGCGTGTCTTTCGTGCAATTGTGCGTAAACGCTCCGAGATTGCGATATTGAATAAACTCGTCCGAAAGTCGACGGAGTTCCCAAAAGACCGGGCGAGCGTCGTACCATGCGCGAGTCTTCGAACTGTCGATCGCAACGAGAGACGGGTATTTCGGGTTATAGCCGGAATACGTCCAGCACAAAATGCATTTGCAACCGAAGGAGAGCATCGAATAACATTGCCAACGATATTCCGCTTCCGTAGGCGTGCGCTTGGAGTCAATCCATCCGAACGTTTGAATATAGCACCAGAACTCCCGATCATATTCACGCGCGACCGACGCGATCACGTTGATCGATTCAACGTATTCCGGATACGTAAATTTCTTACCGTCGCGCCAATTGAGCGGGTAAATATCGGTGCAGATATATTTCGTATTGAATTTTTCGCAGAAAGCGGCGCAATATTTCCGGAACAAGTTCGGGTCGGAATCATAATATTCGATCGCGGCGGCGCCGGCCCCGTATTTCAATTGCGCGGCGTTCGCGTACATCGGCAAAAGATTGACGTAAGGAGTCTTGCCCGTCGCCGCGTACGGATTGCACTTCGCCGCCAACTTATCGTAATCGTCGGAGCCCGGTTCGTCCGTTACGAAGCAGCCTGTATAGCTTGGATGATCGCAATATTCGGCGGTAACCTCGTCCGGCTTCAAATATGCTCCGTCGTTGACGTAAACTTCGACCCCGTACTTGTCCGCGTCCGCCAACACCCGATTCGAGGGAACGGCGAGGTTGAGAAGAAAATCAAATCCGCAGTCGGCGTACGCGCGCATATATTCTTCGTCGTAATCCCGAACCTGGAAATTTCCCCACGCGCCGATCCGCAGACGATCGCGCTCGAAATATTCGCGGCTCTTCGTCGTCGAAATATCGCGTCCCAGCGCGGAACGAATCCCGCGCGTCAAAATCGTCGCCGCTTCCGCGCGAGTCGTCTGCGACGCGACGAAGTCGTCCGCTAAGTCCGCGACCTTCTCGCCTCGCGATCCGTACGCCTTAAAGGACGCCAGCTTCTCTTTCAGACTCGCGACCTCCTCCGCCGTCAGCGCGTCGTTCGGTCGAAACCCGCCGTCCGCCGACATGAGTCCGCGCGCGACGACAAAGCGAATCGCCGGCGTCGCGTCGAGTCCTTGCGCGTCTTGCGGAACGTCCGGCGCCGCGACGATCGTCCGAACGCCTTTGCCTCGCGCGCAAAACGTGGCGAAGCCCAACGACGAAACGTCGCAAAGCGGCTCGATGTGAACCGTTCCGTCCGCGCCGGTCGTCGCAACGACGAGCGTCTCGCGCGGAACGTCAAGGGTTTCCGGACCCGACGCCACGAGATATTCTTCTTGGGAATCGTCCGGATGAAGAACGCTTTTCGGGAGAAAACATCGACTGCGCGCGTTCGCAAGCTCCGCTTCATGATCGACGTCGGGAGCGTCGTTCGCCGCCGCAAGGAAGCCCGCCGCGTCCGTCTCGGTCGCAAAGAATCCCATGCGCGAAATCGTTATCCGCGATTCTATGTCGCTCGGGTTCGTCGGATCGAGTCGAAACGACGTAATCGTTCCTTTCCAATTCTTATGCGCGAAATTCCGCATATCGACGACAAGGTCGTGCCATTTGCCGTCCCCCAGAATTTCAAACTGCGAGTAACTCTTATCGGAAAGCGTCGTCAAATTGTCGTCGTTGGTAAAAAAGAGTCCGCCGTAACGTTGCTTTGTCGTCGCCTTATAGCGCAACGCAAAGAACGGACGATCCGACGCCTTAAACTCCTCCTCTTCTTGAAGCCCGACGTTCAGCGTCATATCGGTGCCCGTCGGCGCTATGGAAAAAAGTCCAAATTGGGAAATGACGCGTCCTTGACCAATCATGGCGCGCGAACCGGCGTCGCCGTGATTAAAGATCCATTGCGGTTCGGCGCCGTGCGCCGTCGTCGCTAACAGCGCCGCGACGCAAAGCGCAAACGCTTGAATCTTAATACGATAGAAAAAGTCGATCATTGTTGCGTGTCCTTCATAAAAGGGTTTGAGCAAAGCGCTCCGCTTCCAACGCCAACGACGTTCGCGACGACGCGTTGCGAACGACGCGATTTCGTGTAAAATTGACGTCCGTTACAAATTGTAACGGTCTCAATTCGACGTCGCAACCCCTCGGATCGCGACGTCAACATGGCGACTGAGATCGTCGTAACTCGTTCAATATATTAAGAAAGGCACGTTATGAGTAAAGACAGCGCGCGCGTCGGCGTCTTAATGGGAAGCGACAGCGATTGGGAAAAAATCAACGGCGTCGCAAAAGCGCTCGACGAATTCAACGTCGGATACGAAATTCACGTCATGAGCGCGCACCGCACGCCCGATAAGGTTCTCGAATACGCCGCGACCGCGAAATCGCGCGGAATCCAGGTCATTATCGCGGCGGCAGGCGGCGCGGCGCATCTCGCCGGCGTCGTCGCCTCGCACACGACCTTGCCGGTCATCGGAATCCCCGTGAAAACCGAGATGATGGGCGGACTCGACTCCCTGCTCGCAACGGTTCAAATGCCCGGCGACGTGCCGGTCGCTACCGTCGGAACCGGTTCCGGCGGCGCCCGAAACGCCGGGATTCTCGCCGTGCAAATCATGGCTCTCTCCGATCCGACGCTCGCCGAAGCGCTCGAAAAGTTCAAGTTAAAGCTCGTCGATAAGATCGCCGCAAAAGACGCCGCGTTCCAAGAGAAACTGAACTCGTAACCGTCGTCCTTTTTTCAAATCGCTCCACACGAAAAAACGCGCCTTCTTCGCCTGCATGATTCGCAACGCGGTAAGGCGCGACGCGAGGGTATGATGCGCCGCATTCTATTCGTTTTATTCGTCGTTCTCCTGGCCTGCGCTCCTACGTCCCTCCCTGCGCTCGGCGCGGAAACCGTTCGTCTGCCTGTCACGCGAGACCTATGGATTTCGTCCGCCTCCGGGGAAGAAGAAGCGTCAAACGGCGCCGTGCCGCGACTTAAAGTCAAAGGCTATCAGGAACTTTCAATTCTCGATTTCGACGTCGAACCGTTGCGCGGTAAGAAGATACGACGCGCGACGTTAGCGGTCAAACTCTCCTCCGACGTCAAACTTAATCGCGTCTCAATCGGCACGATTTCAGAAGAATGGACCGAAGGAAACGGCGCCAACTACGATAAAACCCCAGGCGCCTCCTCGTTCCGATGGCGCGCCAACCCGGACGAACCCTGGCTCCAACCGCACGCGCTCAATCCCCTAGCCGACGACGCCTATCGCGATATTACCAGCGTAACGCTCGGGGAAGGCGGCTCATTCTGGTCGAGCGCGAAAGCGACCGAGCCGCGCGACGGCTGGCAGTTCGTCGACGTCGCCCCGGACGTCGTCGCCGCAAGAGTCCTCGGCGTCTCGAAAGGGTTCGTCTTCTTCGACGACTCCGGCACGGAACTCGAACGCAAAGCGAATAACGACGTCGAATTCCATTCGTACCCGAATCGTTTCTTCTACTCGCGCGAGCAGAACCGCGCGTCGGAGCCTTACCTCGAAGTCGAATTTGAAGACCCCGACGCGTCGGAACTCGCCGCCTCGCCCGCCTCGCCGGAAAACCTCGCCGTCGAAACGAACGATCTTCCGCAAGGCGCCGCAATGATTCGCTGGACGCAACGCCTGCGCGTAAACGACCGCCTCGTCGCATTCGACGTCTCGATCGACGGAGAGCAAGTCCCGCGCTACCTCGTTCCCGCGCCTATTCAGGACGCCAACGTGATCAAGGCGAAATCGGAACGATTTGAAACGCTTCTGGCGGGACTCGACGTCAAATCGGAACATACCGTTGAAATTCGCGCCTTGAATCGATTCGGCGTCCAAAGCGCTCCCGCGACGCTTCGGTTCCGTCCGCAAACGAGAAAACGCTCGACGTGGAGCGAATTAGTCGGCAAAGTCGGCGACGGCGAAGTCGCGAAATCGGATCAGCCGAAGAGCCTGCGATCCGCCAAACTCGGTCAAACGGAAATCGCAATTCTCGACCCGTTCGTTAAACTCACGCAATCAGGCGACTTCGTCGTCGACAACCTTCCGAAAGATTATTGGAATCGCAACGCCCTGTGGAACGCGGAAAAACGAGAAATCAACCTCGCCTCCGCGCGAAACGAGTTTATCGGATTCCAAATCGCCTTCAAAGGCGACGCCAAAAAAGTCCAAGTAAAGATTCGTTGGGAAAATGAGAAAGACGCGCCTGAATGCCGTATCCACCGTTTTGCGCGCGTGAATTCGCCGATCGGTTCCGTCGTCGATCCTGTTCTTGCCGTTTCCGACCCCGAAAAGGCGATCGAACTCGCCGCCCCAAACGACTCGCTGTACTGTGAAATCTTTACGCCGTCGAAAACGAAGTCTGGAAAAAGAAACGGCGTTCTAGAAATTATTGACGACGAAAAAAATTCTTTTCGAGCAAAAATAGAATTAAACGTCTGGAATTTTGAAATTCCGAACGAACTAAGTTTTCTGCCGGAAATGAATTGCTATTCGTTGCCGGAAAATGAACGTGATTATTATCGCATGGCGCAACTGCATCGCACGTTTATCGATCGCGTGCCCTATTCGCATCGCGGAACCGTAGGAGACGGACTTGCGCCTGAGTGGAACGCGGAAAAGCAGACCTTCGATTGGACGAAGTGGGAACGTCGGTTCGGCGACTATTTTACCGGCGAAGCGTTCGCCGACCTTCCGCGCGGCGCCGTTCCGATCGAAGCGTTTTATCTACCGATCTTTGAAAATTACCCGGCGAATATTTTCGAGGGGCTTTTAGACGACGAGGCGTGGGCGACGCGCTTGGCGTTCTCAGACGAGTATAAGAAAACGCTCGCTACCGGTTCTCAACAATTCGTAGAAAAAATTATCGACGAGAAATGGAATAAAACGCGTTTTTTGTTCTTTCTCAATAACAAAAGCGATTACAAGCGAAACGGCTGGTTGAACGCGAGTTCCCCATGGCTGCTCGACGAACCGGCGAGTACGCGCGACTTCCTCGCGCTCGCTTTCTTCGGCGACGCGTTCCAAAAGTCGATCGCGTCCGCAATGAAGGCTAAAAGAGAAAATCCGAGCGATTACAAGATTCTGTACCGCGTCGATATATCGCGTCCTCAGTGGGAGCGCAGTTTCCTAGACGATTCTCTCGGGTTTTACGTCGTCGCTGGCGGAGCGTTTAAACAATATCAAAAGACGGTGAGCGACCGCGTGCGTCGGACAGGTCGAACCCTAATTCTCTACGGCGTAACGGCGGCGCCGCACGAAGACTGCGCGCAGCCGATCCTCTGGAGCCTCGACGCGTGGACGCAAGGCGCCGACGGTATCGTGCCGTGGCAAACGATCGGGAACGCGGATTCATGGAAAAACAGCGATGAACTCGCCCTATTCTATCCTGGCGTTACCGAAAGCAACGCCAAAGTCGTTCCGTCGATTCGTCTCAAAGCCTACCGACGCGGCGAGCAGGACGTCGAATATCTTGTTCTCCTAGCCCGGTTGCTCAATCGAGGTCGTGAAGAAGTCGGACTCGCCGCGCGCGCCAGACTCAGCCTAGACCAATCCGTCAATTTGAAACAGAGCGAAGAAGACGCCGGGAAAAACGCCTATCAAGCCGCCAACCTCGACGAGCTGGAACGCTTCAGAAGAGAGGTCGGAAAGAAGATTAACGCAATCTATCCCGATTGAATCTGAAGAAAACGGAAACGCTCGGGCGTTTCATCCCGGTTCGCGCTCCCGTTGGTCGCTCGCCGGGTTGCAAATTTATCGCGCCGTAGGCAGCGAAATTTTTCGCGCGAAGCGCGCCCCCGAAGGGGGAAAGCCGCCGGCTTTAGTCGGCGGACAATCCAGCGCTATGATTTCCGCGAAGCGCCGAACGTCGAAATAACCAAACTGCGTCGCGTTCATAGGAAACGCCCGGCGTCTGAATCGTGACCGCGCCTGCGGCGCGACGGGGCGTTGCGTGATTTTGGCGATAACGGGAACGCGAAGCATTTTGGTCGTATTGGCGTTTGTCCGCCGGCTAAAGCCGACGGCTTCCCCGTCTGCGGCTTGCGATGAACGCGCCAAATGCTCGAAACAAATCCAACGCCCAAGCCTGCTTCCGGAGTCTTTCGTTCCGCTACGTCTCGACGGCGAGGGGCAAGCCCTCTCGCCGCTACGAGACTACGCTGCCCGAAAGACTGCCTGCTTCCTACTCTGCCGACCTGAGGGCGAGGCGGAACCCGACGAAGTAGTACCTGAAGGAAGGATCGAAGTTGCCCCGATAGGCGGATCGGCAGTTCTCGGCGAAATCGTACCAACTGCCGCCACGAACGACGCGGTCCGAGCCGCACGACGGTCCTTGCGGATCAGTTACTGAACCGGAAGGGTACGAGCCGTCCCAGTCCTTACACCACTCCCAAACGTTCCCGTGCATATCGTAAAGTCCCCACGCGTTCGGCGCATAACTCTTCACCGGCGTCGTTTCGCCAAGGTAAACGCCTTTTTCCATCGTTCCGTAGGGGTAGTTTCCGTCGCAGCTCGCCATATCGCCGTTCAATGCCGTTCCGAAGCTA
>ONGM01000003.1 GCA_900317365.1 uncultured Planctomycetota bacterium
AAAGCGGAGGTCAAACAAATGTGTCTTACGGAATATGGATTTGATAGAGCGCTCGCCGATCAAAGACGAGACGGTAAGGAAGAAGGTAGAAAAGAAGGTCGAGAAGAAGGTAGGTTGGAAACGTTTGTCGAACTCGTGAAAGACGGGCTTCTGAGCGTGAAGGAAGCCGCCCGGCGGGTGAATATGACCGTACCGGAATTTGAGAAGGCGGCGGGATTGAAGGCGTAGTTGAAGTCTGTTTTTACCCTATAGTCCCTATGGTAGAGTGGCGTTGGCGGCGCCTCTTGGGCGAGGAACGCGTTTCGCACCCCAACGTTCGAAGCGCGTCGGAATAACGAAACGCCGTTTGGACTTCCACTCCAAGCGGCGTTTTTCGTTGCGAATTGCGATTTCCAAGAAGAAGCTAAAGCTCTTGGAACGCGTCTATTTAACGTCCGGGAATTGCTCCTTGAGCAGTTCGACGAGCCGATCTCCGCGCGCGTTCGTATCGAGAACTTTCCCGTCCTTGCCGACGAGTATCATCGTCGGAAGCGCCGCGATTCCGTAGTACTCTCCGAGCGCGACGTATTCCTTGCCGCCTTTCTTTTTCGCGGCGACGGAAAGAGTTTGCGAAAGGGTTTTCCACGGAATTTTACCTTCTTTAACGAACTTTTCGAGTTTGTCGAAGTCCTCGTCATAGTCGACGCTGTAACCGATCACCTCAAAGCCTTTGTCGCGATATTTCTCACGCAACTTTTGAATTTCGGGAAACTCCGCGACGCACCATCCGCACCACGTCGCCCAGAAATCGACGAGCACGACTTTGCCGCGATAGGATTTCCAGTCGATCTCGGTTCCGTCGACGAAAAGACCTTCGACTTTCATCTCATTTCCGACGAGATTATCGAAACGCGCGTTGCCGACAAAGCGTCGCGCGATTTCCTGTTGCGCTTCGTTCCCGTCCTTAAATTTCTCGACGACGCGCGCGGCGAAAGCTCCGGCGAGTTCGGCGTCGTAGTCCTTCGCTTTCCAATAAATATATTCGCCGACGTGCGGCATGACGTCGTTGTCCGACTTTGCGAAAAATTCTTCGACGATTGCCTTGAGCGCGTCTTTATCGTCGTTTTCGACGGCTTCGAACGTGGCAAATCGAATGAGCGCCGCGTCGATTCTAATGCTCGCTTTGGCGTTTTGCGCGATTGCGGGATCCTTGCGCAGTTCCCTGAGCCTGTCGGCGCTATTGGAGATCGTGAATTCGGAGATCGCTTCGAGAAGCGCGCCGGAACTTACGCGTTTCGCCGCGTCGTCGCCGTCTTTGGTATATTGGTAGATCGAGAAAAACGCTTCGCCGAGTTGACTTTCCAGTTGGTTTCTTTCTTCGTTCGACTTCGCCTTGTCAAAGACGTCGACGAATTCGCGAACCAGTTGCGGCTCAAGCTCTTTATAAAACTTGGCGTCTTTGCCTTCCGGCACGTAGAAAAGCTTCGACTCGCCGCCGCTTTCCGCGCTAGCGCCGACTTCTTGCCCGGCGACGCTTGACGTCAGCGCCGCGACAAAGAGAAGCGCGAACGCGAGTTTCGTCCATTGGTTGCGTTTTATATTGTTGCGGTTCATACGAAATCTCTAATGGGGGTAATATAGTGGATCTAACGCTTACGCTTGTCGCCGCGTTTGGGATTACTTGACCTTGGGGAATTCTTTTTCAAGAAGTTCTTCGAGTCGTTTGCCGCGCGCGTTCGTATCGAGAACTTTCCCGTCCTTGCCGACGAGTATCATCGTCGGAATCCCGTCGATCGCGTAATAATCGCTCAGCGGAACGTATTTCTTGGCGCCGGTCTCGCCCGCGTTGACGGAGAGAGTCTCCGACGCGATCTTCCATGGCGTCTTATGCTCGTCTTGGAACTTTTGGAGCGCCTCGACGTCCTTGTCGAGACTGTACCCGAGGACGTCGAAGCCTGCGTTATGATACTTTTCGTAGAGCGCCTTGACGTTCGGAATTTCCGCAATGCACGGACCGCACCAGGTCGCCCAAAAATCGATTAAGACGACCTTGCCGCAGTACGCGTTCCAGTCGATTTCCGTTCCGTCGAGATAAAGCCCCTCGACCTTCATTTCATTTCCGACAAGATTGGCGAATCGTTTGCTACCGTCGGCGTAAATTTGAATTCTTACGATAAGGTTTTCCAGTTCGCTTCGGTATTTCTCATTGGACGTCAAAGGGAGTAGGTTTTTAACGATTTCGACGTCGCGGGTCATGTATGCGATTCGCGACAGATTCGAGAGCGCTTTTTGGCAGAGTTCCTCCGCGTCCGGAGCGTTTTGCGCGTTTTTAAAGATAGTCGTCAGCGCGTTTCCCCATTGACGAATAAGGAGTTCGTTCTCTTCGGTCGTCGTAATTTTTTCCTCTTTCCGCATAACGGCGGCTTGAATTTTCTCTTCGAGTTCGACGTAAAACGCGACGTCTTTGCCGTCGGGAACGTCGAAGATCGAATCGTCGACCGGACCGTAGACCGCGTCTTCAATGAGCGTCCTGAGTTTGTGCATGGGAACGTTCGTCGCGATCGCCTTGCCGTCTTTGCCGACGAGAATCGAAGCGGGAATACCGTCGAGTCCGTAATATTGGTCGAGCGCGACGAATTCCTTGCCTTTCTCCTTATTCGCTTGGAGCGTATGCGCTAACGAAATCGTTTTCCACGAAGGGAGTTTCCCAGCGGCTTCGTACTCTTTGAGCGCGTCCGGAACGCGGTCGAGACTGTATCCGACGACCTCGAAACCCTTGTCGCGATACGCGTCGTAATAGTTTTGAATTTGGGGAAATTCGGCGACGCACGCCGGACACCAGGTCGCCCAGAAGTCGATGAGAACGACCTTGCCGCGATAGGAGTTCCAGTCGATTTCCGTGCCGTCGAGAAAGATTCCTTCGAACTTAACGTCATTGCCGACCAGGTTGTCGAAACGCGCGCGACCGGCGAAGTGTTCCACAATCCTCTTTTGAAAATCCTTCTTTCCGTCTTTGAACGTTTCGACGACGCGCGCGGAGTACTCCTTTGCGAGTTCGGGATCGGATTTTTTAAGCTGAACGTACAGATTCGAGGCGACGGACGCTATCATTTCATCCCCCGATTTGGCGAAGAACTCGTCGATCGTCTCTTTGATCGCGTCGTTATCGTCCGCCTTAATTGCTACGGCTAGCGCCGCCGGAATTATGAAGGCGTCGGCGAAGGCTTTTGCGGATTCGGTCGTCGCCAGTTCACGGCATTTTTTCATTCCGTCGAGATTTCCGGCGGGCGCGTATTCCTGAATAGCGGCGTAGAGCGCGTCGGAAGCAACGCGTTTCGATTCCGCGTCCGTTCGATCTTTCAGATAGTTGTGAATTGTTAAAAAGGCGTCCCCGAGTTCGTTGATAAGACGTCGGTAATCGTCCGGATCATGCGTTTGGACGACCGTCTCATTGTACTGTTTGAAGAGCTGCTGTTGGAGTTCGTCGTAGAACTTGGCGTCTTTTCCTTCGGGAACGACGAACGTAGTCGCCGCGCTCGTCTTTTCCGCTTGGGCGGCGTCTTGCGCGTCGACGTTGGAAACGAGCGCCGCGCCGCAAGCGAGCGCGATCGCAACGAGCGTCCAATGATAAAGTTTCATACTCAAGCCTCCGGTAGCGTATTAAGCGACGACAAACTCGTTCTCGCCTTGCGCGCGGCGTCTTTTCGTTCGCATAAAATTAAACGCCTGTTGAAATCGAGCCGACGACGCTTCGATTATACGGCGCCGCTCGTCCTATCGCGCCTCGTTCGAGAAACGACGTTTCCCGCAATCGTAGGTTCGCCTCGCCGCACGAACGCGTCGGACAGCGAGGGTTTAAAGGATAGGTCGTAATTCAAACGTCTTTATTTTACGTCGGGGAACTGCTCTTGAAGGAGTTTCTCGAGCTTTGCGCCGCGCGCGTTCGTATCGAGAACCTTGCCGTCTTTGCCGACGAGGATCATCGTCGGAACGCCGGTGATATTGTAGTAGTCGCTCAAGGAGACATACTTCTTTCCGCCGTTTTCCTTCGCGTTGACGGAGAGTGTTTCCGACGCGGTCTTCCAGGGTAGCTTGCGCTCTTCTTCGAACTTTTTGAGCGCGTCGACTTTCTCGTCGATACTGTATCCGAGGACTTCAAATCCGGCGTCATGATATTTTTCATAGAGCGCTTGGACGTTCGGAATTTCCGCAATGCACGGACCGCACCAGGTCGCCCAGAAATCGAATAAGACGACCTTGCCGCGATACGCGCGCCAATCGATCTCCGTTCCGTCGAGGTAAAGTCCTTCGACCTTCATTTCGTTTCCGACGAGGTTCTCAAAACGTTCGCGCCCTTCGACGCGAGCTTGCACATCCGCCGCGAGACTTTCAAGACGCTCGCGGTACGTTTCGTTGGAAACGTCTAAGAGTTTCTTGACGCTCTCGACGTCCCGATTCACAAGCGCGATTCTCGAAAGAGACGCGAGCGCGTTTTTGCAGAGTTCTTCCGATTCGGGAAGGTCTTGCGCGTTTTTAAAGAGCGACGTCAGCGCGCCGCGCCATTGACTAACGACTCGATCTTCGTCTTCTTGCGAGTCAATTTTTTCAAAGAGTCGAGCGACGGCGGCGTCAATCTTCTCGCTGAGTTCGGTGTAAAACGCAAGATCCTTGCCGTCGGGAACGTCGAAGATCGACTCGTCAACCGAACCGTAGAGCGCGTCTTCAATATAAGGCTTAAGGGAGCGCAAACTGCCGTTTGTTAGAACGTCCGTTTCGATCGCTTTCCCGTCTCTGTCGACGAGAATTGTCGTCCCATGCTCGTTAAGATCGTAATATTTTCGCAAGGAAGCGTATTCCTTCCCGCCGTTTGCTTGGGATTGAAGCGACTGTTTCTCGGAAATCGATTTCCAAGGTAGATTAAATTCCTCTTCTTGCCTTTTGAGCGAGTCGACGTCGGAATGAAGCGCGTATCCGACGATTTCAAAGCCGTCGTCGTGGTATTGCTCGTAGAGTCTCCTATTTTGGGAATGATTCGAGAGAGCCTGAATCGTATTGGGCGACCAAACGTCGATAAGGACGACTTTGCCGCGATAGGAATCCCAGTCGAACTCTGTGCCGTCGGAGAGGAGACCTTCGAGTTTGACGTCGTTTCCAACGAGATTCTTGAAGCGTTCGCGTCCCAGTAGACGATTCGCCACGCTTTCGTAGGCGCCGTCTTTGAACGTCTCGACGAAACGGTCTGAAAACGCCTTTGCGATCTCCGGGTCGTATTTTTCCAGATCTTCGTGAATAAACGCGGCTTTCATGCCGACGCCGCCGCCTTGCTTTTCGGATTTAGCCATTTCGAAGAACTTCTCGAGAAGAGCGTTCAGCGCGTCTTTATCGTCTTGCGCGATCGCGTTTCGAATATCTATCGGAATAATTGTGGCGTCGGCGATTCCGCGATAGAAATCGTTTGCGGCGAGGTTGCGGAGTTCCTTGAGGTCGTCGTAGTAATCGAATGGAGCGTAGAAATTGCACGCTTCGGAAAACGCCAAACTGCTTGTCCGCTTGGATTGGTCGTCCGTTCCGTCTTTCGTATAGAGGTAGACGGTTTTAAGCGCGTCCGCAAGTTGCTTGGCCAATAACTTGAATTCCTCTTGCGTCTCAATGGATCTCGAGGCTTCGCCAAACTCATGAAACAGCTTGTCCGTGAGTTCGCTGTAAAATTTGGAGTCTTTTCCCTTGGGAACGTCGAACTGAGCCGCCGTTTTCCCGACTTGTTTTTTAACGTCTGCGCCTTGTCCGCGCCCGAAGCCGAATAAAAGCGTCGCGATAAGGGCGACCGCGAGCGCCGCCGAGGTTATGTTGCGGTGTTTCATTTGGAATCCTCCGTGCGAATCGTTCTCGTTCGTTTCCGAGTCGCGTTCATAATGTAGAATTGGTCAAAAACGTCGTCGGAATTTACCCCAATCGACGTTTCAATTGTATCGACTCGCACTCCTTGTTGCAACGGGTTTGTGAAATAACGCTTTCTCCGACGAACGTAAAGCAAGCCCGCCGCTCGAACGAGTCGAACGGCGGGCTTTAAAGAACGAGGAGTCCTTCGGTCGTCGCTTATTTCACGTCCGGGAACTGTTCTTCGAGGAGTTTCTTGAGGTGTTCGCCGCGAGCGTGCGTGTCGAGGACTTTTCCGTCTTTACCGACGAGAACCATCGTCGGGATCGCGTTGACGCCGTAGTAATCGCTAATGGAGGCGTACTCTTTTCCGCCTTTATCTTTCGCTTGAACGGAGAGGGTTTCCGACGCGGTCTTCCAGGGGAGTTTGCGTTCTTCTTCGAACTTCTTGAGAGCGTCGACGTCGCGGTCAACGCTGTATCCGAGGACGTCGAAGCCCGCTTCGTGATACTTTTCGTAGAGCGCTTGGACGTTCGGAATTTCGCCGAGGCACGGACCGCACCAGGTCGCCCAGAAGTCGACGAGCACGACCTTGCCGCGATAGGAGCTCCAGTCGATCTCTTTGCCGTCGAGATAGAGTCCTTCCATCTTCATTTCATTTCCGACGAGTTCGGCAAACCGAACTTTACCGACGATTCGTTCCGCAATTTGCTTCTTGACGGCGACGTCGCTCTTGCTGAATTCTTCAACGACGCGCGACGAGAATTCTTTGGCGACCGCGGGATCGATCTCTTGCAGCATCATAGCGATGCTGTCGGCGGAACCGGCGACTCTCAGATCGTCGGACTTGGCGAAGTAGTCGTCGATCGCCGCTTTAATCGCGGCTTTGTCCTTTTTCTCCGCCGCGTTTTGGATCGTTACTTGAAGAAGCAACGCGTCAATAACGGTTTTGTACTCGTCGCTGGCGACTTCACGGAGCGCTTTGAGTCCTTCGAGATCGCCGGTCGCTTCGTAGACTTGCATCGTAATGAAGAACGCGTTAGAACTCACTTGTTTTGCGTCGTCGTCCTTCGCGTCCTTCGTATTGACGTATAATGCCTTGAGCGCTTTGCCGAGCTTTTGGAGGTACGGCTTCGCTTCTTCGGCGTTCTTCGCGCCTTGAACTTCCAATTGATACTCCTTCATGATTTTCGGAAGGAGTTCGGTGTAGAAAGCGACGTCTTTGCCGTCGGGAACGTCGAAGACGGTCGGGTCGGACTTCGCTTCTTGTTCGTCGGCGTCTTGCGCGCAAACGGCGCTTGTCGGAAGCGCGGCGGCGAACGCGAGCGCGAGAATGGCGAGGGTTAATTTGTAAAATTTCATGTTAGTTCCTATTAGGGGGTGAAGACGGCGGTACAGTGGGAATCGCGCGACTGCGAGAATACTACCAACCGAGGAATTCGTAAATTTCACGCGACATGAAGATTTTCGATCCGAGCGACGACGGATCGTGAACGCCGCCGTCGGAGACGATGAATTGCGAGCGAACGCCGTCGATCTTGAGTCGTTCGTACATGAGCGCGCTTTGACTGAGCGGAACGATCGTGTCGTCGTTCCCTTGGAGAATAATCGTCGGCGCAAAGTTCGCGTCGACGTAGTTGATCGGAGAATACTTTCTCGCGTTGTCCATGAGCTTTGCGTGATTCGGATCGTCCGGCTTTGCGGCGGAACGCGGAACGCCGTTGGCGATATAGATGCAGTCGATCGACTGATCCGCAAATCGTTGGAACGCGACTTCAAAGTCCGCCGGTCCGAAGAAGTCGACGACGCGTTGAACTTGTCCGGAGACGTCGAGATTGTCGCCGACGTTAAAGATCGTCTTTTCGTCGGAAATACCGAGCGTTAGCGAGAGATGCCCGCCGCTGGAAGCGCCGCACACGGCGAAGCGTTCGGGATCGTAGCCGTAGTCGGACGCGTGTTTGCGGAGAAATCGCACGGCGGCGCGAACGTCTTCCATCGGCGCCGGAAAGATCGCTTCCGAAATCGGACGATGCGAAACGCTCGCGACGGCGAACCCTTTCTTGAGAGCGTCTAAATGCCGCCATATTCCGCCGTCCCCAGGCTCGCCGGAGTACCAGCAACCGGTGTCGAGCCAGATGAGAAGCGGCTCGCCTTTAATCATTTCGCCGTTTTCATTGAGCGGAATGAAAAGATTGAGCTTGATTTCGCGATCGCCGACCGTCTTGTAGACGATATCGCGAATCTCTTGACATTCGGGCTTGTCCTGGGCGAGCGCGACGCTTGCGGCGAGCGCTACGAGGACAAAGAGCGCGGCGCTTGCGATAAAGCGCGGAAAACGCGAGGCTGTCATTTGTGAAAGTCTCCTTGGGTCTCTATCTTGCGAACCGCGTTGGAGAAACGCGGAAATCTTTTAACGTTGGATCGATTATTGCGCGGGGGGCTCGGGCGTTTCGGAGACCGGCGCGGCGTCTTCGTCGACTTCCTTCATAATCTCTGAAGTTTCGCGCCACGGTTGGTCGGCTTTATAGGACTCCAACTCTTTCCGAAGCGAATCGAGACTTTCGTGTTCTTCGAGTTCTCCAAGTTCAACCGCTTTTTGAGACCAACTTCGCGCGCTTTCAAAGTCGCCGTTCTCTGCGTAAGCGGCGGCTAAGGTGCTGAGAATGTGCGGCGCCGCGTAGTAGGTCTTTTCCGCAGCCTTTTTACCGTATTCGAGCGCGCGCGCGCCGTCGCGAACGGACTCTTCCGGACAAGTCGCGAGAAGCCACGAGTAATTATTGAGAACGCCGGAATCGTCGGGATCTTTCGCCAAGAGTTTGTCGTAAAGTTCCGCCGCCGCGTTCCAATGTCCGAAGAGCAGCTCCATGTCGGCGAGCGAACGCATGAGTTCCGCGTTTTCCGCGTCTTTCGCGAGTTCGTCTTTGAGAATTTTCGAAGCGCTCTTATAGAGTCCGCGTTTGGAAATGGAGTAGGCGATTTGCGTCTTGGCGGTGAGTTTGTCTTCCGGCGCGGTCGACTTTTTGAGATACTGACGGAACGCTTTTTCGGCTTCTTCGTATTTCTCCTGCTCGATATAGACGCCGCCTTTAAGTTTGAACGCCTGGAGCATATTGGGATCGCGTCGCAACGCTTCGTCGAGGTCTTTTATCGCGCCGTCGTAATCTTTTTTCTGCGCTTTTGCAACGGCGCGGAGAAGGTAAACGCCGGGTCCGTCGAAGGTCTTGGCAAGATTGTCGAAAATGGCGATCGCGGCGTCGAAGTCTTTAACGTTGCCGAGAAAATCGGCTTTTGCGAGTTCGTTCTGTAGGTTGAACTCTTCGTTTTTCGTCGCTTCTTCGAAGACCTGCTTAGCCTCGTCGTAACGTCGCGCGTTTGCGAGGATCATCGCCTTCTGTTTCTTGAAATTCACGTTTTCAGGCGCAAGTTCGATCGCCTTGTTGATACGAGCGATCGCGGCGTCTTCGCGCTTCATTTTGTCGAGAATGACGGAAGCGCCGTAGTAGAAAATCGGTTCGCCTTGCGGATTGAGTTCGATCGCCTTGTCGATGAGTTTGATCGCTTCGTTGAGATCCTTTTCAATGTCGGCGAGACTGAAGTAAGCGAACGCTTTGATTTCTTCCTGGTCGTCTTCTTTCGTATTGATCGCCGCGTTGAACGCGGCTTTGGCTCCTTCGGCGTTTTGCGCGAGAATATAGAGACGTCCGAGCGACAGTTGCGCGAGCGGAATATCGTCGGTCTCTTGAAGCGCCATTTTGAAATCGTTAATCGCTAAATCGCGGAGTTCTTGCCAACCGTTCGGAAGTTGCGCGACGTCGAGTCCGGGATCCATGAACAGTTGCGCGATTGCGAGTCCGCGGTCGAGTTGCGCCGAGAGTCGGAGCTGTTTGGAAAATTCGCGATTGGCGTCGTCGAGTCCGAGTTTTTCCGCGCGATTGCAGAGCGAAACGATCTTCGTGAGATCGACGACGTTCGTCGCGCTGAGTTTTAATTCGGTCGCGAGATTAAGCAGGTCTTCGGCGGAAGTTTGGGAAATCTCGTTGAGTTCGTTTTCCGCCGCGGCGTCGAGTGAAGATTGAACGCCGTTCTTGTTCTCGTCGAATTGAATGTCGTCGCCGTTTTCTTGCGATTCGGTCGGAGCTTTCGACTCGGACGGTTTCTCGCCGTCTTGCTGACGTCCGTCTTGCGTTGCGACCGCTTGTTCCGCGTCCTTGCCGTTTGCCGAATCGTCTTGCGCGATTGCCGCGCGACCGCAAATCGTCGCCGCGCACAATGCGAGCGCCGACGCGAAATATGTCAGTTTGCGAGCCATATGAGTTCCTTTCATTGCGAAATATGTCGCGAACGCGTCCATGAAAACGTAACCGCGCAACGCGCGTCGTCTCGAATTATAACAATCTTGTCGCGCGATCTCAAGTCGGTTTTTGACTCGCGTCGAAATAAACCTCCCAAGACTTGATTTTTTGACGCCGCTCGACTATAATGACGCAGAGTCGCGCCGTTGCGCGATTCCATACGCACGCAGCGCGCCGCGACTTTGCGCGCGCGCTATTGATCGAACGAGGTTGCACGCTTATGTTGATCGGACCTGTTTTTGCGCGAGAAGCGACGATCGCGCCGCGACGCGATAAGACGTATTTCGGCCGCGGCGTTTACGGCGGCTTTCTTCTGCTCGTTATTTCCGCCGCATGGCTCGTGACTAGCGGTTCGCAACAAGTTGTCGACGTCGGAGATTACGCACGGTTCGGAGAGTCCCTCTTCTCGCTGATCGCCCCGTTGCAACTCGTCGTCGCCGTCTTCTTCGCCGCTACCTTCGCGGCCTCCGCCGTCGGACAAGAGAAAGATCGAAAAACCCTCGTGCTACTCTTGCTAACCCGACTTTCCAATAGCGAACTCGTGCTCGGCAAACTCCTCGCGGCGCTGCTCGAACTCCTCGTTTATATCGTCGTCTCGCTCCCGATTCTTCTCGCAACCGCGCTGCTCGGCGGGATTTCATACGCCCAGGTGGCGCGCGTCTTTCTTGTTACGCTCTTTGCGACCCTCGCCGCCGGATCCGTCGGATCGTGCGTCGCTTTGTGGCGCGATAAAACGTTCCAAGCGCTCTCTATGACGATTCTGACGATCGCCGTGTGGCTCGGATTCTGGGAAGTCGTCGGACGCGGCGTTCTCGGGGAGACTTGGTTCGGCGTCTCGACCGCGACGATCGGCAATATAGCGAGTCCGTGGCGCGCGCTCGCCGTCGCCGTTAAGCCTGACGATTTCGGCGTCGTCGCATCGTGGACCGAATGGATCCGCGCCGCGTTGACTCCCGTCGCCTCATTCCTCGCGTTTTTCGCACTCTTGACCGTCGCCGTCAATCTCTTTGCCGTCGCGATGTGCCGCGTTTGGAACCCGTCGCGCGAAACGATTCGAAACGCGACCGGCGAACAGGACACATGGCGACCGGAAGCCGTTCAGGCTAGACTCGCGCGCGAAGAAAAGGAACGACGCGATCGCGATCGCGGCGTTCACGACCTCTCGCAACAGTACGACAACCTCGCCGACAACCTCTTCGCCGTTGAAGAAACCCTGCGCGACGTCGAAACGCAAGAAGGCGTTGCCGGAGTCGCCGCCGTCGCGCGCGAAGTCCTCTCGAAAACGTCCGGTTCCACGACCCAAGAGTCGATCGAAACCGGCGTCGCACCGGAAGGAAAATACGCCGTCGATCCGAACGTCTCCTCCGCTGGACGCGCTCGCGAAGTCTGGGATAACCCGATTCTCTGGCGCGAAGTGCGCACCCGAGCCTACGGGCGTAAGACGTTCCTCATTCGCGTCGTCTACCTGCTTCTCTTCCTCTTCGCTGCTTACGCGCTCAAAACGACCTTCGCGACCGTCGCTACGCCGACGATCGGACAACTCGCCGCCCCGATCGCGCCTCTCCTTTTGCTCTCCATGTTCCTACTCAACGCCCAAGCGATCGCGTCCATGACCTCCGAACGCGATCTCGGCGCTTTCCCGCTGCTACTCGCCAGCGACCTCTCCCCGAAGGAATTCGTCTTCGGCAAGCTCCTCGGTTCCTTCTATAATATGAAGGAAGTCGTTCTTTTGCCGCTGTTGCTCTGCGCGTACCTCGGGTACAAAGGCGGAATCTCAGGTTCGACGACCTTCTACCTGATTTTGGGAACGATCGTTCTCTTCTTCTTCGTCGCAATGGTCGGAATCCACATCGGGCTCCAGTACGACAACACCCGAAGCGCGACTGCGACGAGCCTCGGAATCGTCTTCTTCCTCTTTATTGGCGTCGCCGTCTGCCTATGGACGATGCTTGCGTTCAGCGGCTCTTTCGAAGCGCAACTTCAGCCTTTCCTGGCGTTCATGGTCGGCGGCGGAGTCGGGCTGTACGTCGCGCTCGGCGCGCGCAACCCGTCGAAAGCGATCGCGCTCGCTTCCTTCGTTACGCCTCCTGCGACGTTCTACGCCGCGACGAGCTTCCTACTCGGCAAGCCGTTTTTGGTCTTCGTCTCCATAGCCGCCGCGTATTTCTTCGCGTCCCTCGCCATGCTCATTCCGGCGATCGACGAGTTTGACGTCGCGACTGGACGCACCGCCGCCGATTAGTTGGGAACGCGTGATTCTTGACGAGACGCAAATGCGTGTTTTACGCGTTTGCGTCTCTTTTTTTTCAAAAAGTTCGACACAATTCATATTGACGCGCGCGAACTGTCTAGGTACAATTCTAATCGTGAGATAGCCTCGTTTACCCGTCGCGTCGCGCGAACTCGTTTTCGCCGCGACGCGCTCGCAAAGAGACCAAGAAGGAATCGTTAAAATGAAAAAAACGCTCTTGGCGGCGTTCGTCGCGCTTTTCGTCGCGTCGACCCTACCTGCGTCGGAGATTACGCCGGAAGGCATGGAGCA
>ONGM01000160.1 GCA_900317365.1 uncultured Planctomycetota bacterium
CACCGTCGTTCCGGACGCTTCCTGTAAGGTCGCCGTCTTTCGCGCCGGATCGAGCTTTGAGCCGGCGGCGGGCGTTTGCGCGAGAAGACTGTTTGTAGTTGCGAGAAGTAGTGTCGCCGCGCAAAGGCCCGACTTCGCCAACGAACATAACGTCATGGTAAACGAGCGAATTTCCTGCGCTAGTCTCGGCGCGGAACTCTTGGCGTTTGTCAACAATGTCATTAATCGAACCTTTGCGAATAGCGACGTCGAGCCGTCGCTCAATAAAACCTGCGTCCTTTCCACGCGGCGTCGCGCGGATTCCGTTCTCCGACGACTTCCATGCGGTCGGCTCCATCGATCGAAATAAGGACGTGACGTGAGAATACACAAAAGGGAAACTTGCGACAAGTCGAAAAGTCGAGCTTTTGGCGACGCGCGCGTCCGCGCGGAAAAAAAGGCTGAAACGCGCGAAAATCGCGGCGCGTTTCAGCCTGAGAGGAAAACGAAAGAGAAAAAAGACGAACTCGCTAGCGAAGATTCCTTACTTTCCCGGCGCCTTCATGCGATCCGCTTGGGGAACGTAACTCGGGAGTTTCTTCTCCGCGTAGATCGGTTGCAGTTGCGCAAGACGTTGACGACCGTTAACCATCGGCAACGTTACGTTGTCTTCCCCGACGAGCGGCTTCGCGTATTTAACGAAGTCGTCGGTAACGTCGCAACCGTTGGGCATGATCCAGTTTTTCGGGAACGTTCGTTCGCTATTGGCGACGACGGAGAGGGGCGTCTTGTCGTAACGCACGTTGTAGATGAACCCGGGGTCGCGCAGAATTGTGGACATGAAGCCTCCCTGCCCGGTCGCGGCGAGTTCAACCGCCTTTTGTCCAAGACGGTACGCTTCGTCGAGATCGACGGTCGACGCGTATCCGATCGAATGCCGCTGATCGGTTCCCGGTACGTTGCATCGCGCGGCGCCTTTGACGACGAGACCGGTCGAATTGAGATAATTGACGACGGTTTGCGCGACCGTAATCTTACTGGCGCCGAAATTGGCGTGTCCGAACGAATCGCGGACGTGTCCTAAATCGCCGACGTTGAACCCTTCGCTGACGACGACGACGCAACGCTTCTCTTGTCGAAGGACGTCGTTGACTTGCGCGGCCAACTCTTCGAGCGAGCATGGGGATTCCGCAAGGTAGATAAGGATCGGCGCGTTTCGCTTCGGGTCCGCCAGCCTTGCCGCCGCCGGAATGAAGCCGATTTTTCGTCCCATCGCTTGCATGACGAGAACGGGATCCGCCGGGTACGAGCCTTTGTTTTCTTCGTTCGCGTACTGAGTCATGTGCGACCAATATTTAGCGGTCGAGGCGTATCCGGGCGTGTGGTCGATGATCTTGAACTCGGAGTCGCCGATATCGTTGTCGATCGTTTTGGGGACGCCGACCGCCTGAAGATCGAGTCCGCGTTGCGCCGCGAGTTCGGCGATCTTATTGGCGGTGTCCATGGAGTCGTTTCCGCCGTTGTAGAGAAAGTAGCCGACGTTGTGGGCTTTAAAGACTTCGACGACGCGTTCAAAATCCTCGTTTTGCCACGCGTTGAGCTTGTAGCGGCACGTGCCGATGGCGCCGGCGACGGGCGTGTATCTCAAGAGCGCGATCTCGTCTTCCGGTTGCGCGGTGAGGTCGACGAGTTCTTCTTTTAACGCTCCCTCAATACCGTGACATGCGCCGTAGACGGTTCCGATCGAGTCAAATTCTCGCGCGGCTTCGACGACGCCGCGAAGACTGCTGTTAATGACGCACGTTGGACCGCCGCTTTGGGCGACCACGAGATTTTTGCGTTCTTTTGTCATTGTAACGCTTCCTAGTAACGTTTCCTATTGGACGAGACGGAGCGCGAGTCGACGCTCTCCTTGAAAAGACTTCGACAAGTCGAGGACGATCCTCTTTGAACGGGATCGCCAACGAGAATATAACGAATCCGCCAAGAATCGCAATAGAAATGAGAATGCCGGAATCACGTTTTCGGCGCAATCTTGTCGAAGGGAACGAAGACGCGAAAGAGTTGGTTTGGGGGGTTCGGAACGTTTTAGAAAAGAAAACAAAAGAAAAAAATGGCGCGTTATCGCTAAACAGGGTGGCGCGCGGTGGTCGTTTGTGTAAAATGAAAAGAGTCGACGTTTGAAAGAATCGAGAGAAGATACGTTGGTCTAGCGCGATTGACGGCGATTTTTTCGGTTAAACGCGGCAACTTAGGAGACGCGTCGCCAATGCGCAGTTTTTGCGAACCAAAGAAAACGTCGAAATTGAAATGGTCGCGTCGATTGAACGCTTTGACTCTTTTGGAATATTTGCAAAAGTTTTCGCGGAGATCGATCGACACGCGATTTTGCGAGGTTTGGGAAAAATAATTGATATTGACCAAACCGTTAAAATGGATATAATCGGAATAAGCTGACGATTTGACAAATCGGATAAATCTATGAAACGTTCACGAGCGCGTCATGGCACGTTTCCGTTGTGAAGTCGTTTTGCGCGGGTTCTCGACTCGACCGCGCGCCGCGCGTCGTCGGCGCGTTGCGAAGCTCTGAAGGATCGAATTCGTAGCGTATGGATGTTTTGACGAGTCGTCATGGAAATAGCGAACGCTAAACGCGTCGCAGAATGCGGCTTTGTTCGGCGTAGAAAATAAAGGGACGGTATACGATGAGTTCTAAAACTGTGTTCACAACCGGCGAAGCCGCCAAGATTTGCAAAGTTAGCCAGCAAACGATTATTCGGTGTTTCGACAGCGGACAACTCAAAGGTTTTCGCGTTCCGGGAAGTCGTTTTCGCCGCATTCCGCGCGAGAGTCTCTACGTTTTTATGAAGGAAAACAATATTCCTACGGACGCTCTCGAAAGCGGTAAACACAAGATTTTAGTCGTCGACGACAATCAAGATCTCGTCGATCTACTCGTCGCCGCGCTCAATAACGACGGACATTTCGAGACGCGATACGTCAACAACGGATTTGACGCCGGAATGACGGTTCAAGAGTACAAGCCGGACCTCATTATTCTCGACGTCATGCTTCCGGACATCAACGGGAAAGACGTTTGCGTTAAGGTTCGCAACGACAAGTCCCTCGCCGACGTTAAGATCGTCTGCGTTTCCGGCGAAGTCGAACAAGATCGCATCGGCGAATTGAAAGCCGCCGGCGCCAACGAGTTCGTGCCCAAGCCGTTCGTCGTCGAGGATCTGATTAAGTTGGTTAGTCGTTTGCTCGATATCGAAACGTTCATTTAGTCGGCGCGTCGCGTCGCATAGAACAAGACGCATAGGACAAAACGTATTCTTCCCCAAAAATCGCGGTTCGATCTTGAGCCGCGATTTTTCATTGAACGTCGTAAGACGTTTTTTTTGCGCTACGATTATAAAATAGGATATATAGGCAGAATATGCAAACGCCAGATTCGTCTCGCTCGTCGACTTCTTCAAACGACGTTTCTTCCTACGACGACGCGTTGGAGTCGCGCGTTTTTGAATTGATCGCCGAATTTGCCGCCGGGGCAGGGCACGAATTAAATAATCCCCTCGCCGTGATCAGTATGCTGGCGCAGAATTTGCTCGTCGACGAAGAGGATCCCAATCGCCGGTGGGCTTTGGAATCGATTCTCGAGCAGACGCGACTCGGGCACGAAATGCTCGCGTCGTTGCGTCTCTTTTCGCGCCCTCCTCAGCCTTCGGAGGAACTAATCGACGCGCGCGCTCTATTTCAAGAGTGGACGAGTCGCGAGCGCGAGCAGGGGACGGACGGCGCCGTCGAAATAACGATTCTCGACGAACTCGGCGCCGACGCGCGTCTGAAGTCTGATCCGGCGATGCTAACGGCGCTCTTGAGCGAACTCGGGCGCAACGCGCGCGAAGCGACGGCGCAGGGAGGCCGACTTCTTTACTTTCTGAAATCAGCGGCGGGGGGCGTCGACGGCGGGCGTTCCGTCGAGATAGGGGTCGCCAACGCCGGGCTTGGGTTTGACGCGAAGGCGAAGGCGTTGGCGTTCGCGCCGTATTACAGCGGGCGACGCTCCGGGCGCGGGCTAGGCTTTGGACTTTCGTTGGCGCGTCGTTTTGCGGAAGTTCTCGACGTTCGACTCCAGTATGGCGAGGAGTTTGCCGGCGAACCGATGGAGACGTGGCGCGCGATCGTTCAAGAGTCGTCGCGTTGACCGCGAGGCGGGTAGAGCGGCGAGGCGGGTAAAACGGCGAGTAAGATTAAGGAAGCGTTCGACGTCGGCGGGGTCGAGCGCTTTTTTTGCCAAAGAAAAAGGCGCCGCGTCGAGAGGGCGCGGCGCCGAAGGCTAGGCGAAAGGCGAGGCGGGGATTACTTCTGCAAAAAGAGCGACGTCACGGAAATGAGTTTATGCGAGTCCCCGTCGACGGAGACGGATCCGACGGCGCCTTTGACCGCGACTTTTTTACCGATAAAGGGCGCGAAGACGCCTTCTTTTTTCGTTTCGAGATAGGCGACGATCGCATATCCGTCGGCGTTCTGTTTGAGCAACGCGAACTTAGGCGCGCCTTGCGGAGCGTCGGAGAGTTCGACGAGCAGACCTTCGGCGTCGAAGTGCGCGGCGGAGTTCGCCGCGACCGGCGCGAACGCGGATGTTTGTCGAATTGCGCGCGGAAGATTGGTCGTGGCGCCGGCGAGTTTTGCCGCAGGCGTCGGAGCGACCGGCGAGACGCGCGCTTCCGCGGCGCTTTGCCACACGGTAACTTCGGAATTTGCAATCGGTTCCGACGCCGCGACGAGCGCGCCTTCGGACGCGTTTCCTTCGAACGGAGCTTGGAAGACGACGGCGCCTTCCGCGCGACTCTTGCTTTGCGGGCGGCTTTCGCCTTGAGTCGGTTGCGCCTGCGCGAAGACGTTCTGTTCCGGGCTTGGGGATTGAACGTCGCTCTTTTGCGCGAGCCATGCGGGGGAGTCGTTCGCCGCGCTTTTGCGTTGCGCGAGGAACGCGCCTTGACCGTAGCTTTGAGGGGGAACGATCAGTTTGGCGGCGGGGAGATCAAGCTCAGGGGCGTTGGTCGTCGGGGAGGTCGAGCGCCTGCCGAACGGATTGTTGGCGTTGGAGAAGGCGAACTCGAGCTTCGATTTATTTTTGGGTTCCGCCGCCCTGATCGCCTCTTTCGAGACGGCGGCGCGCGGGCGAATTTCCGGTCGGGCGTCAGTTCGAATTTCCGGCTGATTCGCGGCGAGGGTCGTTTGCGGCGCCGCGGCGACGACGACCGGTTCCGGTATGAACACCCCGTTGACGACGCGTCCGCTACGAGGGACAGGCGCCGACTGAGGCGCGACGTTGGCTACGAACGCAGGCTGAGGCTGAGGCGAGGCGAGAACCGGGAATCCAGGCGCCGTTTGGGGATAGACGGGGGGGCGCGTTTGCGGCGTCGTCGGGTAAGGCGTCGCGTTTGTGATCCATCGATTGGCGAGGGCGTTCGCCGCGTTGAGATTGACGGGCGAAGGGGGCGTCGGATCGGCGACGGACTCGACCATGGGATACTTTTCGGCGCGGAGGTTTTCCAATCGCACGGCGTTTTCTTCGGCGCCGCGCAAGGCGTCGAGAATCGCGTTCGCCATTTGCTGTTCGTCGAGATTTTTCGCGGTGAGCGCGACGCTTTCGGCGCGTCGGCGCAACGCTTTGATTTCTTCGCGCGAGGGATCGCGATTTACGGCCAATTTGAGGGTTTCCGCGTTGATTTCCGCGAGTTCGCGCCGGAGCGATTCGTCGGCGTTTTTCAGACCGTTGACGTCGATTCCAATTTGATACGGAGGCAACTCGAGACCGCGCTCGTCGTCGTCGTCTCGCGGGATTGGCTTGACCGTTTCCGGTTTGGACGTCGCGGCGGCGGGAAGCGTCGGGGCGGCGTTCGCGGCGGCGTCGCCTGGCAACTGAGCGGGCGACTGAGCGGGCGACTGGGCTGGCGACTGAGCCGACGATTGGTCGGGCGCCGACGTTCCGCGATAGTCGGCGGTCGCGAGGGACGAATTGCGACGCTCGTATTCGTCTTGGAACGTCAACTTGTTCGGAACGAGGGCGAGCGAGGCGTTCTTCGGAAGACTCGACTCGTGGAGCCAGCGAAATTCTCCGGCCGGCGGGGAAATCTTATACCAGAGCGACCCGTCGGACAACGTTACCTTGCCGAGGATTTTGACTTTTTGATTGTTGCGCAAGCCTACCTGAACGACGGAACTCGTCGCAGGCGATTCGCCGCCGACTCTTACCGGCGCCGTTTTGCCCGACGATATGCGAACGACTCCGTCCCCGGCGTCGTCTTGAACGACAAATTTCCCGTTGATCCACGAAAAACTGCCGTACGGAGGACGAATGGCGCAGAATCCGTCGTCGTTTCGGAAATAGATTTCGACGTCGCGATCTTTGAGAACGGTCCCGGCGCGATACGATTTGAAATTGGGACTTGCGTAGACCGGCGCGGACGCGCTTTCCACCTGCGTCGTAAAGTAGACGACCTGTCGAGACTTCCGCGCGTTTTGCGATTCTTGACCGCCGACGATCGCGCATTGGGTCGACGCGACGCAACAAATCGCCAACCCTAGCTTGCAGAGCGTGAAAAACGCTCGTAAGCGGAGAACACGTTTGTTATCTAACGACGTCGTCATACGAAATCCAGCGGTTTAGGCGTTCAAGTTCGGCGTCGCGCTCTCCTTCGCGCGATCGTACCGTTTCGGGGGACTATAACCTTTCCGGGAAACTTGCGCAAGAGCTTTTTGCCAAGATCGATTTTCGCGCGAAGAGTCCCCCCTGTGGTTTGTCAGAGGTTCGCGTTATACTAACGTGGAAGCGGCGCGTCGTCGTAGATCTCGACGCCGCGTCGCATTGTTATTGAAACGGAGCGAACGGTATGAAAATCATGGCGTTGGAGACGTCCGGCGCGTCCGGTAGCGTCGCTTTACTAGAGAATGGCGCGGAGTTGGCGTTTTTGGAACTCGACGCGGACGGTCGGAGCGCGAAGACGCTTGCGCCGGCGATTCAAAAGGCGCTTTCAGACGCGGGACTTGCGCCGAAAGAGCTCGACGCGGTCGCGGTAACGATCGGTCCCGGTTCCTTTACCGGGTTGCGGGTCGGGGTGGCGACGTGCAAGGCGTTCGCGTGGGGAATCGGCGCGAAGGTCGTCGGAACGGACACGCTCGACGCGATCGTCGCGGGAATTTGCGCGTCGGAGCAAATTTCGGCGTGGGGCGGCGACGCGCCGCTGGTTCTATCGGTCGGGGTCGACGCGCAGCGCGGCGACGCGGCGGTCAGGAATTATGAGATTTCGTCGACCGACGCCGGTTTCGTATGGCGCCGACTCGAGGACGCGTTCCAAGTGATTTCTCTGCGCGAATGGCTCGGCAAAGCGGCTTCCAACGTTCTTTTTGCCGGCCCCGCTTTGTCGCGCGTTAAAAATCTGTCGACGAATTACCCGAACGCGCGACTCGTCGAGGAATCGCTGTGGTCTCCGACGGCGCGGGGAGTCGGCGAGGTCGCGCGGAAGCGGCTCGCGGAAGACGCGACCGGGGACGATCTTTGGGCGCTCTTGCCGATCTATTCGCGCCGCGCCGCCGCAGAAGAGAAGAGGCTCGAACGCGAACGGCTCGAACGCGAAACGCAATCCGGAGACGCGTTAAAATCATAGTCGTTATGACGGCGCCGCTTGTAGGAATCGCTTCCTCTGATACAATACGGATTCAAGTCAACGCGATCAAGACGACGTTTCAGCGTTCCCACGCGCGTGTTTGCGCCTGCGTCGGTCGCGCGCTCGCTTTGAACGACGGTTACCGTTCTCGCGCGAGCGTTCAGAAGCGGTTTTCCGCACGATTTATTAAGGAGAAGAAATAATGGGTTCCCCTGAAGTCGAAGTCTATTGGCACCAGCACGCCGTTTCTCGCGCGGAGAAGGAAAAGCTGAACGGAAACAAAGGTTGCGTCGTCTGGTTCACCGGCCTTAGCGGCAGCGGCAAGAGCACGGTGGCGAACGTCGTCGACCACAAACTGCACGAGCTTGGCAAACGCAGCTTCGTTCTCGACGGCGACAATGTGCGCCATTCCCTCAACGCGTCGCCGAAGATTCTTTCGGAGAGTCACTCGGAATCTTTCGCGAAGCGGTTCGGACTCGGTTTTTCCGCAGAAGATCGCGAAGAGAATATTCGACGCATCGGCGCGGTGGCGAAATTGTTCGCGGAGTCCGGCGCCATCGCGTTGACCGCGTTTATTAGTCCTTACCGCGCGGATCGCGACGGCGCCCGCGCTATGCTCAATCCGGGCGAATTTTTCGAAGTCTATATGCAAACTCCGATCGAAGTTTGCGAACAGCGCGATCCGAAAGGGCTTTATAAGAAAGCGCGCGCCGGCGAACTCAAAGGATTTACCGGGGTCGACGATCCTTACGAAGCGCCGACCGCGCCGGAATTGACCCTCGACGCGTCGAATAAATCGGCGGACGAACTCGCCGACGAAGTGATCTTCTTCCTGAAGAGTCGCGGCGTCATTTAGGTTTTTGCGTTCCGTTTGCGCCCCGTTCGCGTTGGAACAGTCTCGCCAGCCTCGAGCAGTCGTTCGAGGCTGTTTTCATTTACGGGTTTTTTGCGCCATGTTTTCGTTTTTTTCGCGCGGGATTCTTTAAATCGCCTTGATAACGTGGTATACTATTCGCAGTTTGAAGCGGCGCGTTTGGGCGTTCCGTTCCAGTGTATTCATATTCGTATCACCGCTTGCGCCGAAGAAGCGCGACGGCAGGAGATTTTGACATGGCTGCTTTTCCCGATATCACTAAGATCAAGTACGAAGGACCTGATTCCAAGAATCCGCTCGCGTTTCGATATTACAATCCCGACGAACTGATCGAAGGGAAACCGATGAAGGATCATTTGCGCTTCAGTTGCGCGTTCTGGCACACGATGCGCATGAACGGCGTCGATCCTTTCGGCGCCGCGACGATGCAGCGTCCTTGGGACGACGGTTCCGATTCGATCGAAAACGCTCAGAAGCGCGTTCGCGTCTTCTTCGAATTCCTCGAGAAGACCGGCTTGCAGTTCTACGCGTTCCATGATCGCGACGTCGCTCCGGAAGGCGCCAACTTTGCGGAAACGTGCAAGAATCTCGACGCGGTCGTCAAAGTCTTTAAGGAAGAATCGGAACGCACCGGCATTACGATGCTGTGGGGCACGGCGAACCTCTTCGGGAATCCTCGCTTCATGCACGGCGCCGCGACGAGTTGCAACGCGACGGCGTTCGCCTACGCGGCGGCGCAAGTTAAGAAAGCGCTCGAAGTTTCGCTCGAACTCAACGCGAAGGGATACACCTTCTGGGGCGGTCGCGAAGGTTATCAATGCCTGTGGAACACCGATATGAAGCGCGAAATGGATCACCTTGCCGCGTTCATGCACATGGCGGTTGATTACGCGAAAGAGATCGGATTCAAAGGTCAATTCTACTTCGAACCGAAACCGAAGGAACCGACGAAGCACCAATACGACTTCGACGTCGCGACGTGCATTAACTTCCTGCGCGCTTACGGTCTTGACAAAGACGTCAAGATGAACATTGAGACGAACCACGCGACGCTCGCGGGACACAACGTCGAACATGAAATGGAAGTTGCCGGAAGCCAAGGTTTCCTCGGTTCCGTCGACGCGAACTCCGGCGATATGCTCCTCGGATGGGACACCGACCAATTCCCGACGGACGTCTACATGACGACGAAGATGATGCTCGTGCTTATGAAGTACGGCGGCTTCACGACGGGCGGTCTGAACTTCGACGCGAAGGTTCGTCGCGAGAGCTTCGAGCCGTTGGATCTCTTCTACGCGCACATCGGCGGTATGGACGCGTTCGCGAAAGGTCTGCGCAACGCGGCGGCCGCGCGCGCCGACGGCGTCTTTGACAAGATGCTCAAAGAACGTTACGCCTCCTGGGATTCCGGAATTGGCGCCGAGATCGAAGCCGGTAAGCACAGCTTCAAGACCCTTTACGACTACATGATCAAGAAGGGCGACGCCGATCCGAACGCGAGCGGTCGTCAAGAGCTGATTGAAAACATTTTCAATCGCTTCATGTTCTAATTTCTCCATAGCGCGCGCGTCGTCGCGTTCGGCGGCGCGTCGCGTTTGCATTTTACCTAGTGTTCCGCGCGCTTATGACCAACGACTCATCCAACGTTCCGCACGACGACGACGCGCGCGCCGCGCGCGAGTCGACGGAGACGCGTCCGCTCGCAACGAGCGGCGACGTTTCGGCGCGAGAAGACGCAACGGAGACGCCGCGTCGGAATTTGGATCCGCGCGCGGAGCAAGAAGCGGCTTCGGAAGCGACCACGGTTCAGGCGACTTCCGAAGACGCGCCGTCGTCCGCCGCTTCGGAGCCTTTCGACGAAGCGCGCGGCGCGTCCGCGACGACTCCGATTCAGGTCGACGAGCAACAGTCTGGTCGAGGGGAAGGGGGCGCGCTGACGCCCGGTTCCGCGTTCGGTCCGTTCACCATCGTTCGATACATCGGCGGCGGCGGGATGGGGCGCGTCTACGAAGGCGTCGACCGCGATCTGGAACGCAAGGTCGCGATCAAAGTTCTGCCGCGTAAGAGCGCGCGCAACGAGGCGACCGTCGCGCGATTCTTAAACGAGGCGAAATCCGCCGCGCGATTGAATCATGAAAACATCGCGCAGGTTTATCTTTTCGGTAAAGTCAATAATATACCGTACATCGCCTTCGAGTTTGTGGAAGGCGTCAATCTTCGCGATTACGTTCGCGAACACGGTGCGCTCGACGTCGGCGAGGCGATCGATTACACGTTGCAGTCGGCGGACGCGCTCGCGCACGCTGCGTCCCACGGCGTTACGCACCGCGACGTCAAGCCGTCGAATATTATTCTAACGCCCCAAAAACGCGCGAAATTGATCGACATGGGGCTTGCTCGCCTCCTGAAAACGGACGTCGCCGACGATCTCACCGAAAGCGGCGTAACGCTCGGCACCTTCGATTACATTTCTCCTGAGCAAGCGCGCGACCCTCGACTCGCCGACGTGAGAAGCGACGTCTATTCTCTCGGTTGCACTTTGTATTTTATGCTTGTCGGCGAGCCGCCTTTCCCGAACGGCACGATGCTCCAGAAGTTGCTTATGCACCAAGGGGACGAGGCGCCCGACGTGCGCGAGAGCAATCCGTCGATCCCGTTCGAAGTCGCGGCCGTCGTTAAGAAGATGATGAAGAAGGATCCGAACGAGCGCTACCAGACGCCGGAAGCGCTCATTGCGGATCTTCGACAAATCGTCGACATGCTCGGAATACGCGTGGGGTCCGATCGCGAGCGTCGCGACCACGCGGCGCCGACGCGTCGCTCGTCGCAGCGCCTGCGCGCGATCGCGCCGCCGCTCGTCGCCGTCTTGGCGCTCCTCGCCGTCGTCGCCGCTATGCGTTATTTTCCGCGCGGCGGAGATCTTGTGCTCCCGATTCCGGAGCCTACCCCGATCGCAAACGTCGTCGTCGACGAGAACGAAACGGACGCGAACGCGGACTCGACCGGGACGAAAGGCGACGCAAGCGGTAAGAACGCGGGCAAAGCGTTTCCTAGCGACGCCGAGAGCGGCGCCGTAGCGACGAATCTCGAACCGACTCGTCCGGAATCGGACGTTCCGCTCGACGCGACCTTTGAAAGCGCGGAATACGTCGCGAACGCGCGCGAGTATCTGCAAGGCGCGACGTTAGAGCGCGCGCCGGTCGCGCTTTTGGACGAGCCGCGCGACGTTTTACGCAACTATCTCGCCGACGGCGCGAGTTTGACCCCGGACGAACGCGACGCGTTTGGTTGGCGCGCGCGCGCGCTCGAGAGGGGGCTTGCGACCGCCGGATGGAGTTTCGACACGTATTCGGCCCCGCTCGAGACGAGTTCGCGTTCGATCACGTCGTATTCGTTTTTACCGTCCAGTCTTGAGCGCTCGGAGACGCCGACGTCGACGTCGGAAGCGCCGCGAGTCGTGGACGGGAGAGGCTCGGGTATGAACGCGTTCGCGACGTTGCAGAGCGCCATATCATACGGGTCGCGGGATCCGAGCGGGGTGATTCGGGTCGAGTTGCGATTTAACGGGACGCTGGAGACGCCGACGATTTCGCTCGTCGACAAAGACGTGGAGATCTACGCAGGGGAAGGCTATCGTCCGACGCTTGTTTTTAAGCCGATGGAAGCGTCGAGCGGCGGCTGGAGCGAGAGAATGTTCCAGCTTGATTCGTCGAAGTTGACGATTCGCGGAACGAACGTCGATTTTACGGCGCCGTCTCAAGAGTTCGTCGCGTCCGAGTGGTCCGTCTTCGAGGCGATCGGGGACTCGACGCTGGCGCTGAAAGACGCGACGGTAACCGTGAACAATATGACGGGGACGACGTTTACCGCGCCGCTTCACTCGAACGTCGCGTTTTTTAGATCGAAGTCGAACTCGAACGAATACGACACGTTTGATTTTGACGACGAATTAGAGTCGGCGACGGGCGCGGGATTCCACGCGATTTTCGAGCGCGCGTTCGCGCGCGGGGAAGCGACGCTCTTCGTGATTGAGCGTCCGCGTTGCGAAATCGAGGCGCTCGATTGTCTCTTTAACGTTTCCGGATCGATCGTGCAGTACGACGATCGCCGAACGATTATGTTCAACGAGGCGGACTCGTTTTCGCTTCGATTTGACCGGGTAATAGCGTTGTGTCGATCGTCTTTTGTTCGCATTGACGCGACGTCGGGAGTTTGGGCGCCCTTTAGCGCGAACGTTTCCGATTCGATAATTCGTCTTAACGAGGCGCCGCTCGCGCTGGTGAATTCTCTCGCCGCGCCTTCGGCGGACGATTTCGCTGAGCAGTGGAACTTTGAGACGACGGCGATTTTCGACGCGGTCGCTTTGTGGCGTCGACGCGGCGACCGCGAGTCGACGGAGGATCATCCGCTTCCGACGGAGACGGACGCTTTGGAAGTCGCTAAACTCGCCGATTTGAACGCGGACGCCGGAAAATCGCTCGGAAACGTTTCCCCGCACCTCTTCTCCGGCGCCGACGTCTCCAATTGGCTGCTCAATCCCATTCACACGACGACCGCGCTTTCCGCCGGCGTTAAGGACGCGGCGGAAACTATTAAAGTGAATTTGATCGACAAGCTCGTCGAGTAGCGCGCGTCGCGATTCTTCAAGCGGCTTGAACGTCGCGAATCCGCGTAGAAATCCATAAAGCTTAACATGAAGCCTAATCTTGAATTAGTTTGTTTCCACAACGGTCAGCCGACGGTCGCCTTCTTTCTGAGGACGGATCGTCCGACGACGATCGGTCGCGCCATAGAGAACGTCGTCGTTCTGAACGACGAACGATGCAGTCGGTTTCATGCGACGATCGATTTTCAAGACGGCGCATGGCGGCTCGTCGATCTCAATAGTCGTAACGGCACGACCGTCGACGGCGTTCGCGTTGTGGGAAACGTCGCTATTGATATCGGAAGTAAGATTCAAATCGGGCGAGAAACGCTTCTCGTCGAAGCGTCGCGCGAGTACGACGCCGTCGGCGACTCCGCCGAAGCGACGGCGACGCGGCGCTTGGACCCCGACTTCTTTCGTCGTCAGAACGAACTGACCGCCTACCTCGACAGCGAGCGGACCGAGAACCGTCGCCTGCGCGGACTGCTCGGGCAGAATTCCGAGATGATCGGCGCCTCCGCCGCGATTAAAGAGGTTGAGAAGAGTATCGAAAGGGCGGCGCGCTCTAAGGCGACCGTGCTGATTCGCGGCGAGAGCGGCGTCGGTAAGGAACTTGTCGCGCGCGCGACGCACGAGAAGAGCGATCGACGACTCGGTCCGATGGTCTGTATGAACTGCGCCGCGTTTTCCGAGAGTCTTCTCACGAGCGAACTTTTCGGGCACGAGAAAGGCGCGTTTACCGGCGCTATGGAGACGAAGATCGGAAAGTTTGAGGCGGCGGACGGCGGAACGATCTTCCTCGACGAAATCGCCGAGATGAACCCGGCGCTTCAGGCGACCTTTCTACGCGTCCTCGAAGGCGCGCCTTTTGAACGCGTCGGGGGAACGAAACCGATTCACGTCGACGTTCGCGTCGTCGCGGCGACGAATCGCAACTTGGAAGACGAGGTCAAGGCGGGGCGGTTCCGAAGCGACCTCTATTTCCGTCTTCGCGTTCTCGAAATCAACGTGCCGCCGTTGCGCGAGCGGGTCGGCGACGTCGATATTTTGGCGGACTATTTCCTCGACAAGTTTTCTCAGGAGACAGGGCGGCGGTATTTAGGCTTTTCCCCGGACGCGCGCGAGGCGCTGAACGCGTACCGTTGGCCGGGGAACGTTCGCGAGCTGAAAAATATTGTGGAGCGCGCCGTTCTTATGGGGAACCCGCCGACGGTGAACAAGGCGGATCTCATGACGTCGGCGCTTGGCGGGGGCGCGCCGCAGCCTTCGTCGCCGGTCGTCGTTTCGGAGTCGGAGGGAGGCGCGTCGAGTTCGGGAGCGTCGGAATCTTTCACGCCGACGACGCTCAAAGATATGGAGAGCAAATTAATCGCTCAGACGTTGGCGCACTTCAATTGGAACAAGAGCAAAAGCGCGAAAGCTCTCGGGGTCGAGCGCACGACCCTCGATCGGAAAATCGCCCTTTATCAACTGAAGCGCGACGAGTAGCGCGCCCGTCGTCGGCTCGATCTTTGAGTCCCTCGCGATTTACGCGGGGGATTTTTGTTTTAAGATAGGCGAAATGTATCGTTGGCGCCGTTTTCTCCGTTCCGCGTCGTTTAAAGGCGGGTATTTCTTCTCGTATAAATTTATCTAGTAATCTGTGGAGAGTCGATTTTAAGGCATAGTTCGATCGAAGGAATCGAAACTTAATTCACGGATGAAGCGAGCATTTTAGTATGAAACGTATTACTAGGTACGCGGCGTTAGCCGCCGTTTTGGGGACGTTCTCTTTTGGAGCGTCAGCGCGCGGGGAAAATTTGGGCTTTACGGCAGACTCAGCGGCGCCGTCGCCAATCATGCTATACGACGTCGACGCAGGGGACGCGCCGGTTACGGACGCGGCGTCGTCGGCGGTAGCGTCGGACGCAGGCGCGGTCGAGGAAGAAGCGATTGACGCGGACGCGGCGATTCTCGAATTAAGACGCCAAATCGAAACCATGCGCGAAGAGACTTCGGATCTGAAGGCGCGACTCGATAAGGCGGAGAAGAAGCCGGACGGCAAGGGGAAGACGGATAAGTTTACCACGAAATTCGGCGG
>ONGM01000145.1 GCA_900317365.1 uncultured Planctomycetota bacterium
AGGTCTTTGTGGAGCACGCGCTTGAAATAAAACTTGCTCAACGCTTCGTCGGAAACGAAATGTCGAGCGAAAACTTGCGCCTTGCGCCGCAGTTTGTACAAAATAGAATCGCGTTCCATTACAGACCTTTCAAACCGAGTTTCGACTGGGTTTCTTCGGAGACGATATTGTCGAGGACGGCGACGACGCGTCCGTCTTCTCGATAGATTCGCGGCGCGCGCTCGCCGATCGCGCAGACGATCTCGTAGTTGATCGTGTCGTTTGCCGCCGCGATCGCGTCGACGGAACACGCGCCGTCGACGTCGTACGCGACAACCTCGTCGTTGACGGCGACTCCCAACGCGTCGGTAACGTCGACCATCATTTGATCCATGCACACGCGCCCTATGACCGGCGCGTATTGACCGCGAATCTTTACGACCGCCGTCATGGAATTCGAACGCCAATATCCGTCGGCGTAACCGATCGGCAAAGTCGCGACCCGGGTCTCGCGTTGCGCGACGAATCGCCGACCGTAACTGACGCATTCGCCCGGTTGAAGCGTTTTTAAATGAACGACGATCGTCTTCAAAGCGAGCGCCGGTCGTAGCTCCGGACGCGCGACAAGCTCGTTCGACGGCTTGAGTCCGTAAAGAACGACGCCGGCGCGCGCCATATCCAAATGCGTCTCCGGATAGTCGAAGATCGCCGCGCTATTGGCGCAGTGGCGAATTTGAAACTTGAAACCGGCGCGTTCGAGCCCTTCCGTAGCGCGCGTAAAACGCTGAAACTGTCGCAACGTATAATCGCGTCCCGCGGCGCCTTCGTCCGCCGACGCGAAGTGCGTGAAGATTCCGATTCGTTTCAGTCGCGGCAAAGCGCACGCGCGAAGAAGATCGTCGCCGAGCTCGCCGGAGTCGCGCGTTCCGAATCCGATTCGTCCCATGCCGGTGTCGAGCTTAATGTGCGCGCCGATTTCCACGCCGCAACGTTCCGCGTTCGCGCTCAGCTCCCTTGCGTACTCTTCCGAAAAGACGCTCTGCTCGATCTTATACCGCGCGAGAATCGCCGCGCATTTCGGATCCGTATACCCTAAAATGAGAATCGGCTTCTCGATTCTCTCCGCGCGCAACTGCAACGCCTCCTCGATATTGGAAACGGCGAAATAGTCGGCGCCGAGCGATTCGAAAAGCCGCGCGACTTCCGGCGCGCCGTGCCCGTACGCGTTCGCCTTAACGACGCAACAGAGCTTCGCGCCGGTCGACAGACGATCGCGTATCACTCGATAATTGTTGCGCAACGCGTTTAAATCGACTTCCGTCCACGTGCGGTTCTGATATGGAGACGTTGCCATTTTTAAATCCGTCAAATCGACTTTACGACCTCTTAACGCGCCGTATTCTTAACGTATCGTAATTTCTTCCACACGCCGAAAAAGATGTTCCGAAGCGTATTGAAAAACGCGCGCGGCACGCTTTGACCTTCCGCGTCGCGAAAGAGTCGGTAGTGCCATTTCAGCATCGTCGAGATTCCGTGACTGCTCACGGAGCCGGTCCGACCGCGGCGATACTGCGCAAGATTCTCCGCGAGAAGTTCGCATTCGGCGCGATCCGTTATCTTGAGCCACATGGCGTAGTCGTTGTTCTTCGCGATCTCGTAGATCTGGATCGTGCCGAGCGCTTTCGCGTCGTACATGACCGTAAGGCACCCCGCCCAGCAGTAGTTCCAAAACCCGCCGCGACGTATCCGCCGAGGTCCCGACACGAGAACGCCCGTCGGCGTCCCGCTTTCGTCGATCTCTTCGTATTCCGTGTAGGAAAACGTCAGCCCGCGCTCCGTCATGAACTGAATCTGTCGTTCGAGTTTCTCCGGACTCCATAGGTCGTCGGAATCGAGGAACGCGATCCAGCGCCCTTTCGCTTCTCGCAACGCGCGATTACGAGAATACGCCGCGCCGCTGTTCCGCTCGTTCTTTAAATACCGAATCCGCGAATCCGACGCCGTAAACTCCGCGACCGCCGCGTCCGTCTCGTCCTGAGAGCCGTCGTCGACTATGATCAGCTCCCAGTTCCGATACGTCTGCGCGAGTACGGAGCGTATCGTGCCACCAACGAACCGCGCCGTATTGTACGACGGCGTGATAATTGAAACTAACGTGTCGTCCATAGTTCCGTGTTTCCGCGACGGTCGATCTCTTCGCGACTGTCGAGCGATTACCGAGTCGGCGCGTTCGCGTCGCGTTGCGCTGGGAATGTGCGCGCTATCTTATCCATTTTAACAATACTGAAGGCTCTGTGGAGAGCGCCGCGATCGATTTTTTTCCGCAATCCGTTCGGAAGAAGATTCAGAACGCGCGCAGCGCGAACGACGAGTCCGAACGGAAATTTATACCGCAGATTCAAACGACAATAAGCCTTACGGAACTGGAAACGCTCGCGGTAGTAATCCTGAACGTTCGTAACGTGATCGATCGAACGCTCCCCGTTGATCGCGCATTTTAACCCGCCTTCCGTTAGGTAATGCGCCAACACTTCGTGATTGAGCGCGTCGCTCACGCGCAACTTCAGCTTCTGCGCCGAATAATTCGACGAGACGAACGTTACGCAGTCGTCGTAGACCCGGCAGACTTTGTATCCGATCATTTCGCCGGTTTCGCGCTCGAAGCCCGCCCAATATTCCGTCTTCGGTCCGACCTCCTTTTTCGCGTTCGAGATCGTGTCGGCGACGAATTTCTCCTTGGATACGGTTATCTTGAAGTTTGCGTACCGCTCCGCCGCCTCGTTGCAGACGCGCCAGAGATCGTCGGCGTATTTCTCGCACTCTTCCGGCGTGAGAAGTTTCACTTCGCAGTTTTTGAGCGACTTCTGCACGTTGTAACGCGACTTCTTCGAAAGCGCGGCAAAATCGTACGGTCCGTCGAGTATGAGGTACCACCAGTCGGTTTCGAACCCGCAGTCCCAGTCGCTCGTCCAGCGCGCAAACCAGACCGGACGCGGCTTCTTCGTCAATTGCGTCCAGATTCGACCGTCTTCGATCGGCGAAAGGTCGACCGGTTGCGTCGGCGCCGTTGTCGGAATCGCGCAATGCGTGTAATATTTCCAGCCGTCAATCATAGCTTCGCCTCGTCGAGAAGTCGCTTCGCCTCGTCTTGACCCGCCTGATATTGCGCCGCGTCGATCTTGCCCTCCGCGAGCAGATAGTCGCCAAAGTCCTGCGCCGTCGCGAAACCTTCCTCCGCGATTCCTTCGCGCTTAAAGACTTTCAAAAACGTCACGAAAATTATGCGGACGTCTTCGCAAAAGCGGATCTTCTCGACGTACTTCAGATCCGCCGCGAGCTTGTCTTCCCAACGCGCCGCGTTGCGTCCGGAAATCTGCGCCAGTCCGCTTAAGCCTGGAAGAACTTCGTGCCGACGACGCTGCTCCTGCGTCATGAACGTCATGTCCCGAACAAGCTGCGGACGCGGTCCGATCACCGCCATGTCGCCTTTGACAATATTGAGAAGTTCCGGAAGTTCGTCGAGGGAAGAACTGCGAAGAAACGCGCCGAACTTCGTGAGTCGAACGTCGTCCGGCAAAAGCTCGCCCGACGCGTCTCGCGCGTCCGTCATCGTGCGGAATTTATAGAGCCTAAAAAGCCGCTCGCGACCCGTCTTCGGATCGATTTTACCCGGACGAATTTGCGTAAAGAGAATCGGAGAACCAAGATTAACGCGCACTAAGACGGCGACGACGATCAGAATCGGCGAAAGGACTAGCAGCGCAAAGAGCGCCAAGAAACAATCTAGCGGGCGCTTTACGAACCGCTCGTAAACGCC
>ONGM01000162.1 GCA_900317365.1 uncultured Planctomycetota bacterium
AACCTGTCTGATTGAGAGTTCCCGCCGCAATCGTCGATCCGACTTCTTTGTCGACGGGAAGACTTTCGCCGGTCAGTATCGACTCGTCGACAGCGGCGCCCCCTTCGATAACAATTCCGTCAAGCGCGGCGCGTTCTCCCGGTCGGAGAACAAACATTTCGCCGACTTGAACCAGCTCCGTCGGCGTTCTCGTTTCCACTCCGTCTCGAATCACCGTAATCGTGCTGGGCGCAAGTTCAACGAGCGCTCTCAACGCGTCGGTTGTTTTCCCTTTGGCGCGCGTCTCAAGAAGTTTCCCCAAGGTTGTAAAAACAAGGATCCCGCCGACTGATTCGAAATAGAAGTTGCTTGCGTATTTTTGAGCGGTCTCGTACGCGCCCTGCTCCATTGCGTCCAAAACCAGGTACAACGCCGCAAGACTAAAGAAAAAAGAAGACGCGGATCCAATAGCCACAAGCGAGTTCATATTCGGACTCAGTCGCGTTAGGCTTCTGAATCCGTCGATAAAAACAGTCTGACGCACCGCAATAATGCAAAAACACAACAACGCTTCTGTGAGACCTAGCGCTCCATAGTTATGTAAAAAACTCGGAACCGGGAATTTCAGCATCGAAACTCCCATTGAAAAGTATAGCAAGATCGCAAGCGCTATTGAAGAAAAGATCAAGGAGTTTCGCAATTTCGTTTCTTCGCGATTTCCATCCTTGTCATTTTTTTCGTCACTTGTCTTTTTCCCCATCTCTGACGCGTCGTACCCTGCGTCGCGGACGGACTCTATCAACTCTTTCGCCGAAGCCTGTCCGACGACGATCGCTGCGTTTTGCAGAAGATTTACGGATACTGACAGAACGCCAGGAGTCTTTCGAAGAGACTTTTCAACTCGGGAAGCGCACGCCGCGCAAGTCATTCCATATATATTTAACCTGACCTCGGTCATTTTGTCCTCATCGAATCTCAGCTTTCTCAGAGCCGCTGTTATTATACGTTTTTTTCTTTTTGGGCAAAGACTCTTGAAATTGCTTTTTGACACGATTATATTGATATAGGTTGGTTCAAAACGGAGTTTGACGAAAGCCTATCGCGTCCGCGTCCCGCTCGGACGTTGAAAGCGTCAGGTTGAATGCGCCCAGGAAGACTCGGGAACGATTCGCTTTCCCTTTGCGCTATTTTGAAACGATGAGCGCGTTCCTTTGAAGGTTGTCGCAGGTAAAACGTCTTTGGAAAAAGACGGCGACTTTGCCCTTAAAAAGAACGCTATTACTAGAGCGAGAGGTTTATGGCTGACAATGCGTTTAACGTTGTTCGTCTCTTTCAAATCCGCCGACGGCGTTTAGACTCGCGTTACAAACTCGTCGCCGTGCGAACTCGGAAGACATATGGAAACGTTTTACACGGCGTCGCTATTTTCTTTGGTTCATAACGAGAGGAATAAGTTTTATGAAAACTATGTTGTCCAAGCTTCTGGCCGCCGTTGCTGTGTGCGCGTTTAGCGCCGCCGGCGCTTTTGCAGAAGTGTCTGTTCCGAAGTGTTTCACAGACAATGGCGTTTTCCAACGCGACAAACCGATTTGCGTTTGGGGATGGGCCGAACCCAACGAGCAAGTAACCGTGACGTTCGGAGACAATTCCGTAACGACGACCGCTTGCGAGAAAGGCGCCTGGAAAGTCGAGCTTCCCGCTCTGCCGGCAAGTTACGAACCCAAAGACCTGACGATCAAAGGCGCTAACGAGTTAAAATTCACGAATATTCTCGTGGGCGAAGTCTGGATTTGTAGCGGACAATCCAACATGGAAATGCCCTTGAACTCCTGGGGACAGAAAAAGCGCGGAACGGAAGAACCTCGCTTGGCGTGCACGACGGAAGAATTGAACGGCGATTTCAGCTATATCCGTTTCAATCGTCCCAACCACGTCATCACAGACGAACCGCAAAAAGACTTTGCGACTCCCGGATGGCGCGTCTGCAAAGACGGCGTTCAAAAAGACTGCACGGCGGCCGGTTTCCACTTTGCCGTTCGTCTCCACAATGAGCTCGACGTCCCCGTCGGATTGATCGACTCCAACTGGGGCGGTTCCAACATCAACAGCTGGATTCCGGACGCCGGATGGAATCAAGTTCCCGAAACGGTCGCCGTCGGTAAAGCTCTCATTGAGAAACGTCCAACGGAACAAAACGCTTTTGTTAAAGCCGGAGGAATGTACAACGCGATGCTCGCTCCGTGGATCAATTACAACTTCCGCGGCGCTATCTGGTACCAAGGTTGCTCCAACGCCGGCGAACGCGAATTCTACTATTACAAGCAAAAGGCGATGATCCGAGAATGGCGCAAGGTCTTCATGAATGGAGATTTCCCCTTCTACTGGGTTCAACTCGCTCCTTTCACCGCTATCAAAGAAGATCCTAACGACACTGGCGACTGGCCTTACCTGAGAAACGGACAAACCATGTGCTTGGAAGTCCCAAACACCGGACAAGCCGTCATTATTGACGCCGGTGAAACGGACGACATTCACCCGACCAATAAGTATATCGTCGGTAATCGTCTTGCTCTCTGGGCGTTGGCGCGCGTCTTCAATAAAGATGTCGAATGCTGCTCGCCGATGGTCAAGACCGCCGACTTTGCCGACGGAAAAGTTACCATAACCTTTGAACACGTCGGCGGCGGACTTGTCGCAGGACGTCTCAACGAACGCGAATTTGTTGAGACCAACGACAAGCTCGCTTGCTTTGCCATTGCCGGCGCCGACGGAAAATACGTCTGGGCTAACGCTGAAATCACTGCGCCGAACCAAGTGGTCGTTTCCGCCGACGGCGTCGAAACCGCGACCGGCGTGCGATACGCCTTCCAAATGTATCCCGACGGGTGCAATCTTTACACCGCCGAAGGACTTCCGGCAACGCCGTTTGAAGTCAAAAAGTAAAGTCGGCGACTCATAACGTTCGCAAATGAAACGGAGAGCGCTTTTGAGTAATCATGAGCGCTCTCCGCGTTTTTCGACGACGCGCGAACAAACGACTCCGTTGGTCTCTGTAAAAGCTCTGTGAAATACGTCTATCAAGAAGCGTAAAATGTTCATTGTAATTGAAGGTTGCGACGGCTCCGGCAAAGGAGAACAAATTCGACGGTTAAAATCGTGGCTTGAAAGAGAACATGTGGATTTCGTCTTCGCGCGCGATCCCGGCGCGACGCCGTTGGGTGAAAAAATACGCTCCGTACTTCTGAACTCTTCCGATCTCGATATATGTCCAACGGCGGAAACAGCCTTGTTTATGGCGTCGCGCGCGCAACTTGTCCACGACGTTTTAGCGCCTGCTCTTAATAAAGGTCTGGTTGTCATAACGGATCGCTACCTACTCTCGACCGTAATCTATCAAGGATACGCCGTCGGCGCTTCCGACGACGGTATCGAAGAAATGTGGCGCATCGGAACGTGTTTTGCAAATCACGTCGTTCCCGATGTAACCTTTGTGCTTGAATGTCCTTTTGAAGTCGCCGAAGAACGACTCGGGCGAAGAAGCGTGAAAGATAGAATGGAATCGAAGGATGAAATTTATAGACGCAAAGTTGCCGAAGGATACCTAGCGGCTTCTGAACTTTGGTCCTCGTCCGCTCACGGTAGAATCGTCGGGATTGACGGAACGCGCTCGCCTGAGAATATCGCGCGAGAAATCGAGGCTATCGTCAAGTCTATGTTCACTTAACCAACCTCGAAAAGCGCGCGCCGAAATTCGCGTCCCCTTCTCAAACGGCAAAAACAGATTAGAATGAACCCAACCACGTAGCATGCGAGAGGGTCGATTCGCGTCTTCGTCATTGAGTGCGAGCGGCTCTACGCGTACTTTTGTCCACAACGAGAAATGGAGAGCGCAAAATGCAATTTTCTCAAGAAGTCGAAAACATGACATGCGTCGCGAAAGGACCGAATCACGGACCGGCCGCTATTCCTGAAGAAGGTCGCTGGATCCAAGCGAAACAAATTTCGGATATTTCCGGTTTCACGCACGGTATCGGTTGGTGCGCGCCGCAACAAGGCGCGTGCAAGCTCTCGCTGAACGTCAAAGAAGGCGTGATCCAAGAGGCGCTTGTTGAAACGATCGGATGCTCCGGAATGACTCACTCCGCCGCTATGGCGTCCGAAATTTTGATCGGCAAAACGATTCTTGAAGCGCTCAACACCGACTTGGTCTGCGACGCTATCAATACCGCGATGCGCGAACTCTTCCTGCAAATCGTCTACGGTCGTACTCAGTCTGCGTTCTCCGAAGGCGGACTCTCGATCGGCGCCGGACTGGAAGACCTGGGAAAAGGTCATCGCTCGCAAGTCGGAACCATGTACGCGACTTTGAAAAAAGGTCCGCGTTATCTCGAAATGGCTGAAGGCTACGTCCTCGAAATCGGACTCGACGCCGATAATGAAATCATCGGTTACAAGTTCGTCAACCTCGGCAAAATGATGGAAGCGATCAAAAAGGGCGTCGACGCGAAAGAAGCGTTCGAAAGCAATATCAAGACGTACGGTCGCTTTGACGAAGCCGTCAAGAAGATTGATCCTCGTCAAGAATAATCAAATTCCGACTCGTTCTTTCCTCGCATTCGCGTAACGATCTATTTAAGCAACGACGCGCTCATGCGAGTTAATCGCAAAAAATAATCATATTGAAGGTATACAATAATGGTCACGTTTGAAAGTTTTGAAAGACGAATCGGTCAAATTCAACCGGTTTTGGAAAAGTACGGGTTCGCCGATCTGGAAGCGCTTCGCGATTTCAATATTTCCAAGGGCGTCGACGCTGAGAAAATCGTCCGTTCGATTCAACCGATCGCGTTCGAAAACGCCGTCTGGGCGTACACCCTTGGCGCCGGTATCGCGCTCAAAAAGAATTGTCAAAAAGCCGCCGACGCCGCCGCCGCTATCGGCGAAGGTCTCCAAACCTTCTGCATTCCCGGAAGCGTCGCCGAACAACGTCAAGTCGGTCTTGGACACGGAAATCTTGCGTCGATGTTGCTGAGCGACACGACGAAATGCTTCTGCTTCCTCGCCGGACACGAATCTTTCGCCGCCGCCGAAGGCGCTATTGGTATCGCTCGTAACGCCGACAAAGTCCGCCAGACGCCCCTTAAGGTCATCTTGAACGGTCTCGGAAAAGACGCCGCCCAAATCATTAGTCGTATCAACGGTTTCACCTACGTCCAAACCAAATACGATTACCTCGCCGGAAAACTCGAAATCGTTCGCGAAAAGGCCTACTCCAACGGCGAACGCGCTAAAGTCCGTTGCTACGGCGCCGACGACGTCTCGGAAGGCGTCGCCATTATGCGCTATGAAGACGTCGACGTCTCGATCACCGGAAACTCCACGAACCCCACTCGATTCCAACACCCGGTCGCCGGCACATACAAAAAGTGGGCTAACGACAATGGTAAGAAATACTTCTCCGTCGCCTCCGGCGGCGGAACCGGTCGTACTCTTCACCCTGACAACATGGCCGCCGGTCCCGCGTCTTACGGTATGACCGACACCATGGGACGTATGCACTCCGACGCCCAATTCGCCGGGTCGTCTTCCGTTCCCGCACACGTCGAAATGATGGGTCTCATCGGTATGGGCAATAACCCGATGGTTGGCGCCACCGTCGCCGTCGCCGTCGCCGTTGAAGAATCTTTCAAAAAGTAATTGAGTTTTTAGTTCTCATTTGAAACGCCCCGCTAGTCTTCCTTTAAGACTGGCAGGGCGTTATTATTTAACCGATATTTAAACGATTCCTTTCCAGGTTACTGCATGCGCGGAAAGACTGCGGAGTGATCGGAACGACAAGTAAACACGGAGTTCAATTCTTCATGCACTTTTTTGGGACGTAGATTTTTCGTCGAGATAAACGCCCAGTGAGTTTCGGCGGTTGCCATCAACGCAGATTTGGGATACTTAAACTCGTCATAGGAGGCGAATCCTACGGCGTCATGGATTTCCGCTTCCGTAACGTCGGTCGGAAGCTGTAAAAAACGATAACGACGCACGCAACTTGCGCGTTTCATTTCAGCTATCCAAGTTTGTGCCAGGATTTTGTCGCCAAGATATGCGGATCGGTGATAATCGATCGTATGGCGTTTTACCACCCAAATGGCGCCAAAATCCAGATAGCGTTGGGCGTTCCATCCAAGAACGTCCGAATGTGCAACTGCAATATCCTGCATCCACTGAACGAAGCACACATTGTTCGCGTGCCCCCAAACGTCAAGATGCGATTGCTGAACTTGCAACAGGATTCCATAAACAGGGCTATAACTAGAGCTCTCAGAATGAGAAAATGCAGGTGAATCTTGGGATTGATCGAAGGTCATGAAATAGGCGTCTTAAAATGTGCGTGCAATTAAAAATCCCGACCGACGGCGAGTCGACGTCAGTCGGGATTCATTACTCAAAGAACCTGGGATAACTGAAAACTAGAGATTTTCGCAAACGAGATCGCCGACTTCCGACGTCGAATATCCCATTTTACCCGCCGCTTGGCTCTTCATCTTATTTCCGGTTACGAACTGGATCGATTTCATAACGCGATCGGCCGCTTTTTGGTAGCCTTCCTGCTGCAACAACATGGACGCGGCGTTGATCGCCGCGATCGGATTAATAACGCCAAGACCGGTGTATTTCGGCGCGCTACCGCCCATCGGCTCGTACATACTAGTCCCGCCCGGTTCAGGATTGATATTGCCGCCGGCCGCGACGCCCATGCCGCCTTGAAGAATACCCGCGAGATCCGTGATGATGTCGCCAAACATATTCGTCGTTACGATAACGTCGTAGTATTCCGGATTCTTAACCATCCACATGCAGCACGCGTCGACGTTGTTGTAGTCTTTTTGAACGTCGGGATACTCTTCGCCGACTTCTTCGAAAGCGCGCATCCAAAGGTCGTGTCCATACGTCAAAACGTTTGTCTTCGCGACAAGCGTAAGCTTCTTACCTTTCGGATTATTGCGTTTGCGAGTCAGTTCGAAAGCCCAGCGAATGCAACGTTCGCAACCTTTTCGCGTGTAGATTGCGGTTTGTGTCGCGACTTCGTCCGGCGTTCCTTTTTTAAGGAAGCCGCCGACGCCAGTATACATATCTTCGGTGTTTTCGCGAACGACGACGAAATCCAAATCTTCCGGACCTTTATTCCGCAGAGGCGTTTCAACGCCTGGGAACAGCTTGACGGGACGGAGGTTGATGTACTGATCGAATTCAAAACGGAGACGAAGAAGGAGTCCCTTCTCGAGAATGCCGGGCTTAACGTCGGGATGTCCAACGGCGCCGAGAAGAATGGAACTGAATTTGCCCAATTCAGCGACTTCGTCGTCCGTTATAATGACGCCGCCGTTCTTAAGATAGCGATCGCCGCTAATATCGAAATCAACAAGTTCAAGATTGATGTTTTCGAGTTTTGCAACTTCTTTTAAAACTTTTACGGCTTCGGCAACCACTTCCGGTCCCGTTCCGTCGCCGCCCAACGTAGCGATTCTCAAAACGTCGCTCATTTTAAACTCCTTCTAGAGTTTGTACTGAAACACTAGATCGACAAGCACATGAGAACGTCGGCGCTTGCAAACGAACAAACGCGCGACCTCAAATACAGTTTAACTGGAACACACGGTAAATTATACGTTGCGAAGGAACCGCGTCAAGCGGCTCGAACACGCGCGATTACCGATAGAACTTTCTCACTCGACGGATCGACGCGAATCCTTCAAGGGTCAAACATTCCCTGAGACACGTCATCGCCGGATGATCTTCCGGCAATAGGTTGTATTGACGACGAACAGAGCCGATCACGTGATCTAGACCAATCGGAAACGCGATGGTTAGCAACGCGCTGTCAAGCGGACTTTTGACCGGCTCGCCGTCCGCTTTGCGTTTGGACGGCAGACCGACGGTAAAATTACTCAGACCAACCGACGCGTGAACGCCTTGCATATCAGGGTTGCTATGAATTCGTTCGAGAGCGCCGATCAAACGCGCAAACGCGCCTTCCGCGTCGGTGCCAATGGGCGCGACGCCGGGATCAAAAATAATGTCGTCGTTGGGGATTCCCAGCGACTTGGCTTTCTCAAAAAGGTACATGGCGGCGGAATAGACGTCGTCGACGGTGCGAGACGGCGCGCCGTTCCCCGAGCCGTCGAGATATTCCGTCAATAAAAGAATAGGCTTGAACGGCGTGATTTTGTAGAGATCAAACATTTCCGTTCGGAGCGGAGAAATCGAGTTCAGGATCGGTTTGCCGCGAGAAGGATCGCACGCTTTGAGTCCCGCTTCGGCAAGCGCATAATCAGGCGAGTCGATCGATGTGGGAACGGTCGTCGCCTCGACTACGGCTTTGGCGACGCGTTCCATCATCTCCGTTGAACGCGTGCCAACGTTGACGTCGATATACTTCGCGCCGCCGTTTTCCTGGAATCGCGCCAACTCTTTGACGCCGTCAAAATCCTCCGACTCGTACAACGCGTTGGTTGTTGGAACTGAATCGTTTATTGATTCGCCAATAATCGTTAAACCTTTGATCGGCATATGAACCTATCCTTCTTTCTAATCGCATGACGTCTGACGTCATGCTTTTTGCGCCAATGTCGCGTTCGATTTTAGCTCGTTCGTCTTAATTGACAAGCCATGCCTTTGCTAGGATGATCCTCAAAAGTCGTGGAAAAGCGTCCAGAAGAAAAGCAAGGGGCGAACCGTGCGTCGGTTTCGACTCTGATCAAGCCCTCAAAAAAACGCGGGAAAGAACGGAGCTTTCACCTTGTCAAAAAATCGCGGTTCGATACAATTCTCAACAAAGGCTTGAAAAAAGTTGGGACCCATCGACTGCGGCGCACTAGTCGGTCGCAACGAAAAGTCCGAATTAAGCTCAGAACGTAACGCGATATCAGGCGGACGTCGAGACGTCGCGCAGTAGCAATCTTCAAAAACGGAGAAGAAGCAAAATGTCGAAGAAATGCGTGCTTGCCTATTCCGGCGGTTTGGACACGTCGGTCATTCTAGGCTGGTTGATGGACAGAGGCTATGAAGTTCACGCCGTGTACGTCGATTTGGGTCAACCGTGTGAAGACCAAGAGGCGATTCGTAAAAAGGCGGAAAATATCGGCGCCGCGTCGGTGCGTTTCATTGACGTTAAAGAAGAACTGTGCCGCGATTTCGCGTTCCCGGTTATGCAATGGCAGGCGAAATACGAAGGCGTTTATCTTCTCGGCACGTCGATCGCTCGTCCGTTAATTTCGAAAAAAATTCTGGAAGTCGCAAAAGAAGTCGGCGCTACGGCATACGCGCACGGCGCAACTGGAAAAGGCAATGACCAATGCCGTTTCCAACTCGCGGCTGAAGCTCTTTGCCCCTCCATCGAAATGATCGTTCCGTGGCGTATGGACGAATTCCGCAAGCAATTCCCCGGACGTACTGAACTGATTCAATACTGCGAAAAGAACAATATTCCGGTCAAAGCGTCGATCAACAAGCCCTACTCGTCCGACGAAAACTGTCTGCACATCAGCTACGAAGCCGGCAAGCTCGAAGACATGAGCGTCAATGGTCTTGAACTCGTCGACTTCGGTATGTGCGTTAAGCCGCAAAACGCTCCCGACGCCGCCGAAGAAGTTACGATCGATTTCGAACAAGGCGTTCCTGTCGCCGTCAACGGCAATAAGCTCTCCGCTTACGAAGTGGTCAAAACGCTCAATGAGATCGGCGGACGCAACGGCGTCGGTATCATTGACATGGTTGAAAATCGGTTTGTCGGTATGAAGAGCCGCGGCGTTTATGAAGCGCCTGGTATGACCGTTCTCTACGAAGCGCACCGATACGTCGAGCAGTTGACCATGGAACGCGAGCTTATGCACCTCTGCGACCGACTCGCTCCGGAAGTCGCCGAATTGGTCTACTACGGCTTCTGGTACGGGCAAAAGATGGACGCACTCCTCGCGTTCAATCGCGAAGCGCAAAAATCCGTTACGGGCTCCGTCTCTTTGAAGCTCTATAAAGGCAACGTCATTCTGAATTCTCGTTCCAGCTCCAACTCCCTCTACGACGAAGGTATCGCCACGATGGAAGGTAGCGACGCTTACGATCAAAACGACGCGACGGGTTTCATTCGTATCCAAGGTCTCCCGGGACGCGTTGCCGGCAAAGTCATGCCGAGATTCTAATCGAAACTTTATCGAAGCCTGGTCAGGTTTCGATAAAACGTTTAGTATAAGAATAAGGTCGAAAGTCTTTTCACAGGCTTTCGGCCTTTTTTACGCAACTGCGTTCCGTTCTCATTTTTGGCGTTTCGATAAAAACCAAGTCACTATTCCATGAGTGAAAGCGAGCATGGTGTCGCGACCGTTAAAAAAACGATCAACGCGCGCAGATGTGCGTTGATCGTTTTTTCTATTTACGAGTCGATTTTCAAGACGCAAAACTTGGGACGAATTTATTTCGTAGTAACTTTAATCACCGTCGGCGCGTCCGTCGAGATCTCTTGGTTTTTGATCGGCGCGAGAATGAAATTTTCCGTTGCGACAACCGGCAGACCGCAGGCGTCAACAATTTGAGGATCTTCCACGTCATACGGGAAGAATTGGAATATAGGACGACCGCCCCGTTCAGAACCGTTACCGTCTATCAGGGAAAAACTCTCCTTACCTTTAAGCGGCGTTATCGTAAGCGTCCATTGCGTGCGACCGTCGGTCGTTTGTTCAGACGTCAACGTTTGCGACCAACCGGATTTCTGCTCGCTCAACGGATTGCGCCAAGCCGGATCGCCATACAGCGCGACCACGTCGCGATCGTGTTGTAAACCGAGAACATACTGCGGGGAAAGTCCCTCCTTGTTTTCAAGAAGGTTCAGCAACGCTTGATTGTTGGCAAAAACGGCTTCCGCAACGGTGAAACGACCGGGTTGCTCGAGATAATAGTCGAGCGTACCCCACCCCATGTATCCGAACCATGTCGTAACAATATAGCCCATGAACATGTCGACGTTCGCATTGCCAATCATAGCGAGCGCCATACAATCTGTTCCGGTGATGTTGCCCCAGAGACAATTTCCGGAGGCAAGTTGAATTTTTGACCCTTCAGCGGTTATCTCGTACGGCTTGTCATTAGAGGGAACGCCGAGAAGCTTTTCGTCTTTTGCAACAAAGAAACCGTTTTTATACGAGTATCCGATACTCCAGTTTTGCTCTGAAGCGTGTCCGGAAGTAACAAAAAGCTGAGCGCCGTTGAGCGCGTCGCTAATCGCATGGGTCGTGTCGTCAGGAGCGTCCATGAGATCTTCGACGTCTTTTCCTTCTTCCTTAACCTTTCGATGGTTTTTACGACCTTCGTCAAAAACGATTCCCGATTTGAAGTATTCCAACGGGATCGACGTAGCTCCGACCGCCGTTTCGACCGCACAGTCCTCTGTTTTCGTTAAACGTAAAGCGTCCGACGCTTTCGCTCCTGTGACGATTCCCCAAATAGCGTCGCCATAGGGATCGTCGTCAAGTTGTCTTGTCAGTCGCCAGATTTCAACAACGCGTTCTTTCGTCGCTTCGGTCGGTTGAAAAACGAAGCAAATATATTTGGGACGCGCTTCTTTAAGTTCGTCGAGCAACTTGTCGCTCCATTCGAACGTGGCGACCGAATACTCGCCTTCTCGTTTGGCTTTCAGAGAGTCGACGACCTGACTCCAATCAGAATCATTTAAAACGTTCGACGACGCGACAATTGCATAGCCCTGTTTGACCGAGGCGTCCTGCGCGTATGAATCGGCTCTGGAAACAACGGCGCCGACAAGGGTCAAGACGAACGCGGCAAGCGTCGTCAGATGTGTCGATAATCGCTGTTTGCTCATTTTAAAGTTCCTTCGTTATGAAAATTGGATTTGTGGCAAAACTGCGTGTTTAGTAATGATAAAAAGCTAGCGCTACGGAGTTCGTAGCGCTGAAAGGCCAGAACGCGCGCGTCAAAAGATCGTCATTTGACAACCAAGATCTCGTGAATTGGAATCGAATCAATTCTGAAGAGAACTCGCCGTTCGGTTTCTTTCCATTCAAAGGGCACGTCAATCCCGGACGGTTCCAGGCGTAACGAACTCGGACGAACCGGAAGATTGAGACGCCCCTTAACGTTTTCGACAGGGTCGATGCGATCAAGAATGCCCGCCGCTTCATGATTACCGGAAACGTTGACAAAATGAACGTTTAGATTTCCGTCTGTATCGCGACGAACGGAAACGTCCAGCGGCTTCGGTTCGTCAAATTCGACGATCGGACGCGCAAAGGTTTCCGTCATAGCCTGGCGTAGCGCGGCGACAAAAGAATCGCCTTGAGCGTTATTGAACGCGTTGCGAATCTCGTCGGAATCGGTATCCGCCGATAGATAATCGAGGCGACCTTTACCGATTTCATACGACTCCAGCTTGACGCCGTTAAACACGGACGTTTTAACAAGAGCGCCCTCGGCGATCAATGGAGACAATTCGCCGCTCAGTTCAGACCCTAGCGCGACGACTGCTCCGCCGTTCGCAAGGTAACTTGCAACGGCTTTCTTTAAAGTATCAGACCACAAATCGCCTCGGAAAAAAACAACGACCGGAAATTCGTTAATTCGACTCGAAAGCGCCTCGTCCGTCAAAACGTCGACGGCGTAATTATTCTCGAGGAGACGTTGCAAAATCGGACGTTGCCATGTTATCATCGGAAAAAGCGATTCGCCGCCAGAAGACACGTTGCGGTAGTGCGCGGCGGTCGGACAGAAAAGCGCGACTTGGGGAACGCCGGTCGAACCTTCGCAAAACGCTTGACGTGCTCGACAGAACGCGGCGGTTTCTTCCATTGCCGGTAACTTGTCCAAATTAACGCTACCGTCGGCTTCTTGCGTTATATACGCTTGAAAAGCGCCGCCTAACGCGAGAACGCACGCCGCTTCGCGCGACAGCTGGAATCCAGGCTTTTGCGACCATGCGCCGTCTTTCGTGCCGAAACTCCACGCCATCAGATCCCACGACGCGCCCTGATTGGTCATCAAGCGTGCGGAATAACGCGCCGCGTTTATCGAATTGTTCGGCGAATAGTCGCCTGAAATGAATGCGACTGGCGCCGATATCGGTTCCGGCATATGATCGGTAAACGCCCAGTTGCTCGCTATCTGAAACAAAGGCGCGGCTTCTTTAAGTTCGGAAACGTAACTACGAAGGTATTCGCGGAACGCTTCGCGATGGAAGTCGCACCATTCAAGCCAATGCTCTTCTCCTGGCGACTGCGGAACGACTTCATATCCGGTCGCTTTTTTGAAAAGAGTTTGAGCTTCCTCTGAATAATCGATCGCCGTCGCCCAGCATTCGCCGTCGACCCAGACGCCGTCGACTCCATAGTCGAGCGCCAACTCTTTAAGCTGCGGAACGAGAAGATCGGTTCGATAACCCTTAAACACAGACGTCATCTGTTGGGATTTTTGCCCGTTTCGCGCTACGACGGCCCATTCGGGATGTTTCGCGCACGCTTCGCAATCATAAACGCCGGAGTAGTGCATATACAGCGCGACGCCATTCTTCGCCGTGACCTCTCGCCATACTTTCAGAGAATCCGTTACGACTCCCGGCGCCTTGTTACCAACTTTTGTCTCGTAGCTCGAAAACCCCGGATGCCCTTTGCAATCGATTTGAATGAAATCAGGATGCAAGCGATCGATGATTTCTTGAATCATCTCCGGCGTGGTATTTGCGCCTATACCTTGGTTGTTGGCGCCGGCGTGAAAATCAAAGTGAACGCCGAAAAAAGATTCCGACCTCGTTAATCTGCGAGGCGAAGAGTCGGCGCTAGAACCCTCCTGAGCCTCAGAGATCGCCAAATAATTCACGCAAAAGAGCGCGAAGACACATATGAAAAACCGTATCGTGATCCGAACTCGTGATTGCTTCATATTAACTCTCCAAACAATAGCGTGTCTGAGGGCTATTTACGGAACCCCACGCAAGAGTGTATCAAAACAAATACAATTTGCAATACTATACGAACGTCGCTCGTCAGTCGACAGGAACTGGGGATTGACAAAAACTGTTAAATAGGAAAAATTCATCGAGTTCCTTTTAGTTCGTAACGATCAAGTTGACCGACAACGGAGGTCTTGATGCGCGTCATTCCTTTCGAGCCCCAGTACAAACGTGATTTTATCGAAATGAACGAGGCTTGGATTTCTGAGATGTTTCGTCTCGAACCGGAAGATCAAAGGCTTCTTAACGAAGTCGAAAGTGAAATAGCTCGAGGCGCGCAAATCTTTTTCGCTATCGATGAGGAAACGAGTCGAGCGGCGTCCTGCTGCATGGTCGCTCCGTTTAACGATCACGAATGGGAAATCGAAAAATTCGCGACCCGCAAAGAATTTGCGCGACGCGGCGCCGGAACCGCCGTATTGCTCGCTTGTATTGAATACGCGAAAAGAAAAGGTTGCAAGAAACTCTTGATCGTTTCAAACACAAAATGCGAGCAGGCGCTACGCCTGTATCGTAAAACTGGTTTTAAGGAAATTCCAGTCGATAAAGAACGCTTTCCTTTTGAGCGTGGCAATATTTCTTTTCAAATGGACATGAGCGAGTTTGAGCGATGACTCCTGACGAACTAATCGAATCGTTGAAAGTCGCCGGAAAGTTGAAGACGACGTATCGGCACTGCGAAACGACTCCCGGTCGAAGGGAAAGCGTCGGCGAACATTCATGGCGCGTTGCCTTAATGGCGCTTCTACTCGCAAACGAACCTGAATTTGCCGACGTCGATATGAACAAGGTCGTGAGAATGGGCCTTCTCCACGATCTCGGAGAAGCTTTTACAGGGGACGTCCCGAGCTTCTACAAAACTGACGAAAACGTAACGACTGAAAACGCGCAATTCCATACTTGGCTAGCCTCGTTTAGCGACCCCAATAGATCCGAACTTTTGAAAACGCAACTCGAAATCGAACGTATGGAAACGCGCGAAGCCAGAGTTTTCAAAGCGCTCGACAAACTTGAAGCCGTACTTTCGCACGTTGAATCGAACTTATCTTCCTGGGCGCCTCATGAGTTCTTCATGCAGTATTCATACGGAAGAAAAGAATCGGCGTTTTCCGAATACCTCACTAAGGTCAAAGACGTCTTAGACGAGCAAACGAAACGCAAAGTATCTTCCGAAGCGCCGGAAAAAGCCGAACGCGCCAATCGATTGCCGCCGCCGGAAGCCGAGTACGTCTTTAGATTATGTCGAGCGGAGGAAATTCGAGACGTCTTTCAGATCATACTCGATCGTATGAAGTGGATGGACGAGGTTGGAATTGATCATTGGAACAATTACCATTACGACGAGCTTTTTCCTCTGTCGCACTACGAAACAAAGCAGAAAGCCTCCGAACTATTCGTACTTGAAAAACGCGAGCCCAACCTTATTGTCGCGACGGCGACTTTATTAGAACACGACGCTCGATGGCCCGACAAAGAGCCCGCTCTTTACGCGCATAATTTTGCCGCGAAAGTTGGAGAACACGGCGCCGGAGCTCTCTTTTTACTCTTTGCGGAAGATTTGGCAAAAAGACGCGGTAAAAAATATTTGCGCGTCGACGTCTTAGAACGTAGCGACGCATTGTTTCGCTACTATGAAAGCGCGGGGTTTGTAAAGTGCGGAACATGCGTCGACGGTTTTTATCGCGGCGTCTTGTACCAGAAGCTTATTCAATAGTTAAATGTTAGCAACAAGGAATCCACATGGCTTCGAAAATTCTGACGGTCTACTATTCGCGTAAAGGACAGAACTACTGGAACGGTTCCATTGTCGATTTGGAGAAAGGCAACGCGGAAACCGCCGCTGAATTCATTCAAAAGGCGGTTGGCGGCGCGCTCTTTGAAATTGACACGACGACCCCCTACCCTGCCGAATACAAGGATTGTTGCGCGCAAGCACAAAAAGAGCGTCAAGTAAAAGCGCGTCCTGAAATCAAAAACCGGCTCGATTCGATCGACGAGTTCGACGTTATTTTCGTCGTGTTCCCGTGCTGGTTTGGCACGCTTCCGATGTGTCTCTTTACCTTCCTTGACCAATACGATCTGAGCGGCAAAAAGATCGCGCCGCTCTGTTCGCACGAAGGAAGCGGAATGGGCAATAGCGAACGCGATTTGCGCGAGAACTACCCGAACGCAACAGTCGTCGAGGGACTACCGGTGCGAGGAAGTCAAACGTCGGAAAACGAAATCAAAATTGCAGAATGGGCTAAACGGTTCGTTCAATAACGCTCATTGGTATTTCTGCATCCTTCTTTAGCCGTCGCCCTTATGAAGTTAGTAATGAAGAAAAAGACGCGCGTTATTGTCAGATTTTTCGTGGCAATACTATTCACCCTTCTCTTATTCGTAGGAGCGATTCTTCTGTTCATGCATTTTTACCCTACCTTTGGCAAAACGCCGGATTCAAAACAGAGAGAAGTTTACGGTCAAAAAACGAAACTTTTCGACGGCAAACAGTTTCGCAACGAGTCCGTTCAGCATATTTTAGGAAAGAGAAGCCCTGATAGAGAGCGCATTCGTCCGGAAAAGCAACTTCCCGCCGTTTCCCCAGGAAAGCTCGAAAGACTCCAAGAAGGCGAATTGAAGTTCGTTTGGTTTGGACACTCCTCGACTCTATTTCAAATGGGCGAAAGAAATATCTTTCTCGACCCCGTTTTAAGCGAGCGAACTTCACCCGTTGACTTCGCAGGTCCTCAGCGATTCTCTGAACTCGCAATCTCAATTGACGAAGTTCCCGAACTCGACGTCGTCTTTATTTCGCACGATCACTATGATCATCTAGATTACAAGACGATTAAGGGAATCGACAGTCGTGTGAAGCGTTACGTCGTTCCACTTGGAATTGACGTCTGCTTAAAAGGCTGGGGCGTACCGGAGGAGAAAATCGTTTCCTTGGCTTGGTGGGAAAGCGTCGAACTTGAAGGAATCTCCTTTACTCTGATTCCCTCTCAGCATTTTTCTGGTCGCAATCCCTTAAAAATGAATCGAACGTTGTGGGGAGGCATATACTTCACCGATTCGTTTCACAGCGTGTATTACAGCGGCGACACGGGGTACTTCAACGGTTTTGCCGAAGTCTACGAAAGACTTGGCGCGCCCGACGTCATGTTGGCGGATTCAGGTCAGTACAACGCCGGTTGGGCGGGTATTCACATGACGCCATGGCAAGCGGTGCAGGCCGCAAGCGACGCGCACGCCAAGCGCTTTGTTCCCGTCCACTGGGGCGCGTTTGTTTTATCCAACCATCCGTGGGACGAACCGCCGAAAGGCGCCGTCGAAGAAGGCTTAAAACTAGGCGTCGACGTCGCAACCCCAAGGCTCGGGCAACTAGTTGACGTCGATCAATTGGATCAGCAGGCGACAGAGCGCTGGTGGGAAAACTACGAATAAGAAAACCGCCGCGTCGATCGATGAGACGATCAATGCGGCGATTTCTTTTGATCAAAGCTCATACGAGCGCTAGGTCAATGATTCGACGTCTTCGGAATGAAGGAACTCGTGTCTTCGCCGCGTTTTTTGAGCAAAAGCCATTCGTAGAGTTCCGGGTTGGCGTAGGCGTTAATCCAGCTATTATGCCCGACTCCGGGATACGTCGTAATATGCGCGTCTTTGCCGCCCGCTTTCTTAATCGCCGCGATCATTTCGCGGGAGCGTTCGCAATTGACCGCCGGGTCGTTTTCGCCGTGGAACGCCCAGATCGGAACGTTCAACATCTTATCCGCTGCTGAAAGATCGCCCCAACCGCAAATCGGAACGGCCGCAGCAAATTTCTCCGGATAATACTTTAACAGCTCCCATACGCCGCGTCCGCCCATCGAAACGCCGGTTACGTATACGCGGTCAGGGTCGATCGGATAAGCGGAGAGAAGATCGTCGAGAAAATCGTTAAGTTGCTCAACAGACCAGGGGCGTCCCGAAGGGCACTGCGGCATAACGGTCAGATATTTCCAGGCATTGACATTCTCTTCCTTTGAAAGGATCTGAGGGGGTCCGTACCTTTTAAGAACGTTCAAATCCGTACCGCGCTCACCTGAGCCGTGAAGGAACAACAGTAGAGGAAAGCCGGCGTCGCTCTTGGCGGATTCGTTCGTCGGAACAAAGAGCCAGTAGTTCAACGTCGAACCGTTTTGTCCGCTTTTGCCCTTGAATACGCGTCGAACCATTTTCCCCGGTTCGACCGGTTCGTCAGCGGTCGTCGCGTCGAACGACGTCGCGGCTTTAGGCGTCGACGGATTAGACTCCCCGAGTTTTTTCGACAAAAGCCAGTCGTACAACTCCGGCTCTTCGTAGGCCTTATCCCAACTGTTGTGCCCCACTCCCGGATAGATCGTAACGTGCGCGTCCTTAGCTCCGGCGTCGAGCAACGCTTTCATCATTGTTCTGGTAAAATCGCACGGAACGACCGGATCGGCGTCCCCGTGGAACGCCCAAATCGGAACGTCCTTCATCTTGACCGCGTTTCCGGGCTTGCCTCCTCCGCAAATCGGCGCGGCGGCGGCGAGTTTCTCGGGATACAAGCCAAGAAATTCCCACGTTCCAAAACCGCCGAGTGAGAGTCCCGTCATATAAACGCGCGATTTGTCGACCGGATACTCGGCAAATACAATATCAAGCAAACGCATGAGCTGCGTGGGCGACCAAAAGTGTCCGTCGGGACATTGAGGCGCTATTAAGAGAAACTTCCACGTTTTGGCGCGCTCGGGATTGGCGCAGATTTTGACAGGACCAAAATTTCGCAACGCTCTGACGTTGTCGCCGCGCTCTCCTATCCCGTGTAAAAAAATCATCAGAGGATAGCCTTCGTCCGATTTTTCACTATCGTCGCTTGGAAGAAACGCGTAATAATTGACCTTTTCCAACTTCGATTCGTCAAGCGCGTAATCGACGGAACTGTTCACAGGCGTCGGAAGCATCGCCACTTTCGGAACAAGCTCCCCGGGAACAAGTTCGAAGTCGGTCTCCGATCCCGGCGATCGCGACCCAAACGACGCGCATATGCTCGCCGCAAGGAACGCCGCGAAAAAGAAAGGATTGCTTTTCATACAGGATCCCTTTTCATACTTGAAAATTTGAGCGCGAGACGCGTTACCCGTCCGTTTCGTCAAGACGTTCTTTGCACGACAACGACCAAAGTTATAATCGTTAACAAAACGCCTGCGCCTCTTTCCTTCACAAGAAACTTTAATATACTTTTGAGGAAACGGGTTGTCAATTGCGACTAAAAAGATGAAAATCTTTTCAAATCCGACTTCGTTGCAATCTCGGTTTAAAGCAAAATACAGGAGCAAGAAATGAAGATTGTCGCTATGGCGAACGGCGGATTCGCCGTGCCTGCGTTGCGCGCAATTCATGCCTCTAAGCACGAACTAGTCGCCGTAATCGCAATGCCGAATCACATTAAAGGCAAACGTGCCAAAGCGAACGAACCTCCTGTTCGAATTGCGGTAAAAAATAATGAATTTCCCGGAGCCAAGTTCTTCGAACCGGAAAATATCAACGAGCCGGAAGGCGTCGAACTCGTGCGGTCTCTCGACGCCGACGTCATCTTTATCTGCGATTACGGGCGAATTTTATCAAAAGAAGTCTTGCTAGCAACGCGACTCGGAGGAGTGAATCTCCACGGATCCCTTCTTCCGAAATATCGAGGCGCCGCGCCGATTAACCGCGCGATTCAGGCTGGCGAGCGAACCTTGGGCGTCAGCGTCATTTTTATTGAGCCTACCGTCGATTCCGGACCCGTAATTGCCGTCGACTCGTACGT
>ONGM01000242.1 GCA_900317365.1 uncultured Planctomycetota bacterium
GAGTTACGAGGATTTGTTCTTTGGACATATTGGAGCTCGGCTTGGGTTGGGCGTTGAGCGGAAAACGGCGACTGGGGAAGGGGATCGTCGTTTTCCGCTAGGGCGACTGCGCAACGTTGATCGTAAGATTCCAACGTTAAAAGATCGGCGGGCGCTCCAAATCGGAGAAAGGCCAGCGATTCTGTTCCTTAAGTTTTTGTAGGAAAATCTTCGACGCGCCTTCGTGCGCGCGGATGTAGTCGAGCTCCGATTTGTGCAACGCGATCATGACCAAGACGCCGAACGAGCGTTTCGTCGATTCCGGCGAATTGGTCTTCTCTTCTTGTTGTCGCTCAGACTCGGAATCCGAATACATCATCAGCGCGTCGTCTAAGGAGAGAGTTTCTTTCTCTTCGACGTTCGCCGCGTTTTGGCGCGAGTAATCGCCGAGCGCGTCGCGCGTATTGGAGTCGACTTCGATCATTTCCGGTTCGTCGATCAAATCGAAAATGAAGTAGAGGGTATTCTTACCGTCCGGCAGTTCGATCGTGTTGTATCGCGCGACCGGACATTCGTCCCAAACGTAAAGGGACGCTAGGGTTAGAACGCCGTACAGCAACTCGTAAGGCTTGACTACCTTGTCGTAATCTGGTCGCGGGTTTCCATTCTCGTCGTAATAGAACGGTTTTCGCGAGGCAATCGCGAGTTCGAAGGAATTGACGCCTTCGAAGGAAGGTCGAGAGAACTCGGGGGAAGCAAGTTGCTTCGAGATTAGGAAGGTCCCGCCGTAACGCGATTTCGTGTAATAATAAAGGTTGAGACGACCGCCTTCATAAAAGGGTTCGTCCGATTCGATGCAGAGCATAAACTCTTCTCCGAGTATCTTCTCGAAATACTTGGTTTTCAAGTCGTAAGCTCGTTTTTTCTGCTCGTCGGAAAAATTTGCCTCGGACCATTTCGCAACGTCGGGTAAATGTTTGCGCGAACCTTCGGGGTCTTCTCCGTCGTCAGCTCCCCAGCGTTTAAGAGCCTCAAGGTAATAATCTTTTTCGAGGGGCGGTTCCGCCAACTTGCAGTCCGATATTTTGATCTTCGGCGATTCTGGGTCAAAGACGACGGACGTCAGCATTCCTTCGTCCATTTCGACGCGCTTCATCTCCAGTTTGGAATTTGGCGTCGCCATAAAGACGCCAATGATGAGCTTGGACATACTGCAATCGGTAAGCTTTGCGGAGCCTTCGAGAAGCATCACGCCAAATCTCGATTGGAGGTCGACTAGCGAGGATTCGTTAAGATCGGAGACGAAAGCGGAATCTTCAACTTCGAGTCGCCCATTGCGCACGACGGCGCCGAACGTGACTCCGACGTTGATTTTGCATTTGCGTACGACTAACAGCCCGTCGTCATGCGGCGAGAGCGCGCCGTATCGGCTTTTTTCGAGGGTCGAATTTTCAACCGTTAATTTGGAGCCGTTCGTTTCGACGTCGACGCAGCCGAGCCCCGTGTTCTGAATTAAGCAATTCTTAACGAGTCCGCAAGCCTTATCGTCGACGAAGATCCCTCCTTCGCCGGTTTGGGGAACCCAGCATTTATCGAGCGTAATGAACGCTTTTTTTCCGCGCGCGGAGAAGGCGCTCCGGAGTCTCGACGACGCTTTGCATTCGATAAAGGTCGCGTTCCCTTTTTCGCGCACGGCGACGGCGCTTTTGTACATGAAAGCGTCGATGGAGTCGTATTCGTTCGTATTCGCCGGCGCGTCGTCGGAGGACGCCGGAGCGAAAAACTCGATTCCATGGAAGGTCGGCTTCCCGTCGATTACGAAGAGCACGGTCGCGTTGTCGCGTCCGATCATGACGTCTTTAACCTTCCCGGTTTGACTTCTCATAAAAATCGTCTTATCGACGACGAGAGGTCTGTTCAGAATATACTTTCCCGGCGCCAAAACGATTTCGCTGTTCTTCGGCGCGTCTGCGACGACGGCGCAGAGATCCTGTTGCGGAGTTACGAGGATTTGTTCTTTTGACATCTTAACGCTCTGTGAATTTGTTGAGGTTGTATGTGCTAAGGAATAAAACGCAAGGTTCTGGGGTCGAATTAAAAGATTGGGGGACGATCGAGATCGGAGAGGGGCCAACGTTTTTGTTCTTTGAGCTTTGTCATAAGAACCTCCGCCGCTCCTTCATGTTCGTCGACATAATCGGCTTCCGATTGATAAATCTCGATCATGACGACGACGGCGAAGGAACGTTGGACGGCGTTCGTCCTTTCTTCTTTGCTCGTTTCTGTTGGGTCTGATTCCGATTCGGAATACATTTGGAGCGCGTCGTCCAGGGACAAGGTGCGTTGAATCGAAGGACTCGATTCCGATTGCGCGGCGTAAGCGGTTAGCGAGCTTTGATTTTCTTCGTTGATCTCGAGAAGTTCAGGTTCGTCGAGGAAATCGAAAATGAAATAACGTTCTCTGGCGTCGTCGGATATTTCGACCGTTTCGTAACGCGAGATCGACGAGTCGTCCCAGATCTTGCGAGCCGCGACGCTGAGTTTTCGGAAGAGATCGTTGTATTTCTTCTCGTACTCGGGAATCGTATTTCCCTTTGCGTCGAGGTAAAAAGGCGTTTTCGTACCGATCGCTAACTCAAACGCGTCGACGTCGCCTGTCGAAGGCCGCGAGAATTCAGGGGACGCGAGGTTTTTCGTGAGGAAGAATGACCCGCCGTAACGCGTGTTCACATAAAAATATAGGTCGAGTGCGCCCCCTTTATAAAACGGAACGTGGGAACGTCCGACGCGCGGGTATTCCTTTCCCAGGATTTTTTCAAAATATTGCGTTTTTCGTTCGTGGGCGCGTTTCCTTTGTTCCTTACTGAAATTGTGTGGATCCCATTTGGCAATTGAGGTTTTTTGACGAATGTGTTCGAGAAGTTTAGCGAACTCTTTTATTTCGAGCGTTCCCTGGGCAAGATTGCAATTCGAAATTTTGATTTTAGGGGATCTTTCGTCGTAAACGAGGGACGCGAACGTTCCCTGATCGAAATCGACGCTTTTCATTTCCAGGCAGGCGTTCGGCGAGTCCATAAAGACGCCGACGACGAGATTGGAGGCGCGACAATTGGTCAACTTTGCGGATCCGTCTTGAATAAGGACGCCGTAAAAGGAACTTGAATTCGGATTGACGCAGGTATCGTCTCGAAGATCGGAAAGGACGGTGGAATCTTCGATTTCGACTCTTCCGTTTCGGAGAACGTGCGCTCCTAAAGATTCGCCGGCGTTGATTTTGCAATTTCTGGCGACGATCAGCCCGTCGTCGTGCGCGACCAAGGCGGCGTATTCGCTTCTTTCAAGGGACGAATTTTCAACCGTGATTTTTGAGCCTTTCGACTCGACGTCGACGCAGCCGAGCCTCGTGTTCTGAATTAAGGAATTCTTAACGAGCGCGCCGGCTTTATCGTCGGCGAAGATCCCGCCTTCGCCGGAATGTGGGACGCGGCATTTATCGAGCGTAATGAACGCTTTCTTTCCTCGGGCGGAGAAGGCGCTCCTTTGTCTTGACGACGCCTTGCATTCGACAAAGGTCGCGTTCCCTTTTTCGCGCACGGCGACGGCGCTTTTGAACGCGAAAGCGTCGAAGGAGTCGTATTCGTTCGTCTTCGCCGGGGCGTCGTCGGACGCGGCGGGCGCGTGGAACGCGATCCCCTGAAAGGTTGGCTTGCCGTCGATAACGAAGAGCACGGTCGCGTTGTCGCGCTCGATCGTAACGTCGTCCGCCTTGCCGGTCTGACTTCTCATCAAGATCGTTTTATCGACGACGAGGGGTCTGTTCAGAACATACTTTCCCGGCGCCAGTACGATTTCGCCGTTCTTCGGGGCGTTTGCGACGACGGCGCAGAGATCCTGTTGCGGAGTTGCGAGGATTGGTTCTTTTGACATCTTGACGCTCCGAACGGGTTGAAGGCGAACGAATTTAGGATCGAAAGGCGAGGCTTCGAGGTCGAATTAAAAGATCGGCGGTCGCGTTAAATCGGAAAACGGCCAGCGATTCTGTTCCTTAAGTTTTTGAAGAAGAATCTTCGCCGCGCCGGCGTGGGCGCGAATATACTCGATCTCCGATTTATGCAACGCGATCATAACCAACACGCCGAAAGTATGTTTGACCGATTCGTTCCGCTTTTCCGACATATCCGATTCAGAATCCGAATACATTTGAAGAGCTTCGTCCAAGGAGAGCGCTTCTTGACTTTTCTGAGTCGTTTCACTCTGCATAGCGTAATCGTCGAGGGCGTCGCGCGCGCTGGCTTCGACTTCGATAATTTCCGGTTTGTCGAGCGCGTCGAAAACGAAGTACAGCGGATTCTTTTCGTCGGCAAGTTCGAGAGTGTGGTAGGGCGCGACGGAAACGTTATTCCAAACGTATTGCGCCGCTTGCGTTAAATACCCGTATAGGTTCGCGTAGGTCAGCGCTAATTCTTCATAATTAGGAAGTTCGCGCCCGAAGTCGTCGAAAAAGAACGGTTCGCGAGACGCGATCGCGAGTTCATAGGAGTCAAATCCGTCGCATACCGGTCGGAAAAACTCAGGAGACGCCAGTTGCTTTGTGAGTAAGAAGACGCCGCCGTAACGCGATTTTCGGTAATAGTAAACGCCGAGGCGTCCGCCTTCGGAAAGGGATCCCTCCGGTTCGATACAAAGCGTAAACTGTTTCCCCAATATTTTTTCGTAATATTGAGTTTTCAAATTGAAGGCGCGATCCTTTTGTTCCGTCGTATAATTTTCCGAATTCCATTCCGCAACGCCGACTTCCTGGGCCGCCCTTTGGAAGAGCATAACGAAGGCTTCTCTTTCAATGGACGGTTCGCCCAATTGACAGCCTGAGACCTTAACTTTCGGCGAGTTTTCGTCGTAAACGAGCGACGCGAGCATACCTTCGTCCATCTTGACGCGCCTCATTTCGAGCTTAGCGTCGGGCGTCGCCATGAAGACGCCGATACAAAGCCGGGTCATATGGCAGTCGGTGAGCTTCGCGATTCCGTCGCGGACAAGGACTCCGAATTGCGAGCGGAGATCGACGTCCGGGTCGTTTTCGCGAAAATTGGAGAGAAAAACGGAGTTTTCAACTTCGAGTCGTCCGTTGTCGATAACGAACGCGCCAAAGGTTTTTGCGACGTCAATTTTGCACTTGCGGACGATTAAAAGACCGTCGTGATGAGGACTGAGCGCGGCGTATCCGCTATTTTCAAGGGATGAATTTTCAACCGTGATTTTTGACCCTCTCGACTCGACGTCGACGCAGCCGAGCCTCGTGTTCTGAATTAACGAATTCTTAACGAGCGCGCCGGCGTTACCGTCGACGAAGAGCCCGCCTTCGCCGGTTTGCGAGATTCTGCATTTGTCGAGCGTAATAAACGCCTTCTTATCCCGCGCGGAGAACGCGCTCTTTTGTCTTGACGACGCCCTGCATTCGATAAAGGTCGCGTTCCCTTTGTTCCGCGCGGCGACGGCGCTTTCGTACTCGACGACGTCGTATTCGTTCGTATTCGTCGGGGCGTCGTCGGACGCGGCGGGGGCGCGGAACTCGATCCCCTGGAAGGTCGGCTTGCCGTTGGTAACGACGAGAACGGTCGCGTTGTCGCGTTCGATCGTCGCGTCGTCCGCATTGCCGGTCTGACTTCGCATGAAGACGGTTTTGTCGACGACGAGAGGGCGACTCAGGACGTACCTTCCCGGCGCCAGTACGATTTCGCTGTTTTTCGCGGCGTTTGCGACGGCGGCGCAGAGATCCTGTTGCGGAGTTACGAGGATTGGTTCTTTTGACATTTTGAGTCTCAAAAGTATGAGTGAGCGAATCCTTTTGTCGCGTTTGTCGTCGTTTTGACCGTTCGCAGGCGGCGTCTTTCCGTCGGCGCTTGCCCCGCGCTTAAATCAATCTTATTTTGCTCAATATTCGGCGTCAAGCAATTGTGGAGTTTTTGTCCTCCTTTGAGTCGTCTTTCTGTGAATAGGCGTCCTTTGAATCGGCATCGTTCGTCGCGTTCCTTTGCGGTTTGCGCGACGCGCGTTGGAAAAAGGTGAAGATTAGGGCGCCGACGATCGTGTGGGCGCAGATAATCGAAAAGTGACTGCAGAGCGCCGACGCGAGAGATTCTTCGTAATCGAAAGAGGGGAATTTGACGTTGCCGAGCATGTAATCGATGAGGTCGCGCCGATAGAACTCTCGCGCGCCGAACATGAGCGCGGCAACGGCGACTATTGCGACGACGGCGCGGAGCTTGCGACGTTTCGAGAGCGCTTTCGCAAGAGAGAGCCAATGGGCGCCGAGATGCCACCCGACGAGAACCGGCGCCCATGCGCTCAGAATAAGGTGCCATTGCCGCGCCTCGTCGCTCGCGCTCGTTTCCGGAAGAAAGGTAAAGAGTTCCGCTGAGATTAAGATTCCGGTAACGATTTGAATCGCGAAGACGGCGATTAACGCGCCGATTAGCGCCGCGCGATACGTTTTGACAGGCGAATAGGGACCGCGCGCAAGGGTCGCAAACCATTTTCTTTCGACGAAGATATGCGCGACGAGCGCGACAAAGAGCGCGACTCCTGCGATCTCGTGAAATTTCGGACTCGTCTGCGCGTACGGGCAGAGCGAGACGAGGAGCGCTCCGGAAACGAAATCCAGAACGCGACGCGATATTTTTCCCGACATATCCAACCGTTTCGTCGTTTGCGCTTGCGCGCGGTTGCGGCTATTTGTTGAGTTGCGCGCTCGCCTGATCGATCGCGCTCATTGCGTTGAGGGATCGCGGATAACCGATATACGGCACGATCTGCTCGACGATCTGATAAAGTCGTTCCTTACCGGTTCCGACCTTCATATTGCCGAGCGCGTGCGCGACGAGTTGCGGCTCGCACCCGCCTTGCGCCGCGATAAAGCAGAACGTGATCATTTCGCGCTGTTGATCGTTGAGTCCGCCGCGAGTGTAATAGTCGCCGAAGCAGTTTCCCGCGAGCCAGTAGTTGATATTTCGGCGTCCTTGCGGCGCGTTCTTCCAGAATTCGCGCATCGATTCGCCGAAATAGTCGATTTGGACCTGATTACCCTTTTCGACCCGATTCTCCGGCGTCGTCGTCCCTTGACCCTTGAGCGGAAGTTCGATTCCGCGCATGTCAAAGATCGCGTTCGTTACCTTTAAGAACGGCAAAACGCGCCCGATTCCCAGGTACGCCGTCGCCTGATAAACGACCTCTTTCGCCTCGATCGGACTGACCCCCATATTGAGCGCCGCCGGGAGAATAATATGGAATTCGTCGATTCCCCCGCAGCCGAGGAGCGTCGCTAAAATCGCCAGAAAGCGCGTCTTATCGTCGATCGGCTCGAGTCCGTCCGCGACCGGCGCGTTAATGACCTCGTCGTACGCGAAGGTCTTGAAAAAGTCGGAAAATTCCGGGTCCGTTTTCTCAAATTGCGAAACGACGTTACCGAACATTTTGGCGCGATATTCTCGCGCAAATTGCGATTCTGCCATTGGGAGCTTTCCTTATTATGTGAAGTCGCGACGAATCGACGACTCGCCGCGACGTTGTTGCGCCGTTTGGGGCTATTAAAGAATATTATGGCGCGTCGGATTATAACGCGTCGTAGGTCGCGTCGTCGACCGGTTCAAGCCATTCGTTCGACTCGTTCTCGCCGGGTACCGCGATCGCGATATGCGAGAACCACTTGTCCTTCTTAGCGCCGTGCCAGTGTTTGACGTTCGCCGGAATATAGACCGCGACGCCCGGCTTCAGCTCGATCGCCGCCTCGCCTTCCGCCTGATACCAGCCTTCGCCCGCCGTGCAGATCAGGATTTGCCCGCCCCCTTTCGTCGCCTTGTGAATATGCCAATTATTGCGGCATCCCGGCTCGAAGGTAACGTTCACGACCGAAAGAGGCGTCTCCTTCGGCAACATCGGATTGAGGTAGGAATTGCCGATGAAGTACTTCGCGTACGCCGTGTTCAGCTCGCCTTGTCCGAAGACGTTTTCTTTGTCAAATTTTTCTTTTTCCGGATCGAGTTCGTCCGTAGCGACAGTTTTTTGAATCATAGCGATCGTTTCTGTGTTGGAGTCATATTGGGCGATTTTCGGCGCCACCTTTTTAATTTTGAGATCGTCGAGCCATTTGGAGACGGCTTTGGCGGTTTCGTCGCGGTCGGTCTGAGCCGTTTTGCCGGTGAGGGCCAGCCCCTTGAGAACGACGGCTTTCGGACACGCCTTTTTCAGTTTGAGGTCGAATCCGGAGAGACCGCTTCCTTCATGCGTGCAGAAGGGCGCGAGGCGTTTGCCGGCGAGGTTGTTCTTTTCGAAGAACGTGTACATAATCATCGGCCAGTCTCCCCACCAGACCGGCGCGCCGACGAAGATCGTGTCGTACTCTTTCAGGTTCGGAACTTTCCCGGCGTAGAGGGGACGTTCCTTCTTTCGCTGTTCCTTTTTGGCGTAATCGGTGAGGGGATCGTATTTCTTCGGGTAATTGTCCGTTTGCGGCTTGATTTCGAAGAGGTCGGCGCCGGTTTGCTTGGCGATTTCTTCCGCGACGAACGCCGTGTTCCCCTTCTTCACGACGCCGACGGAGTACTGTTCCCCGGCGCGCGAGAAGTAAACGACCAGAATTTTGCTTTTCGCTTGGGCTTTGGGAGGGAGGGGCTTCGTCTTCGGCGGAAGGGGCGCGACGTCGGCGAGCGCAACGGTCGCGACGGTGAGAAGCGTCGACGCCAAGACGAGCGATTTGACGATTGTTTTGAATAGCATAGGAACTCCTGTTCTAATCGGATCAACGCGTCGTTGCGCCGACCTGAGATCTTTGCTTATTGATTCAAATTCGGTTGGAGCGGACCGTAAAAGTAGGACGCGGTGGCGCCGCCGTCGATTAAGAAGGTCGAGCCGGTGATAAACGCGCCGCGTTCTCCGAGGAGCAGTTCGGCGACGTCGGCGACTTCGTCCGCGACTCCCGGTCGACCGGCGGGGCATTTTGCGAACATATTCTTATAGAAGTCCCCGCGCGGTCCGTTGAATTCGTCGATTGCGAGCGGGGTAACGATAATGCCAGGCGCGATTGCGTTAAGGCGCGCGCCGCGTTTCGACCAATGAATGCATTCGGCCATAACGCGTTTCTCGTTGCACCGTTTCGCGAGCTGGTACGCGTGGAGCGTGTCGCGAATTTGCGCCGGTTGGAGGAAATCGAGGTCGAGGAGTTCTTCCGTCGGGGTGGTGGCAAGCGCGCGGTCTTGTTCAGGCGTCAATTGCGGCATACGCCAGCCGGACTGACTTGAGATCGTAACGCCGGCGCCGCCTTGCGCGATCGCGTCGCCGACGATTTCCAGAGCGAGCGCGGTTCCGTAGAGGTCGACTTTTAAAATCGTTTCGATCGGCGCTTGCGAGGGCGAGACTCCGGCGCCGTTCACGAATTGCGTGATTTCGCCGCATTCACGCGCGCGGGCGACGATTTCTTCGATCGATTCGCGAGAAGAAATATCCGTTTGGCACGGCGCGACGTCGAAGCCGGCGTTCGTCATTGTCGCCGCGATCGCGTTGGCGTTGTCAAGTCGTTTGTCGCCGAGAAAGATCTTCATACCTCTTCCGACGCGACGCGCGATCGCCATACTAATCTGACCTGCGCCCAAAATGATCGCTACTTTCGGCTTGATCATCGACTTGTCTTTCTATGGTTAAGAATTTGGAGATTCGTTCGCCCGCGTATGAGCGAAGGGAAACGACGTTTTCTTTTACGTCTGTAGCGCTCTCGCATAGTATATCTCATTCGACGATGAAATTCAAGCGGCAAGGACGTTCCGTTGAGAATCTTGACGCCGGGAAACGACCGCGCACAATATGTAATAACGACTTTACCCGTTTGCAAGAACGGGCGAGCAAGCGTTGATTAAACGAGCGTTGATTTAACGAGAGAAATAGGAGAAGGCTATGGCGGACGAGTCGGACAAGAGCGCGTCGGCGCAGATTTGGAAATCGGAAGGAATGAAATATTGCGTCGCGAGCGTTGCGGCGGGGTTCGCGATAGGGGTCGCCGGTCTGATCTATTCGCGTCTCGGCGGACTGGTCGGCGCGTTTTGCTTTTCTTTTGGTCTTTACTACGTCGTTCTGAAAGAGCTGAAACTTTACACGGGTCGAATCGGCTATCTTTCGGAGACGTTTTGGCGTTTCGTCGTCATGTTGGCGTTGAATTTCGTAGGCGCGGCGTTGGCGGGAGCGCTTGCGAGCGCGTCGTATCCGACGGATAAGATCGTAGAAATAACGACGAACAAACTTCAGCTTTCCGACTTGAACGTTCTCGGGCGCGCGTTTCTCTGCGGTATGATGATGTACTTCGCGGTCGACGGTTGGAAGAAGACGAAGAATCCTTTTTCGGTCTGTTTAGGGGTTTTTATCTTCGTTGCGTGCGGCTTTGAACACTGCGTTGCGGATATGTTTTATTTTAGCGTCTCAGGCGTTCTCGCGACGGCGGCGGCGTGGAAATTCATCGCGCTCGCCGTTCTCGGCAATACGATCGGCGCGGTCTTTTTGAGAAAGATTTCGCTCAGCTAACGCGACGACCGACCCGCGACGCTTACCGAATTGGCTCCTACCGAATTGACGCAGGCAGTTTTCAGCGGGGCGCCGTGCGACCGAATAAAAATAAAAAGGAATCGGTCGCCAATCGAAAACAAAAAGAGGAACCGAGCCAAGGCGTCGATTCCTCTTTCAGCTTATATGGCGAGCAAGGTCGCGTTATTCAGCTTTCGGAGCGGCTTTTTTGAAAGCGAAGGGGTTGCGGACAACCTTCTTGACGACAGCGTCGCAACGCAAGCATTGCGTGCAGACGCGCATGACTTTCGTTCCGCCGTTGGGCAAGGTAACGCGGACGTTTTGAAGGTTCGGTTTGAAATCGCGACGGGTGATACCGGTAACTTTCGTACCGACGCCCTTCAAGTGCTTCGCGCGACCGCGAGTTTCAATGTGATTACCTTTAATCTTACCTTTACCGCAAACTTCACAAACTCGAGACATGACAATTCCTATTGCTTATGCTCATGTGAGGACGCCGATCGAGGGGTCCTAATTCACCGTCATTTTACCAACGCTTCGGACGTTTTTCGAAAAAAGTTTTACGCGAAAAACGTTCGACGAAGCGAATTCAACGCCGCGTATCGCGACGTTTGCGCGTCGTTTTCAAGCCGCTTGCGAACGCGTTCCCAGTGCGTCGCGAGGGCAATCCGAACGACGCGCGACGCTAGGCGTCGCGCAGAGACGTCGCGCGAACCTTAATCTGGGGGGAAACGGCGCCGCGCTCATCATTCGCGTCGCGCTCTCTACCGCAAAGGTTGTTTGTCTCGTATGGACGTCCTTTCAAGGAAACGCTACGTTTCCGCGTCCAACGATTATGACGTCTCGGTCATTATAAGCGGTCTTTGCAA
>ONGM01000163.1 GCA_900317365.1 uncultured Planctomycetota bacterium
ATCTTCGTGCCTGGAACGACCAGTTCTACACGTATTTGCACTTCCTCGTTACGGTCAGAGTTCACGTATGCGAACGGCGCGTCGGAGTCGTTGTAGTCATAGCAACAACAGTAGATATTGTCTCCCCAATACAGTTCCGACGCCCAAATCTTAACGACTCGTTGAACGCCCGAGATTTCAAGATCAGTGATCGTGACCTCGCCGTCTTGCGTTGCGACCCTGGCGGCGTTCGAAGACGATTCCATCGGCGAATCGACTTCGAGCGGAAAAACGGAACTTGCGCTAAGTAAAAGCGTCGCGAACGCCAATAGTTGAGCGAGTGATCGTCGCCACATTTTTTCACCTCCTCGCGCCTTCATGTCGTTTGCGCAACTTGAAAGCGTTTAGGACAAATTTCATCGACTTCGTTATAACAATACGGTATCGTTATAACAACCTATATGCTACAGTAAAAGCGTTTCTCTTGCAATAGCGTTTGTCGCGTCGTTTTGCGTTTAAATCACTGTTAATCGCGTTGACAATCATTTGCCGAGGATTTAACCCAGGCGCGTCCTTTGTACGATAGAACGCGGGCGGCGAATTCCGTAAGGTTTCGCCGCCCGCGATAGGAAAGTAACGAATGAACTCCCTTTAGCTACTTCGTGTCAATATGAGCGCACCTCTACCATGAGCGCACCTCTACCGCTTGCGCGTTGGGCGGATTTTTAAGTCTCTCGCTATATACGCCGTCGGTCAATTGATCGAAGAGCTCGGCGAGAGCCTGGCGGCGGGCTTTATAGACTTCGTTCGTTTCTTCTCCATACTGACCGTAATGGATCGACTCGATTAACCCAAAGCGTTGCGGCGCCGGACGCGATTCGAGCCATTCCGAAAGGCTTTTTAAGAGCTTAGCGGCGGTTTCGTCGTCTTTTTCGTCGTAATACTCGATAATCATGCGACAGAACGTGATTTCGTCGCGCATCGCGCTCGGCTCGATTTGTTCTTCCAGACTCTTCCAGCCGTCGACCGTATCAGGCGCGTTCGGGTAGTGGGGGAACGGATTCCCAAGTCGAAGAAAAGCGCCGACAAGATCGTCCGGATGAGCTTCCGCGAGCTTTGAAATCGACGCTTGATCAACGGCGCTTGCCTTTGCTCCCCAATCTTTAAGTAGATCGAGTTCCGAATTCGCGCGTGGAATGACCGTAAACCAGAGGCAAGAATTGAATGATTCGACTTGCGCGAATTGACTATTATAATTGTCGTCTAGTCCTTTAAGGAAATAACACACATTTTGTACGTCAATTTTAAACGTATGATTGTGAGGCTTCCTAAAAAGACTTGTCCAGAATTCTAAACAAAGCTGTTCTGCCGGTGGAAGACGCCATGATGCGACGAGTTGGTTACTGCTCTCGCCTGCGTGAATATCTCTCGTCGTTAGAACCTGTAATTCATTGATCGCTTTGCTATGTTGTGATAAAAGCGCTCTATTGGTATTTTCTATCATCCAGAGAGTTGGTTTGCGATATATCGCTTCTGGGATGATACGCGACGTCTTAAATGTTGGATAGGCGTTTGCGATAGGATAGTTTTTAACGGTGGAGTCAGAGAAGTTTTTTACATAATAACGACAATAGACCGGATCGCCTAATTTGACGGTAACGGGCCATAGTTCCAACACAAGTCGCAGGCTGGGATCGATTGCAAAATAGCATTCGACGAAAGAATTTGGATCGTCTTTGTCGTGTTTGACGAAATTCACTGCTGAGTTAATCCGCGTCCGCAACATTTTATTATCTTGACGACTCAATATATCTATAAGTAGCTGCAAGCATCTTTGGTTATAAAGAGGCGTTACAAAGTAGCTCATATTACAGAGACGTTCGAGACGATCGTAATACAGCGGTTCCGGGAGCTCCATAAACCACGAAACAAATTCTTTTCGTTTAGAAGACGCCTTTTCGTCGTCTTTTTCGTTAAAGTATGATACAAGCATTCTGGCAAAGGAAATTTCATCGCGCAGAACGCATGGTTGCAACTGATTCTCAACTTCCGCCCATTCGATATCGGAGTTTGGGTGAGAATAATCAAAATCGGGATTGATAATGGAACGTAACTTCCAATTGGTGTCTTCTTTTACCGAAATTGGATCTCGAAAGGACGAAGTTGGGATTTGATCGAGGCGGGGGGCTCTTACATTTTGTTTTAACTTAATTGAAAGTTTTCTCCAATATTCAATGAGACGCAGTTCATTTTCGTCGCGTTGTTTTAAGCGAATAGGTAACTTGTAAACGTTTGCTTTTTCGGTTCTGGCGCCATTCTTATACGTTCCGTACATGGAAACGCAAAGTTCGCAAAGAATCTCGTTTGAATCGGCGAATAGCGATGTATATTGGTCGCGCGTAGGAATCGGCGTTTTCCAGTTGTCTAACAACAGAACCAATTTTTCACCGGGACGAATATCGCAACAATTAGGACTCCGAACTTCTGATAGAACGGTAGGGGTGGATCTCATCGATTGGATCGTAGTGATTCCAGGTACGTTCAAAGACGCCTCAAGCGTAATACAGAAAGGGTGAAGCGTTTGATCTGAATTAGATTCAGAGACCTGATATGTAAAGGGTGTTCCACTGACGTTGTAATCATAACAACAGAAGTAGATCGAATCACCCAACGAGACTTCGGACGGCCAAACCTTGACGACGCGCCGCAGTCCGTTTGGTTGAAGTTGTTCGATGGTATGGACTCCGTCAACCGTAGTAAATTCGCCCTGGCTCGGCGCAACGGTTACCGATTCCGAATCTTCGGAAAAAGTCGCGCTTGCAAAGAGAGAGAACGCCGCGATTATTATTATTCGAGCGATAATTAAACGTTTCATTCTACTGCTCCTACTTGATTCATGCTGGAATGATGGAAACAAATTCCGTCGTGACATTTGAGTCGAGCGCGTCAATTGCAATAACGGGGTTCTCGTTGATGGAAGATTGCGCGACCAGCTCCGTTGCAACGACGTTCTCATCGCCGCGCGCCGCCTGAAACTCCTCGAGCGTCGGCGACCCGTAATATTGCGGGTAGGGGTAGGCGGCGAGCAGTTCGCGGGATTCAAGGGCTTCAAGTTGAGCGTGGCGCGGTTTGGCGAGACGGACGGCGAGTTTGTTTTCGGTTTGCGATCCGGACGAGAAGAACGCAAGGAAGTATCGGATTCGGGCGGTAATAGTCGCCATTTGCGTCCTCCTGTAATATTGTGGTAACGGCGTCTTGCGACGCCCCGGTTAAAACACACTTTCATTATACTACAAAGTCCACGTCATTGTCAACACTTTTTGGGTGAATATGCCAAATTATTGTCAAAAAGTTATCCGTCGACATTGAATGAACTGCTCTAAAAATTGCAAAACTCATCGTAAGTAGCGTCGTTCAGTTTGTTATAAGTCAAAATAGTTGAATTACCTGTCTCTTTGATGAAAAAATATTTCCGCGATTGATAGCGATTTTTTCATTCTTTACCTTGTGGTTCATCTTTTAGCGCCCGCTCAAGGTCTGAGAGTATCTTCTCTGAGTCGAAGCGTTGAGCGAGTTTTGAACAGTGTTCCGAGTCATGAAGACTGAGCGAACCGTCCCAATGTTTTAAAATGGCGTCGACCCAAGTTTGCGTCTCTACTGGAGTAGGAAGCTCGCGAGTTTTCGGCGTGAAACGTTCGGGAATGGGCAAGACGTACTCAGGGTCGCCGACGACGTCTGGCAACGCGCCGCGATTGGAGACGAGCGCGGGGACGTCGTTGAACGCCGCTTCAACGGGAACGCGACCGAATGTTTCGCCGCATAAAGAGGGAACGAGAAGCAAACGCGTTTTGGCGTAGATAGCGCGCGCGTCGACGGAACCTTTCAAAAGATGGACGTTTTTTAACTTTCTCGCTTTCGGAGTCGCCGCGACCTTCGGCGACGAGTATTGGTATATCGTCGCGCTTTTTCTGCAAATCCAAAAAGACTCCGAGCGCGAATCGTCCTCCTTTTTCTGGGGACGGGTTAATTAGCGTAAGGTAACGCGGCCGCCGTTCAGGCGCAAGGCACGACGCTTTATCTATAAATGGCGAAATCACTGCGGAATCGATCGATAGCGTATTCCGGTAATATTCGCGCGCGAAGGGCGACGGCTTTATAACGAGGTCGAAGAGTTGCAAGAGCGTTCTGTCGTTGTATGTGAGGTTGAAAAGATAAAAGACGTTCTTTTTTGCGCGTTCTTTCATGATATTAGCCGCTTCTTTTGCCGCCCAATATCCTCCGTAGGTCAAATAGACGTCATATTCGTCTTTTCGCGCGGCGACGTCTAGCGTTTTTAGAAAGAGCAGACCCGCGTCGCGGCTAAGATCGTTTCGGAATCGTCTTGTAGAGAAGGCTTCGTCGTCGATAAGAATAGAGCCTGAAACGCCGGAGTCGTTAAATCGCGCCAGTTTGAACTCTCGGGGTCTCCCGTTGATTACGCTTCGACATTTAGAGATCGTCGGCGTTATTCCCAGCCGTTTAAACTCGCGGTATAGAGCGCCTAACTTAGCGTTTACACTGTCAAAGTACGACCCGCAAAGAACGCGAACGTCCCACCCGCGTTTTGCCAGTCCAATAAGCGCGGATCGAATCGTAAGCGCCGCGCCGCTCGAGCGATCAAGGTAGTTGTGATACGACGAAAAAATGAGTTTCATAATTCTCCTCCCGAGCGTAGACTTAACGTCCGTTTTCGAGGAATGTAGTTACAATCGCCGCTCGTCGAGTCAAAAGAATCATACGAGCGGGGATTTGAATCTTTTATATTCGAGCGCAAGTAGACGAAAGCGCGAACTCGTTAGCGCGCGGTAACGACGACGGGTCCGATAAGTCCGCTCGGCTCGAGGTCGTCTTCGGCGGTGTATCCGCGATATGCAGGCATAGGCGGATCGTTCGTTTTTTGTAGAACGACGTTTGTTTGAGTATAGCGATCTTTCTGATCGAGTCCGGCGTCGCCGACGAGGCGATTGCGCCAGCAGTTGGCGACCTCAATTTCGAGCCGATTATCTCCTTCGACGCCATTTGTCCCGAGGTCGACGTCAAAGGGCGTCGTCCAGGCTATACCGCAATCGACGCCGTTGAAACGAACGCGGGCAATATCACGCACGGTTCCGAGTTGCAATTTGAGCGCGCGCTTCGCCGTTTCCGCGTCGAGTTTTACGTTAAAGACGTATGTCGCGACTCCGGAGTAGTACTTGATTTCCGGAACGTCGTTTTCGTTCCAGTAGGCGAGTTTATCCCAGGTTGCGGACTCCGGGGCGCCGTATTTCGGGTCGAATCTGATCTCAAAGGTTGATTCGGGCAGGATCGTTGCGACCGGCTCTTGCGTCGTCGCGCGCATGGGTAGGTTGGCGAGAGGCTCTTTCGTAAAGACGACGAAAGAGGATCGTGGAATCCCTTCAACGGCGATTCTTCCGTCTTCTAACGTTTCATATTGCAGTCGGAAGACTTTTCCGGACTTGGGATCCCACAATGACGGAATTTTGTCGTAAACGCGAAAGACCGCTTTAGGCGCTTCGTCGATCGTTTCGTCGGAGGTAGAGACAAAGTAATATTCGGCGCCGATTTCGTCGTCGACGCGGTGTGCGAAACGCATAGGCGAGGGATCGTCGTAGTCTGGTCGTACGCCAAGCGAATTAAGAGCTTCTTCAACGGTCGAATTGCGATAGACGTTTTCACGGTCGATTCCGCGCCATAGTTCGCGTCCGATCGACTGAATTTCAGAGTCGGCGTAACGCCAATTGAGAGCGGAGTTGGAGCGTTTGGGTTCCGTTGCGCCGAGGAGAATAGGCGCGCCGTCGAATGCGAGCGCAAGGATCTTTCGCGCCGCTTCAAGCGAAATCTGATCGTTGAGCAAATCGACGACGAGGAGACGATATTGAGCGCCGCCGGGCAGAGCGAGAACGCCGTCCCGATATTCAAGTCGTTCGACCAGGGACGCGGCGTCGATCAGATCGTATCGATATCCTTTGGGAATCGTGAGTTCGGATTTCTCGTTCCATTTTTCCGCGAGTCCCCACTGAACGTAGTTTTTATCGCTCGTAAAGACGCAGACGTCGGAGACGAAGCGTCCTTGTCGAAGAAGGAGTTGGCAACGCGCCATATAGTCCATAAAAGGTCGAACGTAAGGTTGCCACGTAACGTTGGAATTGAGATGCGTTCCGGCGAAATATTCAAAGCCCGGCTTGCCGAGTTCTTCCGGGGACGCGGTGTACGTATGCCAAATCATGAGATTGGCGCCGGCGAGAAAACTCTCGTCGGCGTACGGCTTTAAGAGCGCAGGATAGACCGACCAGTGTTTGTTCATATGCGTAAAAGCTTCCAAGGAGACGTCGCGTCGACCGTAGATATGCGCTGCCATAGCGGCGTAAGGCGCGTTCGTTTGCGCTAGACGACCGATCCAGAACTCTCCTTGCGGAAAATCGTTTTGTCCCCAGAATGAGAGCATGTCCGCTTCTTGAAAGAGAGGCGACTTGCGATTCCACGGTCCGCCGTCTTCAGAATGCCAGCGAACGTTCCTCTCATGACAAAGTCGACCGATCGTTTCATAGCAGTTTTGTCGGAAAGAATCTGAGATTGTGCGCATATAGTCGGCGAGAAAACGGTTCGGATCGAGATCGTCGTCAGGAGCGAGACCGCGTAGAATCGGCATATATTTACGCATTGCGTATCCGCGCCGCTCTTCGAAGAAACGTTCGAAATCGGCGCTCCAATTCGGATGAACGCCTTCCCACGAAACGTTGTAAAAGTGTGTGAGCGTCTTACCGGCGAGTTCTCCGACGTCGTCGAGGAGCGCGCCTGGCGTCTTGGCGAAATAGTCTTCCGTCGCCTTCGCGTTGAGAATGTCGACGCAACCCGGCTCGCCGATACGCGTCGCGCCGAAACGTATTATCTTCCAATGACCGCGCGGAACCTCCCATTCGAGCTTACCGGCGTTGACGTTGGACGTTAGATCGACAACGCGGTCGTATTTCGGCGCGTTCGCTCCGATTTCAAGCGCGACTTTATTCCAAGCGGCGTTCAGAACGACGTCTTCGCGATTTTGCGCCGGCGCCGACGATATGCGCACGGCGACCGTCGCGACGTCGTAAAAATATTGAGAATCTTCCGGCGCCGCGCAGTCGATTGAGATCTTCTTCGGTCCGTCGATATTTCCTTCCGTCCAAATCAGTTCGTAAGGTCCGAGTTCCTTCATATCCCAAGGACCGCGAAGTTGTCCGCCGCTGTCGGAAATATTAAAGCTAACGTTCATGCCAAATTTCGACGCTTCTTTAACGAGATCCGTCATGACTTCGCGCCATTCTTTCGACATGAACTCGCGCTTAATCTCAAGCGGCACAGGAACATGCGTCGTCGACGCGTAGTCGTCCCAATAGCGTCGAGAATCGAAAACGAGGAGACCGCCGAGTCCGATTGCCGCCATATTGTCGACGTCTCGAATCGCGAGTTCGCTCGACGTGTTTCCTTTAAGATTCCAATAATACGCCCAGGGGCGGACTTCGACAGGCGGGTCGGCGAATCGTTCCGGAGTTGCGGCGCCGGGCGCCGTCGGATCTATTGGATCGGTTCGATCGACCGGCGCGTTCGTTGCGTTTTGCGCGTTTTGAGCGATTGGCGCGTTTTGCGCGACGCTCGTTGCGGCGTAAGCGGAGAGCGAAACGCACGCGACGACGAGCGCGTACAGGAGAGCGGCGGACTTTTTCATGGCTTATCCTTCTTTTGTGCGCTTAGTTAAGAACGCCGCGCCGCGCGCGACGTCCGACGATACGAAGTCAATTCAGTATAAGCGCGCGAAGTCGCCGAATCAAGTCCCTAAGTTTTTACCGCGCGTTGGATCTGCGAAGGAGCAACCAGAGAAAGAAAGGACCGCCGAGTAGCGACGTTACGACCCCGACCGGTATCACAACCGGGAAGAGCGCGATTCGAGCGAACGTGTGGCAGAGCGCCAAAAAGAGCGCGCCGATTAAGAGCGACCCGGAAACGAGTTTCGCGTGCGATTCGCCGACCCAAAGTCGCGCGATATGCGGCGCCGTCAGTCCGACGAACCCGATCGGACCGCAAAACGCCACGACGACCCCGACGAGAAAGGACGAAGTCGCAAACAGGGTTAATTTCAATCGTCGCACGTCGATACCCAAGGACGTCGCGCGTTCGTCGCCGAGGAGCAAAGCGTCGAGCGCGCGCGAGAGCGTTTGAAGAACGGTAAATCCGCCGACGACCGCAAGGAGCGTAACACCGAGGTAGCGCGGTTCGCAGAGGTCAAGTCCGCCGGTCGTCCAACGAATTGCAGCGTGCGTCTTCGTCGGATTCGCAAGATATTGTCCGAACAAAGTTAAAGACGAGAAAAAGAACCCGACGGCGACGCCGGCTAAGAGCGCGCGATCTTGCGTCCGCGCGCGATTCGAGAGTCCGTAAACGAGCGCCGTAGCGACGCACGCCCCGAGCGCCGAGAACCATACGAGAGTCGGCATTCCGAGCGTCGACGATCCGAGTCCGAGTAGCGCGAGCGCGCCGGAACAGTAGATCGCGAGCGTCGCTCCGAACGACGAGCCGCTCGCGATTCCGAGCGTGTACGGAGTCGCCAGCGGGTTTCGGAAGAGGGTCTGCAACGCGAGTCCTGCGAGCGCGAGTCCCGCGCCGGCAAGTTCCGCGAGGAGCGTCTTCGGTAGACGTTCACCCCAGAAGATTTTCGCGTAAGAATCGAGCGACGCGATCGGGCGCTCCGGCGTCGGAAAGCGGCGCCATACGTCGAAAGAATAGCACGTTCGTCCGAGCAGAGGCAGTACGATCGCCGCAACGAGCGCCGCCGCAAGCAGCCAGAGTATTCTGCGCGTCGCCAGTTGCGCGCGCCGTTTCGACTCGCGACGCGAATCCCCCGATTCGTCGTTCTCCGCATGGTTACGCGCGTAAGACGCGGCGTTCGACGCCTGTTGATCCGGAGTCTGACGGTCGTTTTTCTTCGACTGCGGTTCGACGCGCGCGTCGGGTAAGACGATTCTGACGCCTAAGTCGGGTACGTCAACCGCGCGTAGTTCGCGACCGAAGACGACGCGGAGCGCGGTCGTCGAGGTCGCGTCGCGCGCAGGAGCTTCGAGCGCCGTTTCGCCGCTTCGCAGCGCCACGACGCGATCGGCGGTCAACGCGACGCGATTCAGATCGTGCGTCGTTTCGAGCGCGGCGGCGCCGACGTCGTCGAGCCATTGCGCGATCGCGTCGGAGATTTCCGACTGACTGCGATAGTCGAGAAAGGTCGTCGGCTCGTCGAGCAGCAGTAGTTCCGGCTCTTGCGCGAACGCGGCCGCGACGAGGATCTTCTGCCGTTCGCCGCCGCTGAGCGTATTGATCGGACGACTCGCGAACGCGCATGCGCCGACGCGTCGAATCGCGTCGTCGACCGCCTCCTCGTCCTCTGCGGTGAATCGAGAAAAGAGCGAGCGACGCGGTATTCTCCCAAAACGGACGATTTCTCGCGCCGCGTGCGTTCCGAACGTCGGGGAGAATTGCGCGACGTACGCGACTTTGCGCGCGAGTTCCATGCGCGAGAGGCGCCGCGCGTCGCGTCCGTTTATCGTAATCTCGCCGGTCCAGTCGTCGATAATTCGCGCGACGCAACGCAACGTCGTCGTCTTACCGGCGCCGTTTGCGCCGACGAGCGCGACGCGTTCCCCGCGCGCGACCTGGAACCGAACGCCGGAAAGTATCCGAGCACCGTCTTCCGGAGCGTAGGTTAGCGAGTTGACTTTTAAAATCGGCGTAGAACGTTCCATGACGCGACGTTAAGTTAAAGCGTGAACTCGTTGGTTTGCGGGATCGCGTCGGGACCTTCCCAGAAGAACTTGCGGAGAACTTCGAGAAAACGTTCGTTGAGCGGTTCGCTTTTGTGGTAATTGAAATTGATCGTGGAAAAGATCGAATGTCCGCGCGCCGCAATGACGCTTTGTCCGTCCCGTTCGAACCAAAGCTCTTGCGTTATATCGAAGGACTTATTTCCGATTCGACTGACCCAAGTGCGAACTTTGACGGCGTCGTCGACGGTAACGAGCGCAAAAAACTCGACCGACGTTTTAACGACGACGAGTCCGTGCGGCTTAAGTTGAAACTTGGGAAAGAGTTCGTTGTAAAAAGTCGTCCGCGCTCGATCGAACCAGCGAGAAAACGACATATAGTCAATAAATCCTTCAAAGTCTGTGTCGGCGACTTGCGGTTGTAACGCGGTTTCGTAGTACATTGCGTGAATTGAACATTAAATTAGGAATTATTGAAAAGCATGATAGTTGATTGAACAACGTTGTGACGTATTAAGTTGCAAAAATATCTTCAATACATTTATTTTCAAAATATTCAAAGCGTTGCATGCTATTTTTTATCTGTCCAAGACGGCGTTTAAAATGCTCTATCGTCGTCGGCGCTTTATCGCACATTAAGCAATGACGACCTTCGACAATACAAACGCGCCCGACCGTTCCGCTTCCTGCGAAAAAGTCGAGAACGACGGAACCGGGATAAGACAGCGATTTGACGAGACGCTCGATAATTTCCACTGGTTTTTGCGTTGGATGACCGACTCGTTCTTTACTGTTGCCGTTCAATCGATTGATTTCCCAGACGTTCGTAGGGTTCTTGCCTTTTCTAGTATTTTCAGGGTTCAATCTTTTGTCTCTCAACGCCGCTTCAAGCTCTTTTTCAGAATACGGCTCCCTGACGGCGTCGAGGTCAAAATAGTAGTCGTCGGATTTTGCCAACCATATGACTTCTTCATGTCGATTGGCGAAATACCGTTGCGCGGACATTCCGTTCTTATAGCGCCATATGATCGTGTTGATTAACTTGAATTTGGCGTCTCGTCCTCTGCGGTGAATCATATCGATCAGATCTCCCGACTTTACGTCGCGAAACTGTATTCCACCAAAAATCGCCATGTTTCCGGAGGGCGCCAGAACACGATACGCCTCGTCAAGCCATTTTGCCGCCCATGCGATATAGTCGTCGTAGACGTCCCAGTCGGCGAGTTCAAGATTGTAAGGCGGGTCGACGCAGATAAGTTGAACCGATTCGTCGGGCAACATTTTAAGAAAATCGCAACAGTCCATGATCATTAGACAGACCATGGATTTTTCAGGCGTTTCGAAATCGGCTGACGTCTTGTATTTTAGCGCGGAGTCTTTGCGCATTTTATTCAAGGACATAAGCGCGTGATTGCGGTGCGATTTATTGTGAATAGCCATCGAGCTTTTTTCAACTTTCCGTTGTTTTTCGGCGCTATAATCGATTTTGTTTTTCGACTTGCCGGACGCCCTTGTCGACGATTCTTGCTGGGAATCGCTCACGAGGCGAGGCCCGACGCGCGCGTCCAGGTCGGATTGAAAACGCGTTAAAAAATCGGCTCTTGCCAGACGTACTTTTCCAAGACGGCGCGGAAGGAATCTTGAATCGGTTCGCTTTTATGCTCGTCGAAATTGAAAGCGCAAAAGATCGTCTTGCCGACCGCGCAACGCTCCCCCTGTTGCCAACATTCCTGCGTCATTTCGAAGGATTTGTTCCCTAAGACGCTAATCCATGAGCGAATTTCCACGTCGTGCTGGACGTAGACTTCTTTGAGAAACGTTACTTCCGTTTTTAAAACGACCATGCCGTGCGGACGAAACGCGAGATCCGGAGAGATCTCCTTATAGATCCGCGTGCGCGCTCGATCAAACCAAGCGCTATACGCTAGAAAGTTGATATGCCCCTGCATATCCGTGTCGGCGATTTGCGGCGATATGGTCGTACTAATATACATGACGCGTTTTCCTTTATTCTAACGAAGCGCGCGACGACTTCCGACGCGCAACCGACTTCATTGTAGCCGCCGCGACGTCGCGCGCAAGCGCCGTTACCATGCGAAAAGACCGTAGATCGCCGTCGACGTCGCCACTAAAACGCAACCGATCGCGATTTCGTACGGAAGAATTTTTACGCGATCCTGGAACGCCATGTGAACCGCGCCGCCCGTCGCGTGAAAAAAGGATCCGTGCGGAAGAGAGTCGATCACCGTCGCTCCGGCGTGCAACGTCGCCGCGCTTGCTAGCGGCGATACCTCGCTCGATATGAGCGTCTCAGCAAACGCTTCGCTCGCAATCGACACGCCGCCGACCGTCGACGCCGCCGCGCCGGCCATAAAGATTCCCGAAATCGGCGCCAGCGCGAACGTCGGGAGTTTTAATACGGCGAGAAGACGCTCCGCGTCCCCGACCAAGGAAGAGTCCTTAATCACGCCTGAGATCGTGCCTACCGCCACGATCAGCGCCGCCACCCAAACGACCTTGCTAAGACCGTATTCCATGTATTCGACCGTTCGCGCTCGATTCTTCGTCGTCAAAATGCAAACGACCCCGCCGATCGGCAACGCGATAAGCGGATCGATCGATATTTTCGCAAGAGGGCGAAGGGAGAGCAAAACGACGATCGTCAGCGGACCGATCAACGACGCAAAGAGACTCGGAAGTTCCGACGCCTCGCCGATTTGCGACCCCTCCTCAGCAACCCGATCCGTGAATTTCTTCATGAATTTCGAAGCGATGAAAATCGTCGCGAAGATCCCGAAAAGCGCCGGAATAAGATTGCGCGCAATCAACGAAGAAACGTCGACGTCGAACGCCGCCGCCGCGACCAACGTGTTCGGGTTCGGAGAGACGATGTTGCCCGCCTTGCCTCCTCCGATCATGGCGAAGAGCGCCACGCTTCGCGAGATTCCAACCCGACGACTTATCGCCAACGCGATCGGCGACGCCGTTATGACCGCCACGTCGATAAAGACCCCGACCGCGCAGAGAAGACACGTCGAAATCGCGATCGCCGCGATCGCCTGACCTTCCCCGAGCCTGTCGACGATCGTTTGACCTAGCTTCCGCGCCGCGCCCGTCTTGACGAGCGCGCCGGCAAGCGCCCCGCTCGTCAGTATTCTCAGCGCCGAAGGGCACATTCCGCTCGCCCCGGCAAACGCCGCCGCAAACGTCGCGTCAAGGTCTCGGCTGCCGACGAATCCGCCGACGATAGCGCCTACGATTAGCGAATACGACGCCGGATATCTCTTTACAACCCCTAAAATCGCTATCGCAAGCCCTAACAACGCTCCAAATGTTGTGAAATGCGGTTCCATTACGTCCACGCTCCCCTAAGAGAGGCTCTAAACGCCCCTCAGTTTGATTCCCGTTTGAATTGTGCGAAACATTCGAATCGCCGCGTTGTAATAGAGCTCTTCCGCGCGCTCCATCGCCTCGGAAAGCGCCATCGGCGCGTCCACCGTCGTCAAAACTCCGCCGATTCCGCACTCGTAAATCTGCTGATAACCGGCCCCTAACGACCCGCAAAGCGCAACGACCGGAACGCCTGCGCGAAGACACCGGCGACCTATTCCGCACGCCGCCTTGCCGAACGCGCTTTGACCGTCGAGTCGACCTTCCCCGACAACGACAAGATCCGCGTCAGAAAGCTCCGCGTCGAAGTCGATCATGTCCAACGTCGCGTCGATCCCCGATTTCACCGCACCGTTGAAAAGAATCGCCAGCGCCGCCCCAAGTCCGCCCCCTGAGCCTGACCCCGGAATTGCGTTCGCGTCGACCCCAAACTCTGCCGAAAGAACGCGGCGGTAATTCTCCATGCCGCGCTCCAGTCGATCGAGCGCCGCCTCGTCCCCGCCTTTCTGCCGCCCGTAGACCCGCGTCGCGCCCGTCGCGCCCGTTAGCGGATTCGTTACGTCGCTCATAATCGTTATTTTTAGTCTTTTGATCTTCGCGTCAACGTCCGAAACGTCGATTCGCGCGATCTTTTCAAGGTTGGCGCCGACTCCTTCAAGTTCCGCGCCCGACGCGTCGTAAAATCGCGCTCCTAGCGCCTGCGCGAAGCCCGTTCCCCCGTCGTTCGTCGACGTGCCGCCGACCCCGACCGCGACCTCTTCGACCCCGAGTTCCGCCGCCGCATTAACGAGCTCTCCGACCCCGCGCGTCGTCGTTTGAAGCGGATTGCGCTCCGAGTCCGCGAGAAGTCCTAGCCCGCAAGCGCTTGCGCTCTCCACAACGGCGACGCGTTCGTTCACGAGCCCGTAACGCGCGCTGATTTCGCGATTTAACGGGTCGTGAACGCAGACTTCGATTTTCGTCGCCTTGCCGGCGGCGACGAGCGCCTCGATCAAGCCTTCGCCGCCGTCCGCGACGACCGCCGTCGACGTCCGGATTGAGGGACCAAAGACCTCGCGCGCCGCCTTCGCCAATAGCGCCGCCGCGTCCGCGCTCGAAAGAGATCCTTTAAAGGAATCCGACGCAAAGAGAAATTTCATGTTGTTATTCTCGCGTTGTTTGTGAATAAAAAACGCGCTTTCGCGAATGTGCGAAAACGCGTTGCGATATTTACGTTGCAATTTTGCGTTGCAATTTTGCGTTGCGTTACGCGTCGCCAGAGCGATTATTTCGCCAAGGAGAGAATGCGAACGTTGCGGAATTGAACGGGATCGCTGTGTCCGAGGAACCCGACGAAGCCTTCCTTATTGTGAAGGCCGGGGTGCTGCGCGTCGTGAATCGGTTTAGCGTTCGTAATGTCGGCGTCGACAATGAGTTGACCGTTGACGATGACCTTAATGAAGGGACCGATCGCGATGACTTCTTCGTAATTCCATTCTCCGCGCGGCTTTTGAGCGCCTTGTTTCGCCGGAACGATCCCGTAGATGGAGCCGTGCGCTTGCCACGGAGCGATCTTATTGGCGACGTCGTCCGCGATGATTTGGAGTTCCATACCGTTGTAAGCCGCGTCGAGATTCGGCGCCGTCGCGCGGATTCCGCAACCGTTGTTGCCCCAGTTATTGGCGTCTTCCGGTTCCTTAAATTCAAAACGGAGAATGAAATCGGAATACTTTTTCTTCGTCATAAGGTTGCCGCCTTTTTCGCAGACGAAATATCCGTCTTTGACCGGGTAACCTTCGATACTGCTTTGCCAGATTTCGGGGCTGAGCGCGGTTCCGTCGAAGAGCAGTTCAAAACCGAGATCTTTCTCTTGCGGAGTCAACGCGTTAAGCGGTTGGCCTTCCTGAGCGAAAGCGGAAGTCGCGACGCAAAGAATCGCGGCGACAAAAGCGACGAGAGTTTTTTTCATGATTGACCTTCAATAGCGTTATTGACGTCGGCGACCCGCGTCTGACCGACGCGGATCGCGCGAGCGATCGGAGTTCATAAGTAATGAATCGCAACGGCAAGATTGGAGCGCGATTAGAGCAATTTCTTTGCGCGTTCTTTGACGTCGGCGTCTTTCGAAATATCGGCGACTTTCTTCATTCCGTCGACGAGAATCTTAGCGGCGGCGTCTTTCGCGGCGTCTCCGGAGGCTTCGTTCCAGTTCCACGCCGGTTGGCTGACGCGAATCTTTTCAGCGACGAAGAGCGCGGACGCGCACGCGTCTTCGCGGAAGTTGGGATCGTCGGCGTATTCAAGCGCGGCGGCGACGTTTTCCGCTACGATATTGCGTCGGAAGACTTCGAAGATGAGTTTCTTATCTTCCGCGCGTTGCGCCGTATTGAACGCGATCTTGCACATTTCGATCTTCTTGTCGACCGGAAGTTCAAATTGTCGCGCGACGCGAATATATCCGCGGATTCCGCGAGAGTGATATTTCGCGTCCGTTGATTGCTTTGCGATCGCCAAGCAGATCGCGGCGACCTGTTCGGCGTCTTCCGGCGTGTTCCATTCGCCGAGAATTTGGGTCGCTTTGTCGATCGCGGGACCGTTGCAAGCGTTCGCGACCGCGTTGAGCGCGACGGAGCCGCCGACTTGCTTCAGCAGCGGGAGAATCTTATTCTTTCCGTCCAGATCGGCTTTTTCAAAGAGTTCGGCGACTTTCGCGGCGCATTCTTCGCGCGGCATTCGCGTGCAAGCGGCGCGGAGGAGCCAGTCGACCTTCTGATCGTTGGTTTCGCCGTTGAGCGCTTGAACGAGCAGATCGAGGTCGTCGAGTTCGACGATTTCCGAGAGCGCGTCGAGCGCGGCGTCGCGTACGGCGCCGGTCTTCGTTTCCGCGATTTCCACGAGTTTCGCTCCGGCGGCTTTAACGCGCGCGTCTTTGATCCATTTCAGGTTCATGAGCGTGATTTCGTCGCCGGCGTCGCTAACGATCGCGTTCGGATCGAATTTCGGGGCTTCCGCCTTGAATTCGGCGGTCAGATAGGCGGCGTAAGCGTCGCGAAGATCTTGCGATTTTTTGAGCGCGTCGTTTGAGAACGCGACGGGGAGCTTGTGGGTCTTAACGGATTCTTTCGCGGTCTTCGCGGCGGCGACTTGCAGCGCGACGGAGTCGGACTCTTTCGCGATCGCCGCTAATTTCGCGGCGACCGCCGGACGCGAAGCCTCGCCTTTAAGTTGCGCGAAGGAACGCACGACGAGAACTTGCTTTTCCACCGGGAGGGAATCGAAGGCGTCGAGAAGTTTCGCCACGACGGCGTCGCAGTCTTTCGGCGCGAAAGCGCGAAGTGATTTCAGCGCGATATCGCATGCGGACGCGTCGTCGCCTTGAATGAGTTCGACGACTTTGGCGGCGGATTCGGCGCCGTCGCAGAGGAGCGAACGATAGAGACCGGATTCGCGTTCGAATTTCGGATAATCGGCGTTCAGCACGATCTTATAGAGTTTCGAGGCTTCGGCGAGTTTACCGGCGTTTTCATATTTCTGCGCGAGCGCGAGCGTAGCGTCTCCGAGTCCGCGTTTCGTTTCGAACTCGTATCCGGTCAGGTCGCCTTGCGCGGCTTCGACGAGGGCGGCTTCGGCGTCGGGGGATCCGATCGCGGCGAGGGCGATGAAGGCGGCCTTTTTGACGCGTTGGTCTTTGGATTCGGCGAGGATTTTTTTAATCGTGTCGACAGAGCCGGCTTTTCCGCGCACGCCGATCGTGTCGACGACGCCGACGAGGTTCATTCCGTCGAGTTTCGTCGCGGCGTCGAGTAGCGCGGCGTCGACTTCTTCAAAGGGCATGGCTTCGAGCGCGAATCGAGCGTTGAAGTTGAGCTTGTCGTTCGAGAGCATTGCGACGAGCGCGGGAATCGCTTTCGGGGTCCCGTATACGGCGAGTCGTTTGCACGCGACGTTTTTATTGTGAATATCTTCCGGCGAATCGCCCGGCTTTTCGATAGCCTGAATGAGCGCCGCTTCGTCGGTGGACGTTTGGAGTTCTTTCCAGGTTTGGGCGTTGGCGTTTGCGGCGAAAGCGAGGATCGCGCCGACGCACAGAGCGTATAATGCGGATTTCAAAGTCATATTGTAATCTCCAACGGCGCGCGATTTTGAGCGCGCGTTTTAGCGGACGTCTGATATTGGTAACAAGAATTGCGATTTAACGTCGAATTAGAGCGTGTACGGAGCGCGCATCGCTCGCGTTCGCATTCTATTGGCGTCGGGATCGTTGAATTCTTCTTTGACGGGATCGAATTCGATCGTTCGTTGGAGCTGCCACGCGATGTACGCGCAGTGGGACGCGATGTGCGATTGCGCGGCGACTTTCGCGTTCGCCGCAGGGTCGCGACGCGTCTTGACGCATTCGATAAATTCGGCGATGTGCGTCGTCGGGTCCGTTCCCGGCATACCGAAATATTGCAGTTCGCTACGGAGCTTGTCGTTGGAGACCGCCATGCGCCCGCTGTCGCCAGTTTCAACCCAGCCTTCTTCGCCGACGTATCGCGCGGAGCACGTTCCGAGTCCGAGCCATCCGTCGGAACGCATGACGAGTTTGAGACCGTCGTCGTAGTACGCCCAGATGTGTCCGGCGATCGAGCCGTCCGCGTTGAATTGCGGCTCGTAACGCACCGGCGCCGTGTGGTCTTTTTGCGCCGCCCATTGGCAGAGGTCGACGGTGTGCGATCCCCATTCGAGAATGCCGCCGCCGTGGAAGTCGAACTTACCGCGCCAATCGCCGCGGACGTACGCGCTGTTGTACGGACGCCACGGGCAAGGTCCGAGCCAACGATCCCAGTCGACTTCGTTGACGTCCGGTTCCGGTTCCGCCGGATACCAGTCTTGGTCGGTCGCCGGCCAGAGCGTGTTCGCGTGAACTTCCGTTAATTTGCCGAGCTTACCGCTCGCGGCGATCTCGGCGGCGAGCATGAAGTTCCCGATATTGCGGCGTTGCGTGCCGGCCTGATAGACAATGCCGTATCGTTCGACGGCGACGGCGAGCGCGCGGCTCTCTTGAATCGTGAGAGAGAGAGGCTTTTCGCAGTAGACGTCTTTACCGTACTTCGCCGCCGTGATCGACGCCATCGTGTGCCAACGGTCGCCGGTCGCAATGAGCACCGCGTCGATATCGTCGCGGATAAGGAGATCTTCCATATCCTTATACATTGCGCATTCGTTGTCGTTGTACGTCTTATCCGCCTGATTCTTTACGGCTTCGCGGCGTTCGCGGCGAATATCGCAGATCGCGCGGAACCGCACGTCTTTACGACTTAGGAAAATGCCGAGATCGTGTCCGCCGCGCGCTCCAATACCGATAGCGCCCATATTAACGCGTTCGCTCGGCGCCACTTCGCCGTCGAGCCCGAGCGCCGAACCCGGAATAAGCGCAGGAGTTGCGCTCGCGAGTCCCGCGACCGCGACCCCTCGAAGAAATGCGCGACGATTCAAGCGACGTTCTGCTGATTTCATAAAAAAGCTCCTGTTTCTCGTTCGACGCGCGCGCGCCAAACGCGATGAATGATTGCGTTTCAATCGCGCGATCGCCGGAGCGTCGCGCCACCGTTTCAATCATATTGCAAATGAAAAGGAAAATCAAGCGATTTTCCACGATCTTCGTTTTTTTGTCAGATTGTTGTCACTTGATAGTCGTCGCGCGCGCTTAGCGACGCCCGGTCTGCGGGAACAAAGGCGAGCGGAATTGAAAGAACGGCAAGAGAAAGCGCGTCGACCGCGAGAGGCTAGGCGAAGAGGCGGGCGAGGCGAAGAGGCGAGGCGTGCAAGAAACAAAACCGCCGCGCGACGAGGGACGCCGCGCGGCGAGAATCTGATCGACCGTTCGCGCTATGCGAACGCGTTCGTTAGATTAGCGGTATTGCGATTGTTGACGGAAGAGCGGGGAGAAGGGGCCGTTCTTGGAACCGTCGTTGAAATCGAGCCACCAGTAACCGTCGTGCCATTGCATGGTCACTTTACGCCATCCGAGCGGAGCTTCCGGATAGGGATAGAAGGGGCCCATGTACGGGAAAGCGTTCGCTTCGTAGTTTTTCGGATAGGTAACTTGCGAGTAATTGGGATATTCGGCGTAGCTCGGCCAAGCGTAATTCGGAAGGTTCGGTTGACCGTTTTGCATGGTCGGGGTTTGAGCGCCTTGGGGAGCGAAGTAGTCGCTCGGGGAGCGCGTCGCGGGAGCGTATGAGCCGTCGATCGGGACGCCGACGGGCGCGCCGACGTAGGCAGGCGCTTCGGTAACGGCGGCGGGAGCCGCAGGAGCGGCGTCGGCGCCGTAGACGACCGGCGCGGAGGTCGCTTGCGGGGTCAGCGCTTGAACCGGACGAATACCGCGAGCGCCGAAGGGTTCCGCATATTGCGGTTGGACTTCCGCTTGCGCCGGGGCTTGCGAGACGGCGGCGTTAGGCGAAACGGTCATCGATTCGGAGACCGTGCGGACTTTCGGAATACGACGAACGAAGTTTGCGATCGCGTCGCGATCCGCTTCCGAAGCGACTTCGCCGCGGAGTCGAACTTTACCCTCTTGATACGCAACTTCGATGTTGTATTGCGGGTACTGTTGCGTCAGTCTTTGCGCAATTCGATTGGCTTCTTCTTGATTACCGGCCTGAACGCTCGGAACGCCGAGAGCGATTAGTAAGCCGAAACAAATCGGTACGAACAAACGTCGCATG
>ONGM01000243.1 GCA_900317365.1 uncultured Planctomycetota bacterium
TTCGCCGTCTTGGAATACGTTCGAGCTCCGGGAGACTACGCCCTTGAAAACGCCCAGGATCTGCATTCGGAAAAAATCGAAAAAGAACTCGACGTCTTGCGCGCGCGAGAGTGGCCCGTCGTTGTCCAGGGTCTGTCGATTCGCGCAAACGTCGTCTACGAAAAAGACTACCCGGCGATTTTCGACAATTATCGCGCGACGACCCCGCTCTTTGCACTCGTCGATCCCAAGGGCGTCGTTCTCGCCGTCGAGCCCGCCCTATGGAACGTTCAGAGACGTTTGGAGCTGATCGAAAATTCGGAAACGAAACGATAAGGAGAAACGACATGTTGCGAAAACCCAACCTCCTAACGGCGGTCTCGCTCGTCTGCGCGTTTCTCGCGCCGATCGCCCACCCCGCGTCTGAGCGTTTCGCGCTCGCCCAATCGTCGACGTCCCAATCGACGGACGCGAGGGAACTACAAAGTCGCGTTAAGCTCGCCGAAGCCGCTCAAAAGCAAGATCTCGACGTCTTGCGCGCGCTCCTCGAAAACGCCGAAAAGAACGCCGACTCGTCTGAACTTAAACTCTACGCGCTCGCATATTACGGCGCGACCCTCGACGCGACCGACAAGTCCCGAGACGCCCTGAAAGCCTTCGCCGAACGCTTCCGCGCCGATGCCGCCGAGCGTTCCGGCGCCGCCGCGTGCGCGCCCAACGTGTGCCGAAGCCTCGCGCGATACGACGCCGAACTGGCAAAAGAACTCTATTATAAAATCGTCGACGATTGCGCGCGCTCACTCGTCCCGGAACGTCGGTTTTTCGCGTCCGAACTCGCCGAACGCGGTACGCGCGTGCGTCCCTACGCGCCCTCCGACGCCAATGTCGACGAAGCGCTCCTGGAAATTCCCGACGATCTCGAAGGAATCGACGCCGTCGCCCTTAAAATCCGACTGCAACTCGCCCAAAACGCCTTTTTAAACGTCAATCCGTCCCCCGGCGGAAGCGCCGACCTCTTCTCCGACGCCTATCGGAAAGCGAGCGTCCTCGCCTTAGACGCCGGAGAGTTAAATCTGAAAGGCGCCGCCGACGTCGCAAACTTGGCTCATCGTCTCTCAGGCTCCAAATCGATTCAAAAGCTCGCCGAAAAGATAAAGAAACTCGCGCCTGAGCTTTATCAACGATCGGAAATCAGTCTGATCGACAATCTTGTCGACGCAAGAATCAACGAATTCCGCTATTACAACCAACCCTACGACGACGTCGACGGCGCCGCGCAAGCCTTCGCCAAATATTGCGTCGAAACGATCGCAGGCTCCGAACATAAAGACAAGATAGTCGCTCATATCGTCGAAAAATTCTGCCGCGCGGACGACTATCGTTTGATTCGCCCGGAATTTCACGCCGCGTTCGACGACGCCGTTAAGAACTCCGACGTCGACGCGGTCAAGAAGTACGCCGACGCGCTCGACGGACTCGCGCGGTTCCGAGCCCTCGTCGGCGAAACCCCGGTCCTTGAAGGAATCTGCGACGACGGCGCCGAGCTCTCTTTCGACGACTATCGCGGCAAGGCGACCCTAGTCGTGCTCCGTCCCCGTTCGACGAACAACGAACCCGATCAAGACGCGATCGCGGCGCTCAAAAAATTCGACGGAAAATTCGCCGTCGTCGAATTCGTTCCGAAACAAGTCGATCGATACGGTCGAACTCTACTGCAAAAACGTCCGTGGCGAATGATTTCACAGGAACGTTCCAACGCCGACGCGTCTTTCGGCGGCAAAAAATTCGTCGATCTCGACTCCTACTACGGCTCGTCCCTCGGCGCGCTTCCGAATCAGCGCTTCCTGATCGCCCCCGACGGTAAGGTCGCCGCCGTTTCGTCCACAAAAGAATTCGATCTCGACGGCGAACTAAAAAAGATTTTTAACGAAGAGTAAACGCCGCGTCGCGGAGAATATATCATGAAACGTTTTAAAACGCAACGTACGATAACTATCGTCATAATGTCGCTTTGCGCATGCATTTTGGCGCGCGTCGATTATAGAAACGCGCTCTACGGCGACGAACAACGTCCCGATAATGCGCCGCAACAAACGGTCGAAACGTCCCCGAACGACTTCCTCTTCGAGATCGATCCGAACGCGTCGAACGAAGACGTCGTGAACGCCGCGCAAAAAATTATGATGAATTTCTTAATTTTCTCCATCTCGCATGCGCAAGCGGTTGAGACGCCCGTTGAACTTGATTCCAATAAGCGGCTCGAAATCCAACGTCGAATTCAAGAACAAGAAAAAAAAGACCTTGAACGCTCTGATCCGCTTTTTGAAAAATTCGATTCGCTAGTCGTGCCGAGACTCTTGAAAATCGTCGAAGAAGACGATTCTTCTGACAACAACGTTCTGTCAAACAACGCGCTAACGTTCTGTCTTCAAACCTGGCGTTACCTCAATAAGGACGACGAAATCGAAAAAGTTCGCGAACGCGCGCTTGAACGATATGAGAACGCGAAAGAGTCTGGCGACGACGCCAAGACGTCCAACGCGTTAAAGCGGCTCGTTATCGTCGACAAATACTATCTCTTCCCCGGACGCTCGCCGCTTTTGGGCCTTGCGAAGTCGCCGTCCCCATTGGCGCCAAATCGCGACGCGCTCGTCGAAATTGGAAA
>ONGM01000164.1 GCA_900317365.1 uncultured Planctomycetota bacterium
GTTCTTTACCGCATATTGTCCTCCAAACTCGACGGAACCCGACTTAACCGAGTGCGGAATCGAGACCTGCGTCGACACGCCGTACGCAAATCTTCCGTGCGTTGAAGCCGGAACGATCGCGACTCCTTTCCGCTTTGCGGCGCGAAGTCGTCATCGGGGCGGCGTCAACGTCGCCCTCGCCGACGGTTCCGTGCGATTTGTCTCCGATTCGATCGACGTCGATACGTGGCGTAATCTTAGCTCCACGAACTCGAAGCAGACGATTAAATTTTAACGTCTTGCTTGGCGCGGACAAGAATCGCTAAAACGCCGCCAATGATTTGCGGAAGTTCGCTATGTTAAAAAAAATACTAATCGTTTCTGGACGCTTTTTGTTGCACGTCGTCGCGATAGCCGTTCTGTACGTTGCGTTTACAAATAGAACCTTGATGGGCGCGCGATTTGCGACCTACGCGCGTTTTTACGCGACGCCGTCGAACTGGAGCGACTGGACTTCCGTCGCGCTATGGCATATCGCCGTCGGTTGGACGTTTTTTCGTGTTCTTTCTTACGACTCCGCGCGCAAGGCGGTTCGACGTCGACTGCGACGATCTCCAATTCGTATCCTTCGACGCGTTCCGAGCGTCGCCTACGCGCGTTGGGCTTTGGGATTTTCCATTCTTTCCTTCGTTGTGCTGTCGTGTTGGCGTTTTACGGATTGGAAAGCGCTTTGGCGATTTCTTCGTTATTCCGTGCTCGAAACGATTTTCTATCGTCCGGTAACGACGCTTGTTACCTTTCGCCGCTTTACGATCGAGCTGCTTTACGCGCCTGCTTTGATATTGGGCGCCGTTGTTCTTTACCTGGTTATTAAACATTTGAAAAAACGACGTCCGACGAGTAAATCGTCTCTCTACTTCGCCGCGTTTGTCGGCTCGCTTTTCGGGGGATTCGGAGACGAGCGCGTCTGGAGCGCCGATCAAGAGGTCGAGTCCCCGCGCTTGCTCAGAACGATTCGGCCTGCCGAAGGCTTGGATCCGGCGTCGCTCGACTCGATTTCAAAGGCTCCTTCGCAAAAGCATTGGGACGGCGGGTATAAAGTCGACGCGTCGATTCTTAAATGCTTTGACGAGATGGAATATACGTTCTCTTGCGGTTCCGATTACGCCGAAGAAGTTCGCTTTCGACTGCGTTCGCCTCGGAACGTCGTTCCTGGTAAAAAGTATCCGTTAATCGTCTGGTTTCACGGCTTCGGGGAGAGCGTTGGGGACAATCAACGCCACCTCGCGCACCTTCACCGCGCGATCAAACTCTTTGCCGGAAAGGAAGCCCTTGATTTCTATATGCTCGCCGTCCAATGTCCGAAAGACCGTCAAACCTGGGATTATTCGAACTACAAAGACAAGAGCGGAAAGAACAATTCGCCGATGACGATCGCCGAGGAGATTTACGCGCGCCTTCTTGTCGAGCGTCCGATCGATCGCGAGCGAATTGAGACGATCGGGATTTCTTCCGGCGGGTACGGCGCCTGGCTCTTTGCGGGCGCGCACAGCGAGGAAGTCGCGAGCCTAACGGTCTTCTCCGCCACGCCGTCGAGTAATTTGCGCGCGCAGGATTTCGTCGACATGGCGATTTGGACGTTCAATAACGAAGGGGACGCTGCGGCGTTTCCGGCGAAAACCGTCGCTTTTGTCGACGAAATCAACGCCCTTGGCGGGAACGCGCGCGCGACCGTTAAGCCGAACGGTCATCACGATTCGTGGAGCGCGCCTTTCGAGCGAGGCGACGTCTTCCGCTGGGCGCTGAGCCAAAGTCGCGGCGGCGTCGGTCGACTGCAAGGCGTCGAGTACCCGCGCCGCTCTTTCGTCGCGACGTTCTGGAAAATATACCTGCCGTTGGCGGTGATTTTGACCCTCTTCGTCGTTCGCAAGGAGGATTTTACCTCGTCGCGCGGCGGCGACGAATAAAATCTTCCCCGTATTCTTGATTTGTTTTCGTCGCTCTGATACAAAAAGACAAAAGGCGTCGGTTCGGGCGCGACGCCTGAACTCGCGTTCAATGAGGCGAGGATTCCGACGTTCGATAGTTTTTTTCGGTATGAGACGTAAAATGCGACATTTGACGAAGACGATTCTTTGCGCGTTAGCGATCGCCGCGCTTGTTGTGAGCGGCGTTTCAACGACGCGCGGGTTTGAGCCGATCGATAAGAGCGAAGTTTCGGTTTACGACGCGCGGCTGATTCCGGCGCCGACCGAAACGCGATATGGACTCGGAATTGTCGTTTTGAATTCACAATTACGCTGTTCCTTAATTCTACCGAACGATTTCACCCGCGACGCTGCGTTCGACGCCGGGCTGGAAACGATTCGCGAACAGGTCGGGAAGAACTTTGACGTCGATTTTAAATTTGACGTCAAAACGATCGCGGAGATTGCGAAGGAAATTGAGAACAATCCCTCGCGAACGGACGACGAATTGGAATTTGTCAAAAAGCTCGCCGCAGAGGACGAGATTTTGAAGACGGCAAACGCGTACCGATGCCTTGCCGTTCGCGATCAGAGCGTCGCGGCGGACGCCTCGCCGAAAGAATGGACGGCGCGTCAGAGCGACTCGTCCGGCGCCCTCTATATCGCGTCGCGCGATCTTGCGGGTTTTCGGGACGCGTTTAAAACGTTGCGTCAGCTTTCGGAAACCTTCTGCGATACGGCGACGACCGCGACGTCGAAATATTTCATTCCGGAGCACGAAATAGCGGACGCGCCTAAAATCGCCTTTCGCGGACTGCATTTGTGCTGGTTCCCGGAAACGCGCGCGGACGAAATTGAACGTTCGATTCGGATCGCGGCGTATTACAAGTTCAATTATATCGTCTTGGAATTTTGGGGCGTTTACCCATTTGAAGCGAACGAGGCGCTCTACTGGAAAGAGCGCTGTACGAGTAAAGAAGAAGCGCGACGACTTGTGGCGCTCGGCAAAGATCTTGGCGTGGAGCTTATTCCGCAATTGAATCTTTTTGGGCACGCGCCGAACGCTCGCGCCGCTTCCGCCAAGCATACGGCGCTCGATTTTCATCCGGAACTGGAGCCGCTCTTTGAACCGGACGGATGGACTTGGAACATCTACAATCCCGCCGCGCGCGATTTATTGACGAAATGCGTTCTCGAACTCTACGAGACCTTTGATCGACCGCGGTATTTTCATATCGGTTGCGACGAGGCGTATTCCGCAGGCGCGAGTTTCTTTGCGCGCCGACAAGGCGGATACGTCGACGCTCTCGCTGACTGGCTCGTTTATTTTCACGATCTACTGAAAGAGCGCGATTGCCGCGTTATGATGTGGCACGACATGCTCGTCGAATCGAAAGATTTTAAAGGCTACACGACCGGCGGTAATCAGAAAACGCGCGGGCTAATCGATAGGCTTCCGAAAGACGTCGTAATTTGCGACTGGCAGTACGGGTCGCCGAAGGAAAACGAAGAATGGCCGACGACGAGCTATTTTATGGAGAAAGGATTCGACGTTCTCGGTTGTCCTTGGAACGATCTTAACGGAATTCGCAGTATAAGCGCGAACGTTCAAAAGAAAGGCGCATTTGGCGTTCTTTGCACGACGTGGCACACATTCTACGGCGACACGATGAAAAACGTTTTGGTCGTCGGCGCGAATTGGGCTTGGGGAACGCGCTATCGCGGATCGAATTACTCTTGGCCGTTCCAGCGGCACTTGCGACAGGCGCTTCAAGATTCGGAAACGAAGAACTATCGCACGAACGGCCTCAACGACTGGCAAGTTCCGATAGACACGAACGTTCCTTATTAACGCAATTATTCCAAGGCGTGAGGTTCGAAAGTCTGACGCGCCGCCGTCGGCTCAAAGCGAGCGTTGTCTTTGAGTCGACGTGGGAAACATGGTCGCCGTTTTTTATGTGGGGGACCTACGTTCGGCGGAGATTTTATCCGAACGAGCGTACGCGCTCCTCAAACGCGCCAAGGCGTCGAGTCTCGTTGCGGATCCTGGAGGATCGTCGCGCGTTTTCCGTTACGCTATCCGCAAAAATGCGCTGGAAAATGCGCTGAGGATAACCTCGCGA
>ONGM01000013.1 GCA_900317365.1 uncultured Planctomycetota bacterium
GATTACCCTCGGCGGAACGCAGATCAACGTCGATAAGCCGATGACGATCGACGCCTCCGCGCTTTGGAATACGGAAAACGACGCGCCGGGTCTGACGATCGACGGAAACGAGCGCTCGCGCGTCTTTTATCTGAGCGGAGACGGAGCGGAGCTTATCGGACTAACGATAACCGGCGGAAATAGTGGGAATGGCGGCGGTGTTTATATCTCCGGCTCGAATACGACGATCGCTAATTCAGTGATCAAAGGCAATGCCGCCTCAAGCTACGGTTATGGCGGAGGCGTTTACGTCCAAGACAGTTGCGAAGGCACAACGATCGTAAATTGCGTCATTACAGAAAATTCGGCGATGTGCGGCGGCGGAGCAACCGCTTATCAAGGAAGCGCCACCTTAATGAACTGTATGATTACGAACAATTCGGCGCGAGTCTACGGCGGCGGCGTATGTACTGTTGGCGGGAGCGAAGCCGTTTATAACGTGTCGAACTGCGTTATTTCAGGAAACGCAGCGACTTATGGCGGTGGGATTAACGCGGGAGGACAGACGTTCATCTCGGACTGCGAGGTTCTTAATAATACGTCCTCGATTCGCTCTACCGGCTATGCGGACTGCGCTGGCGGCGGCGTTTTTATGAACACTGGTACCACTGTTATGACAAACTGCACAATCGCCGGGAATTCGACGTCTGGAAATGGCGGAGGAGTATTCAAACACAGTAGCGCCGAATCCAGCTCTTCAATCAGTCATTGCATACTGGCCGAGAATTCTGCTACATCTGGAGGTGGGGTCTATATCTCCGCGCTGAACGCAAACTTGATTGATTGCGAAATCTCCAACAATACCGCAACTCAAAACGGCGGCGGGGTCTACGTCTATGAAAACGCCGCGAGTCTCTCAATAGTCGGTTCAACGATCAGCGGCAATGCGGCGTCCCTAGGCGGCGGCGTTTTCATGCGTGCCACGAACGCTACGGCGTCGATCCTTGACAGCTCGATTACGGGGAATAACCTCGTCGGACTCCTTCTGCTTTGCGCAGACGTTCGCGTCGATAATTCCTTGATCGTCAACAACGAAGGTCCGGGACTCGGTCTATGCCAAAACGCCGCGATCGTCAATAGCACGATCGCCTATAACGGGACGGGCGTTAGCGCTTCCCTCGAAGCGACGCTTTACCTCTACAATTCAATCGTTGTGGAAAACGACGCCAATATCGAAGGCGACTTGATGAACGTGAAAGTACGCGCCTACAATTCGCTTTTGAATATTTCCGAATGGAATATTCCGCTTCCATCCTTCTTTGAAGGAAGCAATAATTACGATTACGTCCCATCGTCGCCCCTCTTTACCGACGCGTCGAACGGCGACTATACCCTCGCCTACAATTCGCAGGCGTATAACAAAGGCGACAATACCTACGTTAGCGTCGAAACAGATCTCGCCGGAAATCCTCGCGTTTTCAACGACGTCGTCGATTTGGGCGCATACGAACGACAAACGACGCAACTTGAAACGCCGACGCTAACCGTCGTCGGTAAGAAGACGAACGCGATCACGGTTCGATGGGACGCCGTTGTCGGCGCGACAGGCTACCGGATCGAGTATAAGGCGGAAGGGGCGACGGCGTACGAGTCGATCGCGCTCGCGGGGAACAAAACCCAACGTCAAATCTCCGGTCTTGAAGAAGGCGAACGCTACAATATTCGTCTCACCGCCCTCGGCGACCCGTCGGAAGATTCCGAAAGCGTCGAAATCACCGTCGACACGCAAAGGACGCTCGACGCGCCCGTCGTTTCGCTCGTCAAAGCGACGGAGTCTTCCCTTGAATTCGAGTGGGACGCCGTCGATAACGCGGTCGGATACAGAGTCATGTACATTGCGGCAGGCGGCGCCGCGTACACAACCCTTGACGTCGGCGCGCAAACGAGACTCGTTCTCGACGGTCTGCAAATGGAAACGAGCTATAGCCTGAAAGTCGCGGCTCTCGGCGACGGCTTCGACTATAAGACCTCACCATATTCGCCTCTGACCGCATACTGGACGCTCAACCCCTTTAAACTGCTCGTTCCAACGCTCACCGCGACGGACGCGTCCAACGACTCAATCCTACTCCACTGGGATTCCGTGCCGAACGCGACGAAATACTACGTCGCCTACGCCCCGGTCGGTTCGTCGACCTTCACGACAAAATCCGTCGCCGCGACGAAATCTTATTATCAGATCGTCGGTCTCGAACCGAATACGGAGTATCAGGTCAAACTGCGCTCCGTTAGTTCCAACCCGGAATATATCAATTCCAAGTATTCCCCGGTAACGACGCTCGCGACGACGAACGACGCATTGGTTAAGACCGCGCTCGCTTCCCCGACGCTGAACGTCGATCAAACGACCGCGACCTCCTTGACCGTTTCCTGGAACGCCGACCCTCGCGCGACCGGATACTCGCTCATTTACAAGGAGAGATCTGAATCGGCTTACAAGACCGTCAATCTTGCCGCGACGGAGAGGAGCTTCACGATCAACGATCTGACGCCTGGCACGAGCTACTACCTTAAGGTTCGCGCTCTCGGAGACGGCGTCTTCTGGTCGAACTCGGCGTACTGCGCGACGAAAGTCGCCCAAACGACGGCCGTCGACGCGCTCGACGCGCTCTTAGCGACCGACGACGAACTCTTTGAAGAGTTTGACGACGAATTTGATCTTCTCGCCGAAAACGTCCTCGCGAAGCTTGCGTAACGCAAACCTTCGCCAATAAAAGAAGCGCGCCGCGACCGTTCGATTTGAACGTCTCGCGGCGCGATTTCTTCTTAAGACGCCAATTGGAGACATATTCGAGCGCCCTACCCTGAGACGATTTGAACGTCTTGCGAGTCGCATAAAGACAACCTTTGGCGATTCGATAATTTTCCGCGTTCTCCTTGCCTTGAACCTTTCTTCGCCTATATTAGCTTCAGGATCAGTGCGGCGCCGGATCGTTGCGTCCCGGCGTTTCGCGCCCCCGCCCCTTCAGAACGAATCCAAACGCGTCCAAACGCGCGCGTCGCAACTCACCCTACTAATCGAGCTAGACAATGAATAATCGATCTTGCCTTTTCGTCTGCATATTAGCGTCGATCGCCGTCCTTCTTTCCGCGTTGAATCTGGTTCTCAATCTAAGCCGTAATTCCGACGTCCACCAAAATCTCCATTACGAATTGTGCCTCGGTCTCAACGACAAAGAGTCAAACCTCCCTGTCGCGAGTCTTGAAGAAGCGCGAACGAAACTCGAGCCAATCTTAATCTCGCGCTTCGGCGGCTATGCCGTTCAAGAAGCGCGCGGCGGCTGGATCGACGAAAAGGGAACGGTATTTCGGGAAGATTCCCTCGTCATATCTCTCGACGATACGACTCTCGACGAAGTAAAGGCGCTCTCAGACGAACTCCTACGCGTTTTCAATCAAAGCTCCATTCTTATTCGAAAAAGCAAGGTTCAAACGGAATACTATTCAGGTAAGTGATCGCAAGATTATATAACGAAATCGAGTAAGGAGCAGAATGAAATAGGTATCGTTTATCTCTCTCGAAAGACGCTACGTCGAATCTTTACGTATGTCCCAACGTTTCTGACCACGAACGATTCAACCCGCAGTTACAAGAGTGAAACGACGTCTTGACCAAAATTCAGCGTTTTGGTAGTATGAAAAGACAATTGTCGTTGAGCGAGCGCGCGCTCGTTCAGGCCGCACGGTGTTTTTTGGGTTGTCGAATGTTGTACCAAACCAGGTTGACGCGTTTGTATGTAGGCGTTATGCTTCTGACTGTTACTCTATTTAGAGTTGCAACCACAGACGCATACGGTCAAGACGCGTCGAACTCAATATCGCGTCCAACGACAAACGTCAAGTCGTCAACAGCGCCGACGCAAGAACCGTTTCAACCGGGGCTCATACGCGTTGATTTTTCTATTTCGTCCCATGAACCGTGTAACTGGGACGGCGAATTGAGCGTCTCGCGCGGTTCTTTTGCAAACGCGGTTCCACTCGGTTCGTCTGCGGCGAGTCCGACGGACTTTCTTCCGCTCGATCAGGCGCAAGACAGACTTGTTCTTCACACAAAGGTTCCGACAACTTTCTGCGGCGTTGAGACGACGATTTTTGCGCCGCAAGACTCTCGATTGGAACTAAAACTGACCGAAAGATCCTCCGGACGATCGATCGCGAAAACAATCTTCGTCAATCGCCTAATAGAATCCTCGACAAGAATACCGTTTGACTCCAAAGGAAACGGTATCGAGATTATCCGCGCGCCTGGAGACGATATTCCGGTTCGAATCCTAAAGTTTACCTCTTTGAATACGAGAACGGCGCGATCAACGATCTTTAGACCAAACGAAACGTTCGTTCTTGAGGCGCTTCCTCGTTCATGTTCCCGCAAAGTTACGACGGATCTTATCCTCGTCGCGTCCGCTCGTCTTCGGAACAAAGAAGAGGCGTTTTGGTCGGAAACCAGAGAGATCGACCTGCGAACGCTCGCAGCCAACAACGAGATTGTTGGCGATCCTTATTCCGTCCCGACGCCAACTTCCTTTCAACTGACGACGCCGAACGCCGACGGAGTCTTTGAGATCGTTCTCGAACTCGTTGAAAAGACGCCCGCAAAATCAACGTTCGCGCTACCCGGCGTTCCGAAGCCTACCGGAACGGTCGTCGCTCGACGGTCGTTCCAGTGCGTCGTCGTCTCACGCGAAAAAGAAATAGAAACCAGCGACGCGCTTGAAGCCGTCGACGGCGATCTTCGCGCGCAGCTTCTCGAAACGATCGACCCGACAAACGCCGCATGGCGAAAAAGTTTTTCCAAGCGTTCGCTCATTCCCTTTTTACGACCGTCCGGTTCAAACGCAAGCTCCGTTAAGGCAAACTCCGTTAAAAACGACAAAGGATTCCTTCACGTTCCGGCAACCTTTGCCGACGACGCGACGGACGCTTCGAACCAACGTCGATTTGCTGAAATTCGTCCGAGTATTCAGAACGATATGTCAAATGATCGGTCGTCGTCCATGGGCGAACGCGCCGACTCGTCGGTTTCTTTAAACCCGGCGTCCGGTCTCGTTCTGGGTCAAACGAACGCTCAAAACGACGCGCCGCTCGGAGTCAACATTTTCAATTTGAAGTCAAAAAGGGAAGAAGAAAAACGTAATCTCGAGCAGGCGGAAGCAACGTTCAGACTTGAAGTCGCGACAAATTGGGAGCGAGATAATTACCAACGTTTCATGCGCAATCTTGATCGCCAGACGTGGGGACTCGCCGCCGACCTCTGGGAAAAACCGTTGAGTAGCGGTTCGTCGCGCCCATTTACGACGGAGGAGCTCTCTAAACTCGGGGGCTTTCATACAAAATTCCTGCGTTTAGCGCCGAATTTGGAGAAAGGTTCGGCGTCGAACGCCTTAATCACGGCTCACTTGACGAACGACGCAAGACAAACTTCGACGTCATGGGAAGCCTACCCTATTCCCATCCAAACGCCGGGAGCGCCGCACCTACTCGAAATCGAGTATCCCGCCGCTTTTCCGCAACAACTTGGAATCAGCGTTCTCGAACCGTCCGTTTCCGGCGGATTGTTCCCGAATTCAATCGATTTCGGGCTTCTTACCGACGACGATCCCCTTTCCGATCGCGCCTCAAACGAAGTCTCGCGATTTACCGCGCTCTTCTGGCCGCGCACCAAGACGCCTATCGTTCTGATCTCAAACTGTTCCGATAAAACGCCGGGCGCATACGGACAAATTCGCGTCTATCGAGCGGACGATAAGCGAGCTTCCGCGTCCACGCCAAATCGTGGGCGCGTCTTTAGCCCCATTCTTACCCAACCTGCGATATGCGACCAATTTTCCGTGAGACAAGCGAATTCCCTATTCGGTCTAACCGGCGCTGAAAATTGGGCGTCGTTTGAAGACGCAACGAATCGGGCTCTCTTCTATCTTTCGGCGTATAATTACGACGCGCTGACGTTGGCGGTCGTTTCCGATGGTTCCGCGCTCTATCCAAGTTCGATTTTGAATCCTTCGCCGCGATACGACGGCGGAATCTACCTTGCGAACGGTTCCGATCCCGTTCGTAAGGACGCCCTCACCTATTTAATGGCGAAATTCGAGCAACGTTACAAAACGCTCATTCCGTTAGTCAAGCTCAACGGAACGCTTCCGGCTCTTGAGAAGCAAATAACGGCGTTGCGCGAAAATCGAATATCAACGGAGACGAGAGCTTCTGTCGAGGGCGTGGAATGGATTGGTCCAAACGGTCGGAAGGTCGTCGATTCGGCTCGCTATCGCAATGGTTCCGGATCGTATTACAACATTTTGCACCCAGTCGTCGAAGACGTCGTTCTAGCCGTTATCGACGAATTGGCGTCGCGTTGCGCTTCTTATGAAAGCTTTGGCGGGTTGGCGCTCGACGTAGGAACCGACGGCTGGCTGTCGCTTCCGGACGACGTCTTCTACGGTATGGACGACGAAACGATTATGCGTTTTGTTCGCGAATCGAACTTGCAGTCCGTTCTAGCCGCGCGCGGCGATCGAAAAGTTCAAGACCTATTGCTTGCAAAAGGCGCGGATCGGTATCTGAAGCGCGCTGAGTTTATTCGCGACGTATGCTACGAAGAATGGCTGAACTGGCGCGTCGACGCGCTGTGTCGATTTTACGCCAAAATTCATGAAACGCTCGCGAAGTACCGTCCTGATCTCAGATTATACCTGACGCCGAGCGCCGTCTTCGACACGCCCAATAGCCAAGCGAGATTGTACCCAAGTTTAGGCGGATCGCGCAACATTCGCGACACGCTCAAGCTCATCGGATTAGATCCGAGCAAGTTCGCGCGTCTTCAAACGGAAACGCGATCCCCTAATCGAATAGCGCAAGCAAGGTACGTAAATCAAAGCGGCGCCCCCGACAGTTTTACGGTTCTCTTGCGACCGGAAATTTTGGCTCCGACGTTCCCGCTTGGCAAACGCGCCGTTACGGACGAGCTGTCGTCTCCGAGCGCCATGTCGCTCTTTTCCGTCAATCAGGCGTTTCCCGGCGTCGTGTTTTTGCACAAGTCTGAAGAGCGTCCGCTCTATGATTTTGACGTCATAAGTCCGTTTCGTCCGTCCGTAACGGCGCTCCACACGCGCGCGCTTCCAAGCGGATACGCCAACAGACGTCGTTTTGCCTCCGCGCTTGCCGTCGGCGATCAACTGTGTTTTTTCGACGGGGGAAATCTTGCGCCGTTCGGTCAAGAGAGTTCGCTCCGAGACTGGGTCTACGTTTTCAAAAGTCTGCCGGCCGTCTGCTTTAAAACATGGACGCCGTCGTCTGACTCCGCAATTAAGCAAGCGTCTCAAGAATCGAGCGATTCGGCGCTTGCCGGGAGCGAATTGGAAAAGGAACAAAACGAAAAGTCAATTCAACCTTTGGTTGTGAGATTTCATCGTTCCGAAAAAGAAACGTGGTTCTATTTCCTGAACACGGCGCCGTTCCATCTCGGCGTGAGCCTTTCTTTATCGACGCGTCCCAACGCCGCCTACGAGTTGTTCGCCGGTCTGCGTCGCGAAGAGCCAAAAGCGCTAAGCGACGGCGTCGTTTGGAATTTCACTCAAACGCCTTACGATCTTGTCGCAATTCGCGTGGAGGATCCTACGGCGTCTATCGACTCGCTAGACGTTACGCGACCTGTCGAAGTGTGCGGCGAAGGCGGGAGACTCCAGCGCGCCGTTGAAGAATATATTGATCGCGCGCTCGTCGCTCAACGCGGCGTCGCCCACGAGTTGCGCAACGCGAATTTCGAAGAGTCTTACCTTGAAGCGGAAAACAAATCGTCAGACCTTGCGCCGCAGATCGAGAAAAACGCGGAAAAACAAAATCTCCTCGGCGTCGCTCCTCCGCGTGTGAACCTGTTTAAGAAGTCGGACTCCCCCGCGATTGAATTCGACGAAAATACCGCGCGTCAAAAAACCGCCGCCGTACCGCCCAATCCGACTCAAATACCAGGCTGGCGCGCTTTTGGTCCCAACGAGGTTGACGTGCGGCTCGACAATAAGGTCGTGTTTAAAGGCGCCGCGAGTTTGAAGATATCCTCAACAGGAGCGGTCGGCGGCGTTCTTTGTCAGCCTTTCACGGCGCCAACGACAGGTCGGCTCTGTTTCCAAATAGCGTTCGGCGTTTTGCCCAACGAAGACTTGCCGCTGGCCGTCTGTTTGACCGGTCGTCGCAACGGCAAGCCGTTCAACCGTCGAATATCAGTAGGCGACGTCCTATTGCAAAAGGCGCGTGCGGAAAACCGGGCCGCCCCCAACGGCGTCGTTTGGATTCAAGATCAAGCGATATTTGACCGTCTCCCATTCGACGGACTGGAGAATCTTTCTCTGCGCTTTGAACTCAACGGGAAAGGACAAGTGTGGATCGATGAAATTAACGCTTTAAAAATCGCGTTCACGGCCTCGGAACAGCCGGAACTCATGCGCCTTATCAATACAGCCGAATACCGACTCTCAAAAGACCGAGTGACGGATCTCATCTTCATGTTCGACGGATATTGGGCAAAAGCGCTCAAAGAAGAGATTCCGAGCAACTCGGAACTACTGGCAAATCGTCCAAGAAGACCGGCTTTTGTTACGGAAGCGCCCGAGCCGCAAAACGAAGCGGACTCAGATAAAGCGGAATCGCCCGGAATTTTCGATCGCACGCTAGGTCGCCTGAAGTTCTGGTAACCTCCCGACGGAATCGATTGGTTACCGTTTCTGTTCGCGTCTCGCCGAAAGGGAAATTACCAACTGGAATTTCGTTTGCCTTTTCGGACGAGACGCCTATAATTCTCTTTTGAAGGTCGACGCCCTAACCGGCGCCGCATTGAGTCTCGCCTTCTCCGCGTATGATCACCACCGTTTATAGACCACGACGCCAGTATGTCAACCCCCTATTTTTTTGATTCAGAACTTCGTCGCAACGTTGAAAGCATACTGTTGCCTGATATCAGGACGCCTGGTCAGTACATTGGTGGGGAGATTGGGCAGATTGTCAAAGAGTCTGATTCTGTTGCGGCGAGAATGTGTTTTTGTTTCCCTGACGTCTATTCGATCGGAATGTCGAACGTCGCGCTCGGGGTGCTGTACGACGCCGTCAATAAGCGTCCAAATCTCGCCTGTGAGCGCGCCTTCTGCCCAAGTCCTGATTTTGAAAACGCTCTTCGTGAAAACAACCTTCCCCTTTATTCGTTGGAGACATTCACACCGCTTAACGCCTTTGACGCGGTCGGTTTCACGTTGCAGTACGAATTGTGCTACACAAGCGTGCTGACAATGCTCAATTTAGGCGGCGTCCCCATTAGACGTTTTGACAGGCAATACGACGATCCGTTAATTATCGCCGGCGGTCCGTGCGCTTCCAATCCCGAACCGACCTCTGATTTTATTGACGTTTATCTCGTCGGCGACGGCGAAGAAACCGTGCCTGATCTTCTCCAATTATGGGGCGAACTCAAAAGCCAATACGGAATCAAACGAATCTTTGCGTCCCAAAACGGTCGTCTTCTCGACGTTAATCAACGGCGAGATAATTCGCGCGCTATTCGCCGTGAAATGATTCTCGAAATTGTCAAAAGGATTCCCGGCGCCTATGCTCCTGAATTTTACGATATCGAATTCGACAGGATGAATCGTGCGGGAAGACCCAAGCCCAATCATCCCGACGCGCCAGAGTTTGTGCAAGCCGCCGTCGTTAGGGATCTCAACGCGTTTGCGCCGCCGACCAGCCCTCTCATTCCGTTAATCGAAAGCGTGCAAGACCGGATTTCAATCGAAATCATGCGCGGATGTCCACAAAAATGCCGCTTTTGTCAAAGCACACAGTTGAAACGACCGTTGCGTTTTCGCAGGGTTGACTTGATCATAGACTCAATTCGCAAGGCTTGCGCTAATACTGGAGTCGACGACGTTACGCTTCTGTCCCTCTCTTCGAGCGAATATCCACAGTTCGAGAGCGCGTTGCAGAAAATCCGTAGCGCAATATGTTGCGACGGTATTAATCTTTCCGTTCCCAGTTTGCGCGTTAATCATCAACTGAGTTCCGTGGTTCAAGAACTCACGACGGATCGATCGTCAAGCCTTACGGTGGCGCCGGAAGCCGCGCGCGAGGAAATGCGGAGACGAATTGCCAAGCGCGTCACGAACGAAGACCTCTACAACGGGTGTCGCGCGGCGTTTGAACACGGATTTTCGCGAATTAAAATGTATTTCATGTGCGGCTTCCCTTTCGAAACGGAAGACGACCTCGTCGGTATCGTCGACCTGGCGAATCAGATTTCTAAACTCAGTAAAGATGTTCGCGGAAAGTGGGGACAAGTCGTCGCAAACGTTTCCAACTTCGTACCCAAGCCGCATACTCCTTTGCAGTGGGACGCAATGCGCACGCGCGAATATTTCACCGAAGCGCATCGAATTTTGCGCACAACGCGAAGAGAGCGATCTGTGGAAGTCAAATACCACGGCCTAGAAACAAGTTTGCTCGAGGGACTGTTGACGCGCGGCGATCGACGAATCTCTCGAGTTATCGAAACGGCGTGGCGACGAGGCGCGCGCCTTGATCCCTGGCGAGAACACTTTAAACCAGATGTGTGGAACGAAGCGATCGCGGCGGAAAATATCGACGTCAATTTAATCGTTCACACCCCCTATTCGATCGAATCCGAATTACCCTGGGATCACATAAAACTCTATAATGATAAAAATAAACTCATAAAAGAACGCGAGCTGAGTTTACAATGTAAGATAACCGAAAAGGGGTAGATTCGAATCCTTGATTGGTTGTGTTCCCATTCAATAAAAGAGGCGTTTATTATGTCGAATACTCAATTCAAAGTATCGCGTCGCGATTTTTTCAAAGGCACAGCGCTCGGAGCGGCCATGACCGCCGTTGGAGGAAACGCCGCGTCCTCGTTTGCTAAAGATTCAAGTCCAACGTCGGTTCCGGCGTCTTCTTATACGTCGACCGGTCGTTCCGCGCAAATCTTTTCCGAATTGGTTAAGGAACCGGTTAAAATCCTGCAGATTTCCGACTCGCACCTCTTCCTCGACGACGAACGCGGCGACGATTACAAACAGTATTCAGACCGTATGGCCAAAGCTTATAATCACACGAAGCGATATTACGACGGAAAAGATACGACTCCGACAGAAATGCTTGCGGAAATCGCCGAAGAAGCGGCGAAAGAAAACTACGACGCCGTCGCGCTCACCGGCGACATTGTCAGTTTCCCGTCGGCTGCAGGAGTCGACTACGTTAAAAGTTGTCTTGACAAAATCGGAGCGCCTTACTATTACGTTTGTGGAAATCACGACTGGCATTTCGAAGGCATGGAAGGAACCGAACGCGAGCTCAGGGACGAATGGATCCAAAAGCGCCTCCAGCCTCTTTACCCCAAGGGCGTCGACCCGCTCTGCTATTCGGTTGAAATCAAAGGCGTCAAAATTATCATGATTGACGATTCTATCTACGAGATCCTCCCGAAACAGCTGGATTTCGTTACACGCGAACTTAGTGAGAATAAGCCGTCTTTGGCGTTCATGCACATTCCGCTTTACGCTCCGGGAAGACGCGTCGCCTACGGAGTCGGACATCCGGACTGGAACGCGGAGCACGACCAGCAGCTTTATAAAATAGAGCGTCGACCTCAATGGCCTGCGGAAGGACACAATGAAACGACCTACCGCTTCCGAGAAACGCTTCTTAACGCGCCGAACCTGCTCGGAGTCTTCACCGGTCATATTCACTCAAATAGCTTAGACGTCTTGAACGGCAAGGCTTCCCAAGTAACGAGCGCGGCGCTCGACGGCTCAACGTTCAAGATTGAAATAGCCCCGTACCCCCACAAGGGATGATTTCAAGGGTGGTTAAAATCACTGCAATCGTTATAATCGTTAAAACCTCAATAATCAAAACTCCGTTTGTCAAAAAGGGGGTTTTTTGGGTTAAACGGGTGGCGGACTAGCTAAACGCGCGCTATAATTTTGTTGGGTATCGATCTTTGTCGAGAGGCTCGTCAGGGATTGCAACTCGCTCCATTTTGGCGCGGCGTTTATTCGCCACACTAACGAAGAAACACTTTCGGCATAAGGAAAAAGTTTACGCGGAAAAGCGCCGGCTTTTTCGGTTAAAGGAGACGTTCCTAATGAACTTAGTAGGAAAAATATTTGTGGGCGTCATTGCGTTGATGAGCGTCGTATGTTTGACGGTCAGCGCGCTTTCTTATGCGTCGCACCATAATTGGAAAGAGGAATCGGCCAAGCAAAAGGGAAGGCTTGACGATTTGGAAAAACAAGTAAGACTCTTGGAAGAGCAGAAAGCCGATCTCAACAACAAAATTGCGAGCGAATCCGCGACTTACAGTAGCACAATCCAAGCTCTCAAAACGAAAGCGGACGATCTTGAAAAGAGCAACAAGCAACTTTCCGACGAAAATATTCAGCTCCAAAAAGATCTTGACGCTCGTTTGGCCGTTATTAAAACGAATAACGAGCAAATCAAAAACGTTAACAAAGAGCTTGAAGAAGCTTCCAAGAATCTTTCCGACGCACAAGAGATGCGTTCGGAATACCTGAAGAAGCTCTCGGAGACCGTGCAAGCTCTTCACGACGCTCAAGCGAAAAACGGCGATCTCGCCGAACAAAACGCTGAGCTTACGAAAGAGTACGGCGACGCCGTTACGATTATCAGTAAGAACAATTTGTCGACCAACCTTGAAGACTACAGCGAAATTCCCCTCAACGCCGTTCGCGGTTCGATTCAGGATATTCGAAAAGACGATAACGGATATATGCTGATCTCAATCGGTTCTGACGACGGACTCGCGGAAAACCATAAGCTCGACGTTAGACGAGGCGAATCTTACTTGGGTAAGATCCAGGTCGTGTCCGTCGAACCTGACAGCGCTATCTGCAAGGTTTTGCCTGAATTTCGTCAGGGCGTTATGATGGAGGGAGACGAAGTTTATGCGCAACAAGCAAACTAATCCCAAACCCAAGAAGGAAAAAAAGAGCAAGAAAGACAAGGGCGCTACGAAATCCGTAGACCTCGATTCTTCCCTGCTCGAAGACGCGGTCACCACGCCCTCACAAGCGCGCGCGCCTAAACCGCGAGTGAAGGCGCCCAAGGACGTCTATACGCTCGTCCTACTGCTTAGTTTCATTTTTTTCGTCGCGGCGGTCGTCTTGCTATACCTCGATATCGCGTCTTATAAATGACGTCGTGTTCGTTTAGTTGCTAAGTTGAAAGCGCGTTGTTTCGCCTCATGAAACGACGCGCTTTTTCAAATAGCGTCGCGCTCAAATGCGATCCTAACGGAAAAACAAGTTTTTTCCCTCTTTTAAATCTTCGGTAAAACTATAAAATACAGTTTGGTTTTATGTTCGCGACGCCGTGTCGCAACTTGCTCATGCAACGACGACGAGCTTGCCTTAAAGGAGTTTGAAAAATGGATAGTCGAACGGCGATTCTTAACAAAATAAAAAAAGCTTTGTCGGACGTTGACAAAACGCAGTTACAGGAACCTGCTCTTCCCAGAATCTGGGATAAAACCGGAAAAACGCGCGAAGAACTCATCGAGATCTTTTCTCAAAATTTGACTTCCGTCGCCGGTCAACCGGTCGTATGTGAAAACGACCAGGACGCGCACTCAAAGATTGCAAGCGTTCTTTCTGAAATTGCGAGCAAATCGGAGCGCCCCTCGCCTTATCGTCTAGGCGTTTATCCCTCGGCTATTGCGCAAGAGACCGCAAAAAGCGTGCTTGCAACGCTCGACAACTGGATCGCCTACCCTATCCCAGAAGATCAAAAGGTCGATCCCAAGACATACGAGCCTATGACCGCTAGTCTAGTCACGCCCCTTCTTCTTCTCTCCGATACGGGCTCGTGCGCAGTGGAAGGACGAACGGCGTATGAGAGACTCCTGTGTTATCTATCCCCCGTCTGCTTAGTTGTCGCGCGCGCAAGCCAATTGCGAGAACACTTACCAGACGCCTGGGACGAAATTGAAACCAAACTGAGAACCCCCGGTCAAACAGGCGAAATCGCTCTCATTACCGGTCCAAGTCGCACGGCGGACATTGAGAAAAAACTTGTCCTCGGCGTGCACGGTCCACAACGGCTGATCGTATTCATCTTAAAAGACTAGTCGCTCTTTCAAGAGTCGTATGGATCTTTCACGTAGTTATTGCGATTAAAATATGACGTCATTCAAAACGCAGTTTGACAATTTCACTGTTGAAACGCTAATTCTCGGAGCTATCGCTGAGAATTGCTATATCGTGAAACCCAAAGGATCCAACGATTGCATTATCGTGGATCCCGGTTTTCCTATGGATCCTCACGCTCATGATAACTCGATCCTCTCCGCGATTCGGCGTTCCAACCTTCAGCCTGCGGCAATTCTCCTTACTCACGGACACTTCGATCATATCGGGGGAGTTAACGAACTTAAATCGACTTACCCTGGGTTAAAAGTCTACGTAGGCGACCGCGACGCGTATAAGTTGACAAATCCCATCGCAAATTTGTCAGCTTTTCACGACGTCCCTATCATCACGCAAGACCCGGACGTTCTCCTGAAGGACGGCGAGTCTTTCAAAGTGGCGGAACTGAACGTGAAAGCTTCGGAAGTTCCAGGACATTCGATCGGGCACGTCGTTTACCAATTCGACGCAGGCAACAACGTTTCCGTAGTCTTTTGCGGAGACGTCGTTTTCACCGGAAGCATTGGTCGCACCGATTTCCCTGACGGAAACATCAACGATCTTCTCAACGGTATTCGCAATAAACTACTCGTCCTCCCCGACGAAACCATTCTATTCCCTGGCCATGGTTCCGCCACAACAGTTGGAATAGAAAGAAAGACGAACCCTTTCTTCAGCAAAAGTTTTTAACTGTGTCCGGACGAATCTGGACTGAGACCTAATCGGCGTGCCTTTTGCGCTTAATATTCATTTTTCGAGTGAACGTGAATGACGCTTTCATTGATAAACTTTACAAGATCAAACCTTAAAAGCTCTCATGTTCCAATGCGAATGAAGTTTTTGCGTTGGTTATTTTTGTACGCGGCTATAGCTTTTATCGCGTCCCTCATTATCTCGTTTGCTTTTGAAACTCGATCGTTTCATCGTGAAATCCGGCACTTGGTCAACAGTAAGATCTCTGAAGCGTACGAACACGCTCAACACGCGCAAAATACGCTTGAAGTATTAAAAGCAACGACCAAAGAAATCGGTATAAAAGACGCGCGTTTTGTGGCTCTCGCACTAAAAAACGATCCCAGTATCATCGTTGAGGGCGACAATGAAGCAACGACAAACAATCTTGGTGAACTAGCGTCGCTTCTCCAAATTCACGAGATCGACATTTTCAATTCCGCCGGAATTTGCGAAGCAACATGGCCGACCGACGCCACTCAGATTGGGTACGACTGTCATCTAAGTCAATACGCAAGGGAATTCTTGCCTATTATCGATGACCCGACGCTAGAGATTTCGCAGGAGATCAGAACGACGGAAGGAAGTATTCATAACGATCAATTTCAATTTTCAGCGGTCGCGAGGTTAGACAAACCGGGCTTTGTAGAGATCGGCTTTCGCGCCGTTGAAGTGGAAGAAGCGTATCGATTGGCGGATCTTTCGAGGTTCGTAAGTTCCGTTGTCGGCTATTCGGGTTTTTTGAGCGTCTATCAAGGCGGCGCGTTGAAATCTGGTCCCGATGCAGCAGAATCGGTCGATTTATACAAAATTGAGTACGACAAAACGTTTTTTGCCGATCTTGAGGGAAAGCGTTACCTAATGTGCGCGCAAAAAATAGACGATTTCATTTTCATCGGCGGCGTTCCGACAAACGAAATCTTCGCCTCCCGTCGCCTAACGCTTTTGCTCCTGGTCTTGGCGAATTTTCTCATTTTCTTCGTGGTCTTTGTTTTGATTTCAACGCTCGTTCAGAGCCTGATTGTCGACAGCGTTTACGCCGTGAATCGTTCTCTTGAAAAAATCACCAACGGCGACCTTGGAGAACGTGTCGACGTCACGGTGTCAAAGGAGTTCGTAGAATTATCCAACGGCGTCAACACAACCGTCGACTCGTTAAAACAGGTTGTTGAAGAAATCAAGGAACGCACCAAGGAAGAGCTTTTACTCGCCAAAAAGATTCAGGCGGCCGCCCTTCCCGATCTTGCCAAACTCTTTCCTCATCGAACTCATTTCGACGTCTACGCGCAAAATAACCCAATGACGAGCGTTGGCGGCGATATGTTCGACTTCTTCCAACTAGACTCGGAAAACGTGATGTTTTACGTTGCCGACGTGTCAGGGCACGGCGTTCCCGCAGCGCTAGTCATGATGAAAACGATGGCGCTCGTTAAGAACCTTGCTCTATCGGAATATGATTTGGCAAAGGTCGTTTCAACCACCAACCGGTATTTGTCGGAGAATAACGACTCCAGTTTCGTTACGGGCTTTTTCTGCGTGTTCAACTTGAAAACCGGAAAGCTCACGTACGTTAACGCGGGGCACAATTCGCCGTTTATTAAACGCCAGTCGCAATCCTATGAAGAGTTCCAGCCGGAGATTAACCTAATTCTCGGTATCGAACCGGACGCTCCATATGAAAGCGCTTCCGTCACGCTTCAACCGGGCGATACGTTTATACTTTATACTGACGGAATTACGGAAGCGACTACGCCCAAAATGTCAGGGTGTTTTGAAGTCAAGCGCGCTCTCGACGTTCTTAACGGTCTTTCTTCGGAGGCGTCCGCAAAAGATATTGTCGAAAGTCTTTTCGTCGCCGTCGATCAATTTATCGGTCATGCCGACCCATCCGACGACGAAACGGCGCTCGTATTCAAGTACGTTTCGTCCGTCACACCTTAAAAACAATTCTTTTCGTTTACCATAACAAAGGAACGCCAAATGGCGCTGGAATCCCCAAAAACTAAGCCCCGTGGATTTATTGGATTGGAGGCAACGTGCTATATGCTTTTGGATCAGATTTCCTACCCTCTACGCGCCCACTTTGAGTCGAAGGGAACGCTTTCGCATCCTGACAAGCCGATGCGATTCGCCTTCTTCAAAAGACTTTCCATATACGCCGTTGGCGCGTTCCTCGTCTCGCTTATCGTCTCGTTCGTTTTCGAGACCAAGAGTTGTTTACGAGAAGTTCAGCGCAAGATTGAAACGACTTTTATTGAAGCGTATGAAAGTTCTGAAAACGCTAAAAGCACTTATAATACGCTTCAAAACGTCGCAATAGAAGGTGAATTGATCGGCGCTCGCGCCTTAGCAAAAATCCTTGAAGTCGATCAGGGACTTTTGGAAAGAGCCAAGGACGAATCGTCAACCGAATTAGAGGATCTTGCGCGTTTACTCGGACTTGGCGAAATCTGTATTGCCGACGAAAACGGAATTGTCGTCGCTAGTTATCCGAAAATTCTGGTCGGTTTTGATTACAAAACTAGTTATAAGGCAAAAGAATTCCTGAAGATTTTGGACGATCCGGAGTTGGAAATTGTTCAACCGATCAGAAAAAGTGAAGGTAGAAACGCCGATAACTTTCAATACACCGGAGTCGCGCGGCATGACGCTCCGGGGTTTGTTGAAGTCGGTTACGACGCTGACGAACTAAAAAAATGGTACGATTTGGCCGACGCTTCGTTATATGTGTCCAATAAGCTAGGAGCCGACGGTTTCCTATCGGTTATGAAGGGGAATAGTCAAATTATCGGGCACGTTCTGCCCGATATGGAAGACAAGCCTATCGGTAAACCGTTCATGACTTTTGTTGAGGATCAGCCGTACTTCGTGTACGCACGACAGCTGGGCTCCCTCCTCTTCATTGGCGGCATCCCGCATCGCGAGGTTTTTTATGAACGAAGTTTGCGGCTTTTCGCACTCGTTGTTTGCACCTTCTTCATCTTTTTCACTCTGTTTCTCCTGATCTCCTATTTAGTTCAACGTCTCTTCGTCAAGAGCGTCGTCGACGTCAACAATTCGCTCTATAAAATCGCTCAAGGCGATCTAAACGAACATGTAAACGTCGATAATACGAAAGAGTTTGCCGAACTCTCAAGCGGCGTCAACGCCACAGTTGACTCGCTAAAAAGCGCCGCTCAAAAGGTCGTGCAAAAGAACCAAGAGGAGATGGCGCTCGCCGGAAGAATACAAAAGCAGTCGCTTCCTAATCTAGTCGAACTCTTCAACGAGCGTTCCGACTTTGAAGTGCGCGCTCAAAACATTTCAAAAACCGAGGTTGGCGGCGATCTTTACGATTGTTTTTTAACCGGCTCCGACGACCTTTGGTTTTATGTCGCGGACGTTGCAGGCAATGGAGTGCCTGCGGCGCTCGTCATGATGAAAACGATAACGCTTATTAAAAACCTGGCGCTCTCCGGAAAAGATCTCGCTCAAACGATAACGTTGACGAATCGTTATCTTTCGGAAAGGGATTCCGTCACGTTAGTGAGCGGCTTTTTCTGCCGTCTCAATTTAAAGACCGGAACGATACAAACAATCAACGCAGGATACGTTAATCCTGTGTTGAGACGACTAAACGGAGAAGCGACGTACTTCAAATCAGAACGCCAAGTTATTCTCGGAGCCTCTTCAGAACAAGTTTATTTTTGTTCTAATTCTAAGCTCGCCGCCGGCGATGAAATCTTACTCTTTTCAGACGGGTTCCGTAATTGTGATCTTTGTAGCGGTCAAATTCCCGAATGTGACGAAAGTTTACTGAAAAAATTCGACACAATTCCTCCTGGACTCCCCATATCAGATGCGTTGCAACGAGCTTTTAGCGTTCTTACAGGAAAACGTCCGTCCGCTTATGACGCCGCGTTGCAAGACGATGAAACGATAATGATCTTTCGTTTTCTGAACCGGACGGATTCATAAACGTCGTCATGAATGATTCAAAAAGACGTCGTTTTCAACAAAACACATTTTAAAAGTAACGTATTAGTAATCGCACTAACCGAAAAGGGAAATAAGAATGGCGCCGCATTTCATTTTTGAAATGAATCGCGTTACGAAGCGATTCGGTGAAAAAACTATCCTTCAAAATATCAGTCTATCGTTTTACTACGGAGCCAAAATCGGGGTCGTGGGTGAAAATGGAGCCGGTAAATCGACGCTCCTTAAAATTATGGCTCAAATTGACAAGGACGTCGACGGTGAAGTCAAGTTTGTTAAGGGAATGACGATTAAATATGTCGCTCAGGAACCGGAACTAGATTTGGACTCGACCGTGCGCGACTGCCTGATGAAAGCCGTGGCGCCGATTCAAAACAAAATCGATCGGTTTAACGAAGTGTCCATGTTGCTCGCCGATCCCGAGCAAGAAGAGAACTATGACAAGCTCATGGAAGAAATGGGCGTCTTGCAGGAAGAGATCGATCACCTTGAAGGCTGGGAACTCGACCGCAAGATCGACATAGCGGCAAATGCGTTAGTTCTTCCTCCGGACGACGCCGTTATCCGAAATCTTTCCGGCGGCGAGCGTCGTCGCGTCGCCCTCTGTCAAGCGTTGCTCGAACAACCGGACCTGTTGCTCCTCGACGAACCGACGAACCATTTAGACGCGGAAACGGTTCAGTGGCTTGAAGAGACTTTACGCAACTACCACGGAACGGTTATTATCGTCACGCACGATCGTTATTTCCTGGACAACATTACAAAGTGGATTCTCGAAATCGACAATACGCGCGGCATTCCCTTTGAAGGCAACTACTCTTCCTGGTTAGCGCAAAAGGCGGAATGGCTTCGCGTTACGGAAAAGCAAGAATCCCAACGCCAGAAAACGCTCAAGAGGGAACTCGAGTGGATTCAAACGGCGCATAAGGGACGCCTACAAAAGAATCAGGCGCGCGTTAAAGCTTATGAACAACTCGCCGCCGCTCAAAAACTCGACGATAAAAGCGACGCTATCATCCAAATTGCTCCTGGTCCAAGACTCGGCGAGAAGGTGCTTGTCGTCAACGGAGTCTCCAAAAGTTACACGATCGGAAATGAAAAAGTAACGCTCTTAGACGACGTCTCTTTTAATGTTCCGAGAGGCGCCGTTGTTGGCGTCGTCGGTCCAAACGGAGTCGGTAAAACCACGCTATTCCGCATGATCGTTGGAGAAGAACAACCAGACTCCGGAACGATAGAACTTGGCGAAACCGTGCAACTTTCCTATGTGGATCAGCATCGAGACGCGCTTAACGACGCAAACACGGTATTTCAAGAAATCACCGACGGCAAAGATCACGTTGAACTCGGAAATGTCGAGATGAACAGCCGCGCGTACGTCTCGAGATTTAATTTTCGCGGTCAACAGCAGCAACGATTAGTCGGCGTTTGTTCTGGAGGAGAACGAAACCGTATTCACTTGGCTAAACTTCTGAAAAGAGGCGGAAATGTCCTACTGCTGGACGAACCGACAAACGACCTTGACGTCGCGACGATGCGCGTTCTTGAAGAGGCGATTAACGAGTTTCCAGGTTGCGTTATCGTAGTGAGTCACGATCGATTTTTCCTCGATCGAATATGCACCCACCTGCTCGTCTTCGAAGGCAACGGTAAAACGCGATGGTTTGAAGGAAACTTTGAAGCTTATGAAGAGACGTTGCGCAAAGAAAATCCGAATCACGACGCGAATCGTCGTAGTAAATATCGAAGACTGCCAAAGTTCTAATCAGTCCAAAACCTCTGTCGCAAAGCTATAAACGCAAGCGCGCCAAATAGCGCAGTAGAGCGACGGAAACAAAATAGACGAAAAGGGCGGCGAATCGTTATTAACGACCCGCCGCCCTTTTCGTCATGCGGGTAAGAGGACTTGAACCTCCACGCGCGTAAGCGCACCAGAACCTAAATCTGGCGTGTCTGCCAATTCCACCATACCCGCTTCTCTAAGCTACGCTCAGACGGCCGCATTTTATTCCATTTGTGAAATTTGTCAAGGGGTGAGACCTCTACCGATTTGAAACGCGTTTTGGAACTTCGACTCCTCCGTCTGTAAGAGGAGTTCTCTTGGTCGCGTCCCCAAAGAGTTCGTTTAGACTCTACCCCCGACTCCTCAGCAGTATGGCAAGCAGAACGACGGTCAAAATGAACAAGCACCCTACCAGGGAACAGATCGCGTAAAAATATCGCGAGGCAATTTTATGACGTCGAAACGCCGAATCAAAGTCGCGCGTCTCTTCGGGAATCTGCGTCGATTTTTCACTCCCCGACGCTACTCCGACGGCGTTAAGGTTTTCGTTGTTCCACGACGACTCGGAATAACTGTCAGAGCCAAAATTCACCCGGTCAAAAACCTCTCTCGGTAAAACCTCTTTCGCTTCAATTTTCGATTTCCAATCGACTCGACGAACGAAGGTTTCAGGACCAACTCGTCGTTCGCGAATCCATTCGACCAACACAGCTCCGTCCACAGGTCCATAAGGAGCGACGGAATCTTGTATGATCACTTGCCAAAGTGGGTCGGGATTTCTAATCAATTCGGCAACGGAGGAAACAGGCGACGGCGCTACGCCTTGCGGGGCCGGGGACGGTAAATTAACTTCGGGAACAAGCTCTGCGGTAGGCTGTCCGGAATATTCTTTCACTCCCTTTTCTATCATGCTCGCCATTGGAACGCGCATTTGGACGTTGCAAGTATTACAACGCGCAACCTTGCCGGCAAATTCAGATTTAACATTTAAATAATGCCCGTTTGGACAAAAGAAACGAATTCCCATTTTAGCGATCCATAACGCAAAGGAGTCGAATATCTCAAGACCAACAGCCGCGTCCCGCGCAGACGCGTCTACTAAACGCGTTCGCGCGGAACGGACTGAATCGTTTCATACGACTATTCTATCTCAACCCAGCGGGATTCTTGCGCGCTCTTAATAACCGAGTCGCACACTTTCTGAATTCGCGCGCCGTCGGCAATCGTGGGAACAGGCGCGACCGGCGTTCCACCTGAGGCTTGTAAAATAAAGTCGGCAATCTGGTTGATGAAGTAATGCTCGTAACCGATAACGGTTCCGGGCACCCAGTAACGATTCATATAGGGATGTTCCGAATTCGTAACCAGAATTTTCTGCCACCCAGTGAGATGATCTTCGACTTTAAGCCCAGTTTTAGGATCGGCGTACCGGAAAAATTGGAGGTATTCAGGCTCTTCAAGGTTGAAGTAACACGCTCCGTTTTCGCCGTTCATTTCCATGGTGTTAAAGTTTTTACGCCCGCGGGCGTATCGCGAACTCTCAAAAACGCCGACGGAACCGTTTTCGAAGATCGCCATGAACATGCACGCATCGTCGATGGTAATCGGGGTCTTCTCGCCGGTAACGGCGTTTGTTCGTTCTTTGATGAAGATCTCGGTGTGGGCGCAAACACGAGAGATGCGTCCGTTCAACCATTCGGCGCAATCGATCGAGTGCGCAAGCAAATCGCCGGTAACGCCGCTGCCGGCAACGTTGGCGTCGAGTCGCCACAACGCGGCGCCGCCAACGGGAACCTTACTGCTAATCGTATAATCCTGATCGTAGGTCGCGCGATAGTGGAACGGTCGACCAATACGATTTTCCTCAACGATTTGCTTGAAAAGCATAACCGACGGATTGCGACGATAGCAGAAGGAAACGCACGTCGGAACGCCGGCTTTTTCCGTTGCGGCGACCATCTCTTGAGCTTCGGCGTAATTCATCGCGAGCGGCTTCTCACAAACGATCATTTTTCCCGCTTCGGCAGCCGCGATTACCATATCTTTGTGGAGGAAGTTCGGCGTGCATACGTCAATGAGATCAATTTCGTCGGACTCAACGAGCGCGCGCCAGTCAGTCGCGATTTCTTCGTACCCCCATGTCTTTTGAAACGCCTTGAGGGTCTCCACGTTTCGACCATAACAACATTTCAAGACAGGTTGGCAGGGCAGTTCAAAGAAGCGCCCGACTTGATTGAAGGCGTTCGAGTGCGCTCGCCCCATAAAACCCGTTCCCAACATTCCAACGTTCAATCTTTTCATTAGTCTGCTCCGTAAAGATCGTGCGTCTCGAAAGACGCGTTGCGTAGCGTCCACGTTGGCGCGCTTTCCTTACTATAGTAATTGGCGCGTTGACGAATTTCAAGCGCTTTCGGGACGTTTCCTTCGCCGCGCATCCGATAGAGACCTCCGAAATTCGCAAAAATAGAGAATGATTTCGCAATAATACCTTGAATTATCCCGCAAATCGAACAACAATACAAATACGAAGGTCGTTTTCCCACGTCGATCACAGCGACGTCAGGAAACATTTAGTTCATTGCATCTGAAGGATACAGCGCTATGCAAAGGATACAGATTACTAAACCGGTTCTTCTAGCGGCGACGCTAAGTTCCTTTTTCGCGTTCGCATTCACAGCGCCGATTAGCTTCGCGCAAGATTCGAACGCGCCGGTCGTCAAAGCGACGGTAAACGCCGATAAATCGCTTTCGCGCATCGACGAAAAAATCTACTCGCATTTCCTCGAGCATATCTACAACTCGTGCAACGGCGGATTGTGGGGAGAACTCGTGTGGAATCGTTCTCTTGAAGCGAGTTCGAGTTCCGGATGGGTTTTCGAAGACGGCGTTCTGAAGCAAACGTCGAGACAAACCGACTGCCGCTATCTTCTCGGCGCTGAACAAGAGTCAACGGAAAAATGGACTGATTACGACGTTCGCGTTCTCGCCAAAAAAATTTCAGGAAGCGAGGGATTTCTCATTCTCTTCCGCGCGGCGCCTGATATGTCCAGTTACTACTGGCTCAACTTGGGCGGCTGGCAGAATCAATATGTCGCAATTGAAAAACAAACGCCTAAGTCGAACGGACGTCACGTCGTTGGCGGGCAAAAACAGATTCCCCCTATCGAAGCCGGAGAGATTTACGATATCCGAATCGTCGTTGTCGGACAAAACATCAAAGTTTTTGTCAACCAGGAACTGGTTCATGAAATCGTTGATCCAGACGCCGACGCGCCGAAATCCGGATGCGTAGGCGTAGGAACATGGAATACGGAAGCTGAATTCGGTTCCGTACTTGTTCGCGATTTACGACGACACGTTCTTTTTGACCTTCAAGACGCCGATCTAAAATTCAATTCATCCGTCAAAGTTCGATACTGGACCGTCGACGGTCAGGTTGCGTTGCTTAAAGGCGACGCCAGAAATAGCGACAAATTTCTTCGATATAACGCTGAAGGCTCATTGAAACAGGACAATTATGCCTTCCGTCAGGGCGAAACCTACGACTACTCGTTCTGGACGCGCGGTAACGGAAAAGTCTCTTTTTCCGTCAATTCCGACGATCCCCAAGAAGTCGCCTCGTTCCCTGTTAAAAATGACGAATGGATCAAAATGTCGGGTGAATTTGTCGTTCCTCAATCCTCCGACAAAGGCGCTATTCGACTGCAGTTTAATCCGGAAAAAGAGGGTTATCTTGACGTCGATCAAATCTCTGTTTTTCCGCGATCCTGGAAAGAAAATTACGGCGGTCTACGCCCTGATCTTCTGAATGCGATCGCCGATCTAAAACCGACGACGATACGTTGGCCTGGCGGTTGTTACGCCTCCGCCTACCGCTGGAAATCCGGTATCGGTTCACAAGACGATCGCGTCGCTTACCCGCTAGAACTCTGGAACGACGTCGACGTCAACTCCTTCGGTATCGACGAGTTTGTCCCCTTCTGCCGTCGCGTCGGCGCCGAACCGATTATGGTCGTCAATATTGGAACCCCGCAATGGTTAAACGCCGTCGGCAATCCTGAACTGCGTAACAACGACTGGTTCCAAGAAGTCTGCGACTGGGTGGAATACTGCAACGGCTCTGCGGAAACCCATTGGGGAGCGATCCGCGCGCAGAACGGCCATCCTGAACCGTACGGCGTCAAATACTGGGAAATCGACAATGAAGTTCGATATAACGACGTGCCGTCGGACAAGTATTCCGCCATTATTAACGAACTCGTTCCGCGAATGAAAAAAATCGATCCGTCGATTAAAATTATCGTTTGCGGCTCGTGGATGGGCAACGGTTTCAAGTGGGATACCGAACTGGTTGAAGGCGCAGGACACAACTTCGATTATCTCTCGATGCACCGATACGACAATCCCGACACGTACGCTAACAACCCATACGATAATCAGCGATATTTCGAACTGCATCGCGACATGATCGCTAAATCCTCCAATCCCCACGTCAAACTTTTCAGTTCTGAATGGAACGCTCAGTCGACCGACTGGCGAACCGGTCTTTACGCTGGAGGATATCTCAACTGCTGCGAACGTGTATCCGACGTTCTTGAAATCGCGGCGCCTGCCCTCTTCCTGCGCCACAAGTCAGCCGACGCTTGGGACAATGCGTTCATTAATTTCGACGCCGCGTCGTGGTATCCGGCTCCTAATTACGTCGTGATGAAACTCTGGCGAGAATGTTTTGCTCCGAACCTCGTTTCGATTCAATCGGATTCCCCCGAGTTACAAGGAAACGCCCCTCCAATGAACGTCGTCGCGACGAAATCGGACGACGGTAAAACGATCTTCGTTAAAGGCGTCAATAATCTCGAGAAGGACGTAACTTTCCAAGTAGAATTTGAAAACGTCTCCCTCGCAGACGCGAAGGTTACCTCACTTTGCGTGTCGCCTGAGCTCAAAGACGGAGAAGAGCCGAAAGCCAAACTTCGCAAGCGCAATACGTTTGACGATCCGAACTTTATCGCGCCGCGTCAGATTGAAGCGCAGACGAACGAAAAATCCGTTACGATCAAGACCCCTTCCCTCTCGGCTTTTGTGATTAAAGTTGAAAAGCCGTAGCGCGTTCAGCGCCTGATTTCAGATCGAGATGATAGTCGCCTTCCGTCCTTTTTCGCAAAAGCTCGAAAGGCGGCTTCATTTTTTGTCTCGCACAATTGTTTTTAAAGAGCGTTCTTCCTATAATAGCGTCCATGGTAGCTTGGGCGCGTCGCAGCGAATGCGCTCATGATCTTTTGGCGATATTGCTCGCCGTTCGTTGTTTGCATAACAGTTTCAGAAGTTAAGAGGTTTGTTTTGAATAAGACGAAATTACTGGTAGTCGCCGGGATTTTGTGCGTTTTCGCCGCAGTAAACGCGCAAAATGCCTTCGCACAAAACCGTCAAGACGCCAACGGAGCTCAACAGAATCGCGCTCGTAGGCAGTTCAATCAGAATAACAGACCGGCGTTCGAACGTCCCAATCTCAAACCGACGCTCTTCGCCAATTTGGGCGATAAGCTCTACACGCCGGACGGCATGGCGATTCATTCCACGACTGGCGCGCTTTACCTCAACGTTCCAAACTTTGGACGTATGAACGAAAACGAATCGAAAACGAAACCTGATTCCGCACAAGGCGGGTACCTTTACGAAGTCCAAAAAGACGGTTCCGTTACGAAAATTCTCGAATATCCGGTTTTGGAAGAAACGGGTCAAGCCGGTCCTATGGGAATCGCTTGCGGTCCCGACGGCAATCTCTATGTTTGCGACAACCAATATTTCCACAATACGAACAGTCTTTCCCGTATTTTGCGAGTCGTTTGTCAAGACGGCAAACCGACCGGCGAGGTTCAGGTTGTGATTGAAGGCTTGAAACTCGCGAACGGTATCGTTTGGTACGGCGACAAGATGTTCTACACCGACTCTTTCTTTGATATCGACGTCGATAAAGAAGAAGGTATCATTGGCTCCGGCGGCGTCTTCTTGTTCACTCTCGACGAGGTTAAGGCGGCGGGAACCGACGGCAAACCGGCGTTGAAGGTCAACGCCAGCCCCGACGATCCTCACTGTGTCGCATACCAAAAAGTCACGAAGCTCGGTCGCGGCGACAACACTGGTCCCGACGGTCTCTGCGTCGATAAAAACGGAGTCCTTTGGTTTGGTAACTTTGGAAACGGATTCATCTATTGTCTCCGACCGAACGAAGCGGGCGAATATAAGCAAGAGAACGTTGAAAACGTTTTCGACGCGCTGAATCAACCCGGCGTGCGTCGCGGTCAATACCAAGGTTCCAAGCTCGAATGTTGCGACGGCATTTGCTATGATCCCAATCTTGACGTCGTCTTTATCGACGATTCCTGCGGCAACGCGATTTGGTACTTCAAGCCGTGCGCTAAAGGTGAAAAGATCACGCCGAGAATCCTCTGGAAAAATGACGATAACGACGGAAACGAAGGTCTGCTCGATCAACCTTGCGAAGCGATCGTCTTTGACGGCAAATTGGTCATTGTCAACTTTGACTGGCCGTTCCCGGGGTTGGCAAACTCCAAACTTGATCCTCCGGGAACTCTTTCCGCAATTGATTACGCGGAAATCGAAAAGTTCGTTCGTCGCGCGGAATCCTTCCAACAACGCGGCGGCGCGGCGCCGAACGCGCCTAATAGAAACCGTGCACGTCGACCCCAAAATTAACGACGCGTTATAGATAGCGCAATCTTAAAGCGCTTGAGTTTTTAATAGTGAGAGACGAGTCGCGTCGACTTCACGCGACCTAATTAGGCCTGACGCCTCGGAGTATTTACGGTGAATAACGCGCTTAATAGAAATCGTCGTTCCCATTTGATTCAATCGTTTCTTTTGGGAATTGGCTTCATTCTTTGCTGTACGACCGTCGGCGCTTTTGACGTCGACGCGACCTCGTCTAATCACACCCAAAAGTCTGTCGGCTATCTTCCGACAAACTCTGTTCAAAACCAAGTGGAAAAAACTTCCGCAAAGGAAATTCGCGAACGTTTCCTATCGCCGGGAGTCGACTTCGCAACCGCGCCCTTGTGGGTTTGGAACGATTTGCTTACGGAAGATCAAATTCGCTCCACTTTGGCTGATTTGGACGCGCAACACGTAAATCAAGCGTTCGTTCATCCACGACCGGGTCTCGCCACGCCTTACTTGACCGATTCATGGTTCAAGCTTTGGGACGCCGCGCTAGACGAAGCGCAAAAACGCGGAATGAAGATCTGGATTTACGACGAAAACTCGTATCCGTCCGGTTTTGCAGGCGGATATGTTCCGGACGAATTTCCAGAATCTCGCGGTTTTGGACTCGACGTTGAAATTCGAGACTCCATCTCGGACGCTAATGGAAAATGGAATGCCGGCGAAGACGTCGCGTACGTCCTCGAACTCCGAAAAGATCAGTCAACTTTTGACCGAACGTCTGAAGTTCTCAAAGCTCTTGATCAATCCGCCGCGCTTCCGAGCCTATCTGGCGAAGGTTCTCGTTGGATCGTTGCGAGATTCAAGTACGCAAAACCTTCCCAATGGCATGCCGGTAAAACTTACGTCAATCTTTTAACCAGCGGAGTCGTTGACAAATTTATCGACACGACTCATGAAGCGTACCGTCGCCACTATGAAAAACTCTTTGGCAAACTCATCCCCGGCGCGTTCACAGACGAACCTCAAGTGGCGTCAGCCGGCATGTTTTCGTGGACTTACGATTTTGCCGACGAGTTTGAAAAACGTTGCGGTTACTCTATCGTGCCCAAACTTGGATCGCTAATCGCGCCAATAGGCAACTGGAAACAGGTTCGTTACGACTACTACAAGACGACGCTCGACCTCTTCGTTGAGCGTTGGCATAGACCACTCGCCGCTTACTGCGAAGAAGTTGGACTCCAATACTGCGGTCACGACTGGGAACACGAATGGCCTAACGCGCACACGGTGCCTGATAATATGGCTACTGCGTTTTGGCGTCAGCGTCCGTCGATCGACCTCCTTATGAATCAGTTTTCGCGCGGAACTCACTCGCAGTTCGGCAACGTTAGATCAGTGCGAGAATTGAGTTCAATTGTTCATCAAGCCGGACGCGCGCGATCTCTTTCAGAGAGTTACGGCGCCGGCGGATACGACATTCGTTTCGCCGATCTGAAACGTCTCGGGGACTGGTCCTTTGCCCTTGGAGTTAATACGGCGGACGAACACCTTTCATACGTTTCAATTCGCGGGGCTCGCAAACACGATCATCCGCAAACGTTTTCGTATCATTCGCCATGGTTTGAACAGTACTCGAAGCTAGAAGACTATTGGACGCGCCTTTCCTACGTTCTTTCTCGCGGAACTCTCACGTCTCAACGTTTCCTGTTAATTGAACCGACTTCCACCGTTTGGATGTATCAAAGCGATTCAGGCGAGTTCAACGGCTCGAAAGATCGTATCGGAAATCAGTTTGCCGAACTCCTTAATCAACTTGAGGCGGAAGAAATCGATTACGATCTCGGCTCCGAGGACGTTATTCGCCGAATCGGTAAAGTCGAAAATGGGAAATTCACGATTGGATTTGCAAGTTACGACGTCGTAGTTCTTCCGAAAGGGCTTGAGAACTTGGACAAGTTTTCAGTTCGACTGTTAAGCGACTTTGTTAAAGAAGGCGGAAAGTTACTTGCGCTAGACGATTCTCTAAAACTTGTCGGCGGTCTTAGCTCAGACGCCATGGACGAGTCTATGAAATCAGTTCAAAATGATTTCCAAAGCGTCCGCAAATCGCTTAAAATCGTTTCGTTTGACGAGCTAGTAGAGAGCGCGCGCTACATTCAAAGCGTCCAAATTACTCCCTTCAACAATGCGGAAAATATTTTTCATCTGACGCGAGAAACAAGCGACGCGCTTATTGTTTTCATCTGCAATATAGATTTGGAAAACTCGGCTAGCGGAGCTTTGACCTTTAGCGGCGAGTGGGAAAACGGAACGCTCGAAAGACTCGATCCTTTAACGGGCAAAATCAGTCCCTATGCCCCCCTCGCCTTTTCGCTCAATCCCTGTTCCTCGTTACTACTCCTGGCGACGAAAAAAGAAACCAATGCGGAGCAAAGTAACCTTAGCGCGATTAAGAACGTTCCTGCTGTTTTGATCGATCCTACCGATTTAAAATCCCGTTGTACACTAATCGACGTCGTTCCTCAAGACGATAACGTATTGGTCATGGATTATCTTTCCGTTCAAATGGGACAAAAGGAATTTCCCACCGGGTATTTTTACGAAGCTAATCGTTGGTTCTGGAATCAAAAGGGATTTGCGATCTCGCCTTGGGACAACGGCGTGCAATTTAAAGACGAACTGATTACGCGTCGTTTCGACGACGAATCGGGTTTTGACGCAGTTTACACCTTTGAATGTTCAAACGATTCCTACGACTCGCTACGCCTCGTCATTGAAAATCCCGATATGTTCAACGTCTTTTGTAACGATCAAAAAGTTGCTAAAATCCCGGGCGCTTGGAAATTTGACCGCTCTTTCGGAGTCTTTGATATTTCTAAGACGGTTCAACCCGGTTTAAACCATATCAAACTCCAGGCTCCGAAGTCAACAATTTTCACGGAACTCATGCCAGCCTTCATCGTTGGCAAATTCTCCCTCGTTTCAACCGATAAAGGCTTTAAAATCGTTCCGGACAAAGGACTCAATCCCACACGTCTCGACGACAATCTAAACGCTTTGCAAGCGTCTTCCGCTCTCGAAGGAGTTTCGTGGTTGTCTTCCGGCGTTGGTTTTTCGAATCGAGACGATCGCTCGCCTTATCTTGAGTTCTCCTTTGACAACGAAGTAATATTGAACGCAATGCGCGTCTGGAATTACAGCGAAATCAATCTTGCTAAGCGCGGAATAAAAGAATGCCGTATCGTGTTACTAGACGAAAAGGGAGCGGAACAAACACTTCCTGAGGCGTTTGACGCTCCAATTCGTCTCGCGATAGGCGACTCTTATTCACAAGTTATAACGTTGCCGAAACCTCTTGTTGTCTCGCCCAAACAGCGGCTTAAACTCGAGATCAAATCCAACTGGAACGGGATCGACTTCCCTGTTGCCGACAGTTTTGAAGGAAGTACGCGTCCTGAAAACGACAACGCGTTCGTCGGACTTTCTGAAATTGAATTCCTAACTTCAAACGAATCGGGGCTTGCGCCCGTCTCGGCCAAGGTTAGCGTTAGGGCTTCGAGCGAACTTGTTTTTCGCGGATTTAACCGCAAAGCTCAATTCACGGTCGACCGCTCAGGCGTCGATAAGCCGATTCCCGGATGGGCTTCGCAGGGATACCCGTTCTTTGCCGGCGCCGTTGATTATCGGTTTAGCGTCTCGACGGACGGACTGACCGAATCACAACCGATCCAGGTTTCATTAGAACGATGGGAAGGCGCGGTAGCCGCTGTTCTAGTTGACGACGTTCAGTATGGCGCTATCGGGTGGAAAGGCGAAGTCGTTGATATTTCCGCTCCGATACGAGAAGCCGTAGGGAAAAACAAACCGTCCGTCGAACTGACAGTTCGTGTTTACGGGACGCCTAAGAACCTGTTTGGACCTCACCACGCAGGTAAGTTGAGAGGTTCCGCCTGGCCGTCGAGCTTCCATGTCGGTCCTAAAGAGCAGCCTTCCGGAAGAACCTACGACGTCATCGAATACGGGCTCTTTTTCGAATAGTCCATATCCTAGCAACGCTTGCTATTGATAACAGGAGCTTCTTCGTGATTCGTAAAGCCACGTTCAGATTCGTTTTTATAGTCTTACTTTTCACTTCCGTAGCCCAGGGAGTCGAGATAACATTCAGGGGAAAGACTGACAAAAATCCTTTGGAATATCAACCGGGGGAGACGATGACTTTCACGGTTGAATGTTTTCACGACGGCAAACCTGCGAAAAATCAAAATCTACGTTGGATTCGTTCAGGCGACGACGGGTTCGTCGAAAGGGCAGACGTTAAATACTCGTCTAACGAGCCGCTCCAAATTCGTACGTCGATTAACACGCCAGGATTCGTTCGAATCCAAGTCTTCCCACTCGACGAAAACGGCGCGTTAATTGGGAACGAGCATGACGAATACCGTCAATTTAACGGTGGAGCCGGCGTTCTTCTCGATCAGATTCGAGGCGCCGACGAACCAGCAGACTTTGACGAATTCTGGGCGCGACAGAAGGCTATCCTCGACCTAACGCCTATTCGCGCGACATTGACGCCTATCGACTCTGGGGACGAAAATGTTTTAGCGTTCGACGTTAAGGTAGACTGCTCTGGTTTAACGCCCGTTTCAGGTTATCTCGTCATGCCCAAAGACGCTGATAAAAAGTCCTTGCCAGCGGAAGTGCATTATCAAGGTTACTCTGTTCTTCCGATTTGGCTTGATCCAAACCAAGGTCGAGATAAGATTTATTTTGACGTCAACTGCCACGGCATATTAAACGGCCAGTCCGGCGAGTACTATCAAAAGCTTAAGGAGACCTTCTTGAAAAACTACGGTTTCTCGCCGGAAGAGAATCAAGATCCTGAATCCTGCTATTGGTGCGGCATGATGATGCGCGCGATGCGTGCCGTTCAGTATGTAAAAACCTTACCTGAATGGAATCAAAAAGATCTTGTCGCAAGTGGCGCCAGTCAAGGCGGCATGCAGTGTTTGACGGTTGCGGGATTAGATTCCGACATTACCGAAGCGCGCGCGATGATTCCATGGTTTTGCGACGTTTCCGGCGCCGAACTCAATCACAGACTTGACAGTTGGTTTATGCCGCAATGGGTCGACGGACTTGGATATTTTGACGCCACAAATCACGCAAAACGCATCAAAGGCAAAGTGAGCGTAGTCGCTGGTCTCGGCGACTACGTTTGTCCACCGTCCGGCGAAATGGTTCTTTTCAATTCAATTAAAACAGAAAAACGCATTATCTTCCGTCAAGGTCGAACTCACGAAATTGACGCGCGTAACGCCGACGAATACGTCCTCGAAGCGCCTGCGTCCATTAGTGAGCAATAAACTTTGCGGAATTCCATCAAGATCGGAGTGGAATTCGGAGATTAAGTCGACGTTTTCCGTCACTAGAAGAGGAAAAATACAATGAAAAAAATCTTGCTAACTTTTTGCGCGGTTGTTCTATGCGCGTCGGTAGGATTCGCGCAAGATAACGACCGTTTAAAGATCGGGACAAACGACGTTTTCAAGGGACCTGTCGGTCTGCAAATGTATAGTCTCCGCGACACGTTTGCAAAAGACGTCGAAAAGGGGTTTCAAATCGCAGAAGATTTCGGATTCGGATATGTGGAATATGCCGGAACCTACGGACTGACCCCGGAAGAATACGCGCAAAAGTGTAAAGAGCATCACCTTGTTCCGATCGGCGGACACTGGGATTACAATCTCTTTAAAAACAATCCCGAACAGGTCGCGAAAGAAGCCAAAGCGATCGGTCTCAAATATGCCGGTTGCGCATGGATCCCTCACGACGGAGATTTCGATCTTCAGGAAGCCGAAGAAGCCGCGAAAGTCTTTAATAACGCAGGTAAGGTTTTGGCTCAACATGGGCTTGGCTTCTACTATCATAATCATGGATACGAGTTCCTTCCCGCCGGCGACGGAAAAACAATGTTTGACGTTCTCGTCGAAAAGACGGACCCCAAGTACGTTTCCTTCCAAATGGACGTGCTATGGACGGTTTTCCCTGGTCAAGACGCAGCCGCTCTCCTTCGAAAGTACCCCGATCGATGGCTCCTATTCCATTTGAAAGACCTCAAAAAGGGCGTTGAGGGTAATAATTCGGGCGGAACAAGCGTTGAAAACGACGTTGTTCTCGGAACGGGACAGGTTCCCTACGCCGAAGTTTTAAAAGCGGCTCAGGAAGTGGGGATCAAGTACTACTTCATCGAAGACGAGTCTCCCAGAGTTATCGATCAGGTTCCGCAGAGCATTAAATTCCTCGAAAAAGTGAAGTGGTAAAGCAGTAACGATTCCGCTTTGAAAAACTAACGTTCAGACGTCGCGTTATTCCACGCGGCGTCTGTTTATATCGGAGTTTGCTGATAGAGCGCAAGATTAGACAATGGACGAAAATCTTTTGAGAGAAAAAAGTCAGTACGATAATAGGGGCAAAGTTCAAACCGTCATTCTTGCAAACGGTAAATTTCCGACGTCTGAGTTTGCGCTTTCTTATTTCTATGGTGCGTCCTATTTAGTTTGTTGCGACGGAGCGGTTCTTAGCGCTCTAGAACACGGACGCGTTCCCGATTATATCGTCGGAGATATGGATTCAACGCCTATCGAGTTACAATCGCAACTTGCCAATAGAATCGTTAGGTATGAGGAACAGGAGACAAACGACTTAACCAAGGCTTTTAACTTTTGCCGTGAGAAAGGTCTGATCGAAAGCGTAGTTATCTTGGGCGCAACGGGTAAACGCGAAGATCATACGTTGGGAAATCTCGCGCGATTAGTCGATTTCGCTATGGAAATTGAAGACATAACTCTTGTTACCGACGAAGGTTATTTCATAACGGCGTTACATCCTGGAGACTTTGATTCACAACCGGGGCGGCAGATTTCTATTTTCAGTTTCGATCCTGATCAGAAAATATCGTCAAAGGGTCTGAAATATCCCCTTGACAACTTAACTCTTCCTCGATGGTACGTCGCCACACTCAACGAAGCTCTTGACGCTCGTTTTTCACTGGAATTTGATCCCAATCTCTCGCCTCTCCTTCTCTTCTTCGCGAATGAAAAGAAGAACGCGTCGTAACGTTTCTTCAAGGTGCGAAACGATTCAACGACGAGACAAAGGCAACGTTGAGAGCAACTTTTATAACGACGACTCGCTTCCCCATGCTAGGGACGCGGCGGCGTACAAGCCTGCTTCGTATCCCAACCCTGTCTTTTCGATTTTTAACGTCTTATTCGTCTGTTTGAACAAATATGAGTCAAAGGATTCCTGCATACTAGGAGAAAACAAATCAAACGCCCCTGAAACGCCCCCGCCAATCACAATTTTTTCAGGATTGATCAAATTAGCAGCCCAAGATAGTGCGCGTCCGAGTCGACGACCAACGTCCGAATAAACTTGTCGCGCAATCGCGTCTCCTTGTCGAGCAAGAGCCGCGATTTCTGCAGCAGAGATAGCAGGCGTTTCGTCGACGCGACCGATCTCGGAACCTTTATCAGCGAGCGCTTCACAATAATTGCGAGCAATTCCAGGTCCGGCGCAAGTGGCTTCTAAGCAACCCCGATTACCGCAACCGCACAAACGTCCATTCTCAACCACGTTAAAATGCCCTATTTCCGCAGCGCCGGCAAATTTTCCTGGGTAAATGTTTCCGTTGAGAACAAGACCGCCGCCAATACCGTTACTGATGGTTACCCATAGAAAGTTGTCAACGTCTTTACATACGCCAAATATCTTTTCCGCCCAGGCGCAGGCGTTGACGTCGTTCTCCGCACGAACCTCCTTACCGTATTCTCGTTGTAAATCAGAACCGATCGACCAATCGCTAATCCCTGAGAACGGAGCGTAAACCCATTTGGCATGCTTCGGGTCGGCTATGCCGGGAATAGTAGCGCCAATCTTTAAAATGTCGGATAAGGAAGCGTGAGTTCGATCAAGAGTCTCTTCAATGGCGCTCAGAATAGCATTCCAAACGCCATTGCGACCGTCGTCTTTATTCAAGATGCGTTTTGATATTCCAGAAAGCGCGGCGCGGCGCGTTCCGTCGGAGTAGACGTCAACGTCGGCGATCGCAGTCAACAACTTTGAACCGCCAATGTCAATAGACAATACTTTTACGGCATTCGCCGAATCGCGATTTTCAACCGGCATTTCGCTCTCGAATTTAGCTGTTTTGCTTGCTCAAAGACTTCGGATAGTCGCGACTTTCAATTAGAAATCGCCGACCAAACTCTCCAGCTCGTTTTGCGTCGCATGATTCAAAATCTTTCCTTCGACCAACTCGCAAGACTCAGGAACACTCTTTTTCAGTTCTCGGAGCGTGTTCCCAAAGCGGCTTCCTCCCGAAGTGGCGAAAAGAACGACCTTCTTGCCGGAAAAATCATAGCTCTCAAGAAACGTGTTGATAATTGTCGGAGCAACGTACCACCAAATAGGAAATCCGAGATAAACGGTATCGTACCCGCTCAAGTCGACGTCGCCGACAATAATCTCAGGGCGACTCGACCTATCCTTCATTTCAACGGAACTGCGAGACTTGGAATCTTGCCAGTTCAGATCGGCGGAAGTATATTTTTTAACCGGCTTAATCTCATAAAGATCCGCTCCTGCGACCTGCGCAAGCCGACCGGCGACTTGCGCCGTTACTCCGCTTGCGGAGAAAAAAGCTACCAAACGTTTCATTAATTAGTTCCTTTCAAAGATCCGCAACCAGCTTCCGAAAGAAGACCCTCAGGCAACCTTTCGAGTCGCATTGATCCCAAAGATCAGGTCAACGTCAACAGCGCCGTTTTTCTCAAAAACAGACGCAACTACGATTCAAATCGGCCAAAAAAGTCGTGCGCTTGCGCAAATTCGTCGACAAAACGCCAAGCGTCTAAGTAATCGCGATACGCAGGCTCTTCCTCAGCCGAACGACTTAGAAACGCTCTCGTTTCCTCAACCAATTCTTTTTCACGTTTCGCCGATATTCTGCCGCGCAAAACCGAGTAGCGCAAAAAGACAAAATACGTGTCCAAGACGTCGCAACGGCAATATCGATGAACGTCGTCAAGACGACCTTGATTAAAAAGATCCTGAACCATCTCGCCGCGTGTATCGATCTTGCCTGCTTTGCGGAGCGTCTTAGACGCAAGGTTCAAACCGCCGTCAAAGGTTGTAGATCCAAAATTTGTCAGCTCCGCGTTCAAATCAAGGTGGAATCGTTTATTATAGCGATTCCGAGGATGATTATAGGACGGACCGGCGTCTTCAAACCAATCAGGCAAGGATAAACCGTATCTGTAAGCCGTCAATTCCATCAATGGCAGGTCAAAACCGCGACCGTTAAAGGTAACAAACTGAGGCTTATCGTAATAACGCCAACCTTGCCAGAATCGCTCGCAAATTTTTCGTGGACCGCCGTCTTCAACTTTTAAAACAATCAGTTCGTCGATCGAAAGATCGCCTTTGATTTTAGCCAGCGCCAACGAGATCGGTTGATGGTATACGTATGGAACAAAATCAGTATTCTTTTTTTCGAGTAGCTCCGCCTGATATTCCCTCAAAGCCTCGTCAGGATCCTTAGAACCGCCGGTACGCACCAGAGAAACCAACGTCGGATCAGGCACGCTTTCAATATCGAAGACGAAAAACCGAATAGATTCACCGTCTGACAACGGATTCAAATCAGACATTAGCGTCGTGTCTTTCGAAAATGAAAATGGAACACAAAAATATTTTCAAACGCCAACAAGCAGAAAACGCGCTTTACAGCTCCCTGTAAAACGCGTTTTCGTTGTGTGAAAGCGCCGGGTTATTTAACGCGTTCGATGTATTCGTTCGTTCGAGTGTCAACTTTAATCAGTTCGCCCGTCTCGATGAAATTCGGAACAATGATCTCGGCGCCGGTCTCGAGCGTAGCCGGTTTCGTCACGTTCGTCGCCGTGTTGCCACGCACCGCAGGTTCCGTGTATTCAACCTTGAGCTGAACATGGTTCGGAGGAGTGATTCCGATCGGAGAATCATTATAAAGGAGCATCTTGCAAGGCATGTCCGGAAGAAGATACTTCCAAGCGTCGTCGAGCTTTTCCTTGAGCAACTCATATTGCTCATAGGTTTCGGCTTCCATGAAATAGTATGTTCCGCCCATCTCGTACAGGAAGGTTACGTCGGTCTCGTGAATATCCGCCGCTTCAAGTTCATCGCCGTTCTTGTATGTGCGTTCGAGCACAGTGCCGCGGTTCAGGTCTCGAAGTTTGCACTTATAAAGAGCCTGACCTTTTCCGGGTTTGACGAATTGGCACTCAATCATAATGAAAGGGTTGCCGTCAATTTGAACCTTCAAACCCTTACGGAATTCACTGGTATTATAGGTAGCCATTAGTGTTTTTCCTGCTTTTGATGTTGCAAATGGAACAACAAAACAATACAATTTTGCCGTTTGAAGCATGACCGAGCGAAATCAAGTCGCTCGCGTATCGCACGACTAGACGCGTCTCCAACGCGTCGTAAAAATAACACAGGTTTGGTATGACGCCGACTTTTCAACATCTTAACGAAACGTCAACAGCAAGCGCAAAAACCTCGCGCCTCGAATCAACGCTTCAAACCCGAATTATAACGAGTCTATCGGAACTTTCCGAAAAACTCAATCTTCCTGGATTAACTACGCCGCATCATTACGAAACGACGCGCGCATTTCCAATACAAATACCGGAATCGACTCTCAAACGTATCGAACCCTGTCGCTACGACGATCCCATACTTTTACAATTTGCTCCGGCGCCCCTTGAACTTGTGAGCGCGCCCGGATATTCCAAGGATCCGCTATGCGAATGGGCTTCCGACCGCGTCTGCGAAACGCCGCACACAAATTCAAAAGCCCCGAGTCAGTGTATTCTTCAAAAATACAACGGACGCGCGCTCGTTATCACAACAAACGCCTGCGCGGCAAAGTGTCGATTCTGCTTTCGTCGTCATTTTCCACAAAATAGGGCGTTATTCCCCATTCCGCTCAAATACCGCGAGCATAATCCAACGGGACTCCAAACGGCGTCGGCAAACTCATATTTCGACGCCGTGTTCGCACCAATCCGCGCCGATGAAACCATCTCCGAACTCATACTGAGCGGAGGCGACCCCTTAACGCTAACCGACAACGAACTCAGAGCCCTGTTTCATTATATCAGAACAGTCAAGAGTGTTAAGAGGGTGCGAATTCATTCACGCGCTCCAATTCTTACTCCAGGGCGCATCTCAGACGAATTTCCATCGGCGGAAGAAATCAATCGTGACGGCGACGGAACGCCGCTCGTGCTCCATATGTCGCTCCACGTTAATTCCCCCAACGAAATCGATTCCCAAGCGACAACGGCAATCCTTTCTCTACGCCGTAAGGGGTATGTTCTAACGTCTCAAACAGTCCTCCTAAAAGGCGTCAACGACCGTTTAGAAACGCTTCAAGCGCTCTATGAAAAGCTCATCAACTTAGGAGTCGTCCCATATTATCTATTCCAACTTGACCACGTTCAAGGAGCGGCTCACTGGGAAGTCAGCGATGAACTAGGAAGAAAATTAATTCGACAATTGTCGGTTTACCTCCCGGGCTACGCCGTTCCTCGATTTGCGCGCGAATTTCCCAATCGTCCTTCAAAAACAAATCTAATGTACCTTCAGTGACGAATGGAGGAGGCGTCTTTTGATAGTCGACGCTGCCCCCAGGGAATAGTCGTATCAATTGCGCAGATTCTACGTTGAATTATAATGAGGCGAGCGTTTCATACGTTTGAGCGTGGACTCCTTGAAGAAAGGAAATTTGATATGACCAATCAGAGTAGCGCGAAGCCAAAGAAAACGAAAGCGAACGGCGCGTCTCACCAATCCGCTTCTCTCACAGACAACAACGCTGAAGGGAAATTTTCGGAACGTGAGAATAACGTTGCGAAGACAGAAGAAGGCGCTAACGGAGACGATTCAGCGGAAGAAAATTCGGAATCAGGAACCGCCGCATTTATTCGTCCATTCCCACGCACACAACCGCTTTATTATGAACGTCCGGACGGCGAACGCGTCTTTTATCGTTCCGTTCCGTTCGCGCAAGCCCCGATAGGAGAAGATGCGGAGCGCGAGTTTTCCACCTCGATCTTTGACGACGCCAATCTGGCTCCGCCACTGCCGCCGGACGGCTCGCCGTCAAACTTTAAAATCATGACGGAGGAGGACTACGAGGCGATCCAGTTTGCATACCGGGTCGCGGCGGAAAAGGTTCGTTCCTTTCCAATGACGCCTGGCGTTTATCTTATGAAAAACGCTCAAGATCGCGTAATATACATTGGCAAAGCCAAAAAGTTGCGCAACAGGGCCAGCAGTTATTTTCGTCGCGACGCAATTGACGACCCTCGCGTCGGTCCTCTCACTCGCGAGATTCGAGATATCGATTTCATTCCTGCGGAGAGCGAAGTCGACGCTTTGCTCATGGAAGCAAGGTTGATCAAGGATCTCCAGCCAAAATACAACCGCGAACTTAAGGACGACAAAACGTTCCCTTACCTTCAGATCACAACTCGCGACGAATTTCCTCGCGTAGAATCCACCAGAACGCCGCATAACGCAAATGTTCGGCTTTATGGTCCCTTTCTGAACGGCGGACATCTCAAAAGCGCGATTACCGTACTCCAAAAGATCTTCAAGTTCCGAACTTGCACACAAAACATCCAAGCCGACGACAAAGAGCTGAGATGGAATCGTCCGTGCGTTTTAGCGTCTATCGGTCAATGTTCCGCTCCGTGTTGCGGTCGGATAACACGCGACGCATACCGGAGAAATATTAGGCGTCTGCAAGATTTTCTTGGCGGCGATCGAAAAAAGCTCTTGTCCGACATTAGGGACGATATGCTCGCAGCGTCAAGCGAACGTCGTTACGAAGCGGCTGCAATGTACCGCGATCAACTCATCGCGCTCGAATCCTTAAAAGAACGCGGTAAAATCGAAGACAACGATCAGCCGGAAGTATTCCAGATCGATCCAAGGCGCGGCGTGTTGGGATTGCAAAAGATCTTTAAATTGCCCAAACCGCCGCGCGTCATCGAAGGCGTTGATATCGCTCATCTCGGCGGTACAGACACCGTGGCTTCGCTCGTTCACTTTGTCGACGGACGACCTTTCAAGACCGGATACCGGCGATATAAGATTAAATCGGTCGACGGAATCGACGATTTTGCTTCTATCGCCGAAGTCGTATCGAGACGCTTTGCTTATAATGATCCGAACAATCCGCCGCCCGATATTTTATTAATCGACGGAGGCAAAGGACAGCTACACTCCGCCATGGCGGCGCTCGAATCGTCGGCCTGTCGTCCCGGTCTTGTTATTTCACTCGCAAAACGTGACGAAGAGGTCTATACGCCAGACTCAAACGAGCCGCTACGTCTGAGTCGAAGATCATTCGCACTAAGATTGCTTCAGTCTGTGCGCGACGAATCCCATCGTTTCGCACAACATTACCATCATATGCTCAGACGAAAATCTACCTTCGACAGCGCAAATGAGTAACAGAATTCGACAAGAAGCCACAAGATTATTTTGCTTTCCTTGAAATATTCCCTTTCAAGCGGTAAAATAGACGGCGCCTTGTTCGTAAGTAGCTCATAGCGTCTTCTGAGAACAAGGATCGAAAAGTCGTCTTTTCGAACCCAAAGATATTCAGATTTAGGAGTCATTCATGAATAAGTTTACGACTGCGTTTGCGTGTCTCGGACTTCTTCTTTCCGTTTCCGCCCTTTCCGCTCAAGAAGCGAAATTCCCTCCCGTCCCGTCCGCGCCATGCGTCGCCCACCGCGGTTTCTCCGCCGTCGCCCCTGAAAATACGATTGCTTCCTTGAAAAAAGCGATCGAAGTCGGCGCTCAAGGAAGTGAAACGGACGTTTACACCACCACCGACGGCGTCCTCTTCTGCATGCACGACGGTAATCTGAAAAGGACCACCGGTCTCGACAAGCCTTGCGCCCAAGTCGATTTCCCGACGCTCGCAACTCTTGACAATAGTAACGGCTTCGACGAATTTAAGGGTGAACACGTCGCGACCTTCGATCAATATCTGGCCACGCTCAAAGGTACTAAGACCCGCCCGATCATCGAAGTTAAACAAAACGGCTTTTCGGACAAAATCGTCGCATACGTTCGCGCCTATGACATGGTAGACGAGGCGATCGTTATCGACTTCAGCGCCGAACGTGTCGCCCAAGTTCGACAACTTGAACCCAATCTTTGTTGCGCTTGGTTGACAAGCCTTGCGAAAGACGAGACCCCTGTTCAGTGCGCGGAACGTATCGTTAAGACGCTCAAGAAAATCAACACCAATGTCGTTGACGTTCACTTTGGCGCCGTCAACGAAGAATTCTTGAAGATTATGGCGGACAACGGCATTACCGTTATGGTCTGGACCGTCGATAATCCGAAAGATATCGAACGAATGGTTTCTCTCGGCATTCCGAGCATTACAACGAACCGCCCCGACCTTGTCCTCGAAGCGCAAAAGAAAGCCGCTAAAAAATAAGCTGTCGACAGCGTTTGTTTGAACGTTCCTAGCGACGCGGAGTAATCGCTGACAGATTGCTAACGTCGTTCCGCGTCGCGTCGGTTCGTTGGGTGTATTCTCGATATGTCTGAATCAAAAGATTTGGTTCTCGTTTACGGAACAGGCAAAAATCGTTCTGATCGGTTTGTCCTCGATAGACTCGGCGCGCCGGAGGTCTTCCAGGAACTCGTCATCTACGAAGACAACCATCTTTTGGTAGTCGACAAACCTGTCGGAATCGCCACGCAGGGCTCGCCTGCGAACGAGGAGTCGTTGTTCACCCTTGCCCAAAACTACGTCAAAAGGAAGTATAATAAACCTGGTAACGTTTACCTCGGCGTAGTAAGTAGATTAGATCTTCCTGTCTCTGGAGTCGTCGTGTTCGCACGGACCTCAAAGGCGGCAGAGCGTCTCAATTGTCAATTTCGAGAACACAGCGTTGAAAAAACTTACCAAGCCCTCGCCCAAGGACGAATGGAAGTTATTTCCGGCGCAATGGAAGATTTCATTTGCGAGGATAGACGTACCCAACAACGCTGGGTTTCCAGAACTCAAGTTGCTCGACAAGCGAATCAATCTTCACAAATAGAGATGAAAGAGGCGAAGTTGAGTTATCGAGTTTTGGAGCTTTTTAAGAATTCGACGCTCGTTGAGGTCAAGTTACTAACGGGCAGGAAGCACCAAATTCGACTGCAGTTTGCCAGTCGCGGATTTCCTTTGATAGGGGACGGAAAATACGGAGCCAAGCCGATTTCGCATAGAGGAATTTGTTTGCATGCCAGCGAACTTGTTATAACGCATCCAACACAAAAATCGCGACTTCGTTTCCAATCTCCCCATCCCAACTGGGATTGTTTTGTTATAAGGTAAGTTATTCAACCGTTTTTAGCGCGTCTCGGCTTTGGTACGAGTTCCGCTTCATTCACGACTAGAGTTTAGTTATGCCGTTACCTGCGATTCACGCGCTCATTAAACGAAGCAAACTCATCTCGGAGCAGCGTCTTGAAATATCTTCTCAGAAGATATGCGCTAAATTAGGTAGCTATCGTTCTACCGTCAACATGGATTCCGAAAAGCGATGGCTTGCCCAGATTGTTCGGACTTCTTATCCAGATTCATCGTCCCAGTCCGACGATGAATTGCAACAAGACGAGGGCTTTGAACCTCATGAATCCGTTAAACTGAATTTCAACGATCAAGAGCTCAGAGAGCGTTTTGAAATTCAATTGTTGAATAAATTGGTCAAGCTCCGATTAATCAATCGTTGGCAGGCGACTAAATTACATGAAGGCGGTAAAACCTTCTTTCTAGGGAAAGCGCCCAAAAGATACCGCATCATCACCCAACTCGGTCAAGGCGGTTACGGCGCAGTTTATCATGTACGCGAAGAGCAGAATGAATCAAATCAGTTGACTAAGCTCAAAAACGACGTCGCCATGAAAGTTCTGCAAAAAGAAGACGGCAAAGATTCCTTTATCTGCGAGTACGAAATCGCCAATCTCTTCAAGCACCCCAATATTGTCGCCGTTTACGAGTATTCAGAAGATCAAAACAACTATTACGCCCAAGAATATATCGACGGAGGCGACGCTGGAAATCTCCTCCGAAAATATGAGTGTTTGGATCAGCAAATCGCGTGTTACATCATCCTGGAAGCGGCAAAGGCGCTTAGCTATCTCCACGACAACGGAATTATCCATCGGGATATCAAGCCGGGCAATATTCTTTTATCAAAAACAGGAGAAGTCAAATTAACAGACTTTGGTTTTGTCACGCCTATTAGAAATATTGGTGGAATTGGGGTTTACTCGGATTTTGGACGTAAGCTCGAAGAGTGGGATTCACGCCGAAAGAACAAAACTCGCGGGAAAATTCAAGGAACGCGAAATTACATCGCTCCCGAGCAATTAGACGGTACGTCGTCTCCAACGGCGCTCTGGGATATTTATTCTCTTGGATGCGCGTTATACGCTATGTTGACGGGCATGGCGCCACCGGAAGCTTCGCTCGTTGAAGCGAACGCATTTCAAGACTCTTTGTACGATCAATCGGAAATGAGAGGAAGAGTCTCGCGTATTCCCAAGGAGCTCGAGTTCGTCAATCGTGATCTTGCCGAGTTAGTCGTGAACATGATGAATCACGATCCCACGAGACGCACGCAGACCGTTCGTCACGTAATTCGGACGCTTGAATCCATTGTTCAGGTTAAATTAGCTGATCTTCAAAAGAAGCTTCTTATTTTCGGGCACGGTCTGGGAGACAATATTTGGAACGAGGAGAATCTTAGAAAATGCTTCGGCTTGAAAAGCGTAACGCCTGCCCGCAATAATCCTAGAAGTTTGTTCGATCCTCGCTCTGGAGTCGTAGACGACAGAGTGAGCATTTCCGGTATTTGGAACGACGCCGTCAACGGAGACCTTGATAAGCCTAATAAACCTGACTTAGGAAAGCTTGTCGGAGACGCCGTCAATCATGAGGAAGTCCTCAATCGTTCCGAAGCATACGATTCTAATGGACAGCTCGAAGCAAAACCGTTGCCTACTCTTAGCGGCTTCCAAACATCCCCTTCAAATAAAGCCTCGAACGATCTCGAAAACGTTTCCCCCCAAGTCGCCCTGTCTAGGCCCATAGCAACGCCGCTCGTTAAGACGGCGCCACCAGTCATGGTTCAATCGGCGGATGATTCAGACGAACTCTCCTTTTACAAGGAGGCGCAAATAATCGAGCGCAAGACGGTCAAGCTTCTTGCGTTCGCGTTCTTCCCACTCTGTTTTGTCAACTTGGTTCTCGCCTTTTTCCTGAAGTTAAATTTGTTAGGAATTGGGCTGTCAGTTTTGCTCGTATTTGCAATCTTCATCCAACGCAATTTCAGTAAGAAAACGATTCAACAGTAACCTTAATCGAATGGTCTCACAATTGAAAGCCAATTCAAAAACACAATCGGAACTCGAACTTTGCGAGAGAGTTTTGGGGTACCAATTCAAGGATCCTTCGCTCCTTAAACAGGCTCTTACGCATTCGTCATGTGCTCAGACGCACATTGATTCGAACGAACGATTGGAGTTTCTGGGCGACGCGACGCTTGGCTTCGTTGTTTCCACCGTACTGTATCAAACTTTTCCCACGCTTACAGAGGGCGAACTTTCCCAAATTAAAAGCGTTATCGTAAGTCGTGAGACTTGTATGAAATTAGCTCGAAGTAAGGGGTTTGAACAATTCCTTATCACAGGAAAAGGTCTTCAACACGTGACAAACGCTCTTGTCGCCAATATGATGGAAGCCCTTATCGGCGCCATTTACCTCGACGGCGGATTAGAGAAAGCGCGGATCTTTATTCAAGACGTTTTCCAAAGTGAATTCCCTACCGTTGCGCACGTCGAGCCGAAGTCGTCAGACGTCCAGAATATACATTCAGTCTCACGGAATAATTGGAAGTCAAAACTTCAGGAGTTCACCCAAAGTAACCCTTATAATACGATTCCAACATACTCGGTCATTGCGGAAGAGGGTCCGCCTCACGCTCGTAAATTTAAAGTCGTCGTTTGCGTCGGCGAAGAACAGTTTCCGCCTGCATGGGGACTCACGAAAAAGACTGCGGAACAAGCAGCCGCTCAGAACGCCTTAAATGAATTGCTGACGCGACAAAAAAATGAAACGTTGTCGGAGCGTTCCTCTGAATGACAGCGAGGCGCGAATATACGCTTATAAATAAGCCGAGTTTTAAAGTTATTTAAGATGGCATTATATTGTTTTTGCAGAATGCGCCGTTGTTACTTGAGTTGCGTCATGACGAAAATACTTGAAACGTCAGAGAAATAACTTTGACAACATTGAAAATCAAAACACGATAAATCGCCGATCCCCTACTCCTCGCGATTACGGTCATGACTTCGTCGTTGGTAAGTCCTGGGAAAGCGCTCTGCTATTTGGCTCTGCCTACTGTAATTCGACAATAGCAATTCGAAGTCCGCAATTACTGCCTCTGTATGTGGAAAGAAAATTGAAACGCGAGGCGGAACGGCAATTTTCAGGCGGGCTATTCCAACTTCCCCCACGAGCAACTTTCTCGGCGCTCACGACCTCGCAAACAGGGTCGATAAGCTTCGTGGAATCATAATCCGAGTAATAATCGAAGGTCCACTCGCAAAGATTGCCAAACATATCGTAAAAACCCCAGGGATTCGCTGGAAACTGACCAACTTCTGTCGTCGTCGAAACACGACCTATCCTATCGCTTTTTGATTTTCCAGATTCCCCGGTCTGAAGGGCGCAGAGACCTTCCGCGCCTGTAACGGACGTTCCAAAATAATACGGCGTTCGAGTATTGGCGCGACAACAGTACTCCCACTGCGCCTCTGTTGGAAATGCGTACCGCCAATGGTCGCCAAGATAATTGGTAATTTCATGAAGGTACTCGTCGGCGTTAAGCTTTTCAATAAATCCTGCGCAATCGTACCAATTCACAGAATCAACCGGAGCTCTTTTATTAAGCGAATGTTTACTTGGATTTTCACCAGTAACGGCGCGCCACTCTGCCTGAGTCGTTAAAAAAACGCTCATATAAAAACGTCGAGTCAGGGTCACTTTCCGTAGCGTTTCATCGGCAAAACGGCGGACTTCCGTTTCAGGACTTCCCATAAGAAACTCGCCGGGAGTAACCAAGTTGAACTTCATTCCCAGCGAATTAACCCAATGTTCAGGCGCAGTCGATTCCATCTAACTCAATTCTCCTGTTGGAATCCGCAGTAAACGAGCATGCATAAAACGCACGAACGATCTTATCGCGAAGCTCTTCTCTTTTTAGACGTTATCGTTGGATTCAAAGCGAATGGATCGAGCGTAAGAGCTATATTCTCAACGTCGGAACACTCGTTTTCATTGTCGTCGTCGTCCTTGAAAAAGCTCGTGTCATTTAAACCTTCGCTATCAAAATCTTCAAACGCAAAGTCAAGGGAACGATTCCATTCCTCCAAATTCAGGTCGTCGATTTGTGAAACGTCGGCGTCGTTGCGTAATAAAACGTTATCTTCTTCATCGTCTTTAATCAGAACAAACGATTCGGAAGCCCAGCCGTCCAAAAGAACGGAACTCAAAAGTTCCAAATCATTCCCAACTGAATCGGACGCGATATTCTCAGCGTCAACGTCCGAGTCAACTTCTGTCGCGCTCTTCCAGGAAGGCGCGCGCAACTTCCATCCGGCAGTGGGATCAACTATCGTCAAGTAACCGTCCTCTACGTACGATTCATATTCCGATCTTGTATTCAGAGTAAATCGACTGTCGGCAAATTGATGTACGCCGTTTATAGTCAGGTTTTTTGCGCGTTCAATGGATACGCTACTCCTGCATCTTGGATCATTACGAGTCAAGACGCCTATTGACGCAGTCATCATAGAACTTGTGGAAAGCCCGTCGTTTAACTCGACAGTCCCTACGTAATCGGTTGGAGAAATGATCGTTGATTCAGCGCCTCTTATAATGCGCGAATATTCGATCGTCTCAGACTGAGCCGTTTCCTCGGCGGCGCCTTCGTCTACGTCGGATTCAAAAAGATAAGTTCCACGACAAATGGTCGAACCGTTGGCTAAGCTCATCACGACGTCTTCTCCGGAATCAGTCGCGTAGAACTCGTCTTCGCCGCCTTGATTAAAGACTATTAGCGATTTCGCGAAATACGTCGCCGTAAGCTCATAACCTCCTCCGGATGCGGTAACGCTCGAATTTGTAGTCGTTAGCCTATCGTTGCCTTTCGAATCTTCAACATACGCGTAGTCGGATCCTCCACCGCCGTTTACGGAAACTTTATTAACACCGTTGAAGGCGATCGTTTGCCCGTCGGACGTCTGCAAGTAGCCGGTCCCGTTCGAATAGTAGAGATAATCATCGCCAGTAGAACCTGTCAAAACAAGTTCTTCGTTGTTATCATTTCCATTATAAACAAAGGATGAAATTCCCGAAAAGTTAACGGTTCGATCATTCTCCAGTTCAAGATTCGCACCGGAATCATCGTCCGAATAACTCAACGCGGCTCTTGACCCGGTAGGTATGTCGGCTACAAATTCAACGTTCGGGCGAGTTGTTCGGAAACTTAAACCGTTCCAGTCGTCGCCGCTCCAATCCCAAGTCCAATCGCCGACGCCTATTTCGAAACCGTCGTCGCCCCAAGCGGCAACAAGTTGCGGAACTTCTAAATCTTCCATTAACGGGTCAATAAGAACGGTTTGATCGTCGACAAACTCTAAAAGTCTCGCCGTAATCTTCGCAATATCCGCCGTTGATTCGACGGTGATCCAATATTCTATCGACGGATCGGCTTTCCATTGAACTCGCGCTCCGTTTGCAACGATTTTTGAAGATGCGATCGGCTCGCTGTCAAGAGTACCTTTTCTTACCGCAATATCGATGGTTTCCGTCGGCTCGAAAGAGTCTGCGTTCCATGTATATAAACCGCTTGCTCCAGGTTTAAGCGTGAAATTGTACCGTCGTAATCCAGTCTCGACGTCAAGCGTTCGATCGTAAGCATACTCTTTTGCTACGCCAAGAACAATCGGCGAATCGTCGTCGTAAATAATACCATGCGCAGTCGAGCGCTCATCGGCAATCTCCGCGTTTTTAACGTTGATTACTTCAAGATAGAAGTCGACGAACGGCTTTTCAAAACGCCCGTCGACTTCGTTAAGTCCTTCCGGCTTCAACGGGTCGTAGTTGCCGACAATATAACATTCAAGACGCGCGGAAGTTTCTCCAACGTGAACGACTATCGGATCGCCCTGAGGTAAAACGTAGTGAAGTCCCTCGATAGCCGAACCGCCGTCAGAAACACGGAGTTCAAAACTAACGTCCACGCGCGCCGGCTGATCCAACGTTACGTCAAAATAAACAACTTTAGTCCCAGAATCGCCTTCATAAACCTCCAAATCGCTAACGGACAAATTCGGAAGCGTCGCCGGAACAACATTAATCACCAGCTTCGCTTCGGGGCTCCAGTATGCGCCGTCATAAACGGAGATTAAAAGAGTTCGTTCGGCTGAGAGGTCGCAAAGTTCGAGCGAATTGTAATACGACAAGGATGCTATTACGGAACGATACTCAGAAATCGTTCCCTCGCCGGTAATCTCCACATAACCAGACTTTTCTTTGAAATTCGCTCGCAAATTCGTTCCGGCGACAGAAACGTCGACGATTTCAGAATCTCCGTCAGGCCGCGATCCAAAGTAAATTTTCGCGCCGTAGAGGAAGTTGGAGTCGGCGTCGTCAACAATCAATGACAAATCCTTCAAAGGTTCAAAAGGCTCTTCGGAACCTTCTTTGAAATCAACAACCAGATCCACGCCCTCCGCGTTACCATTAAGATCCACAACCGGCGCCGACTCGCCGACGTCGCTCGTTCGGAAATCAACCTTTTGATTGATTCCGTCGCCGATCGAAACGGTTTTAGAAATCGAGTTGGCAAAACTATCGGAGGAAATAACAGTTACTCGGTAATCGCCGTTTGTCAAGAAAATCTGATAACCACCTGAATTCCACGATGAAATCGTGACAGAGTCGTCTGATCCGTCAAGACGCTCTATCACAATTGTCGCATTTCGAACGCCCTCGCCAACGTCGTAAAAGAGATCCTCGTCAACGTCGTCATAGACGACCCCCAGAAGATACGCGCCATCGGTTCGCGCACCGTCAACGCTAGAACCAAAATCGCAGGTAACGACGTATGGTCCAATCAATTTAGCGGTTTGCAAAACTGAGATTCCAACTTCTGTATACGACGCATTAATCATTGTGTCGCGATGATCGTGCGTTGGAACGCCCCAATCGACGGCAAATGCGGAAAGCATATAAGAGGCGACGGAAAAACCTCCGTTTTCTAAAAAGCTTCCGCCAATATTCTCACCAAACACGTCTTGCCCGTCCTCGGAAGAAATACCGGAAATAAAACCGGCTTTCGCGAGTCGAACGGCAAGCTCGTCTTCGCCTGCGCAACGATGTGAAACGTCGTTTTTTTGACGCATATACGAACTATGCGACGCGGCGGCGCTATTCAAAGCCGAAGAGAACGCCAACGGCGAGGTCGAAGAAAGAGACGACCATTCGTTAAGGAACGTTGGAATTGAATTCTTGGGATAGGAATTGAGTTTAATGGCGTCGCCGACGAGAGAGTTTCGCGCAACAAGCGCGTCGCTTTCATAGACGCTGAAAATCCGAGCGAGTTCACCTTGCGGATCTGTGCGAAAACGGTTGATTTGCTCTAATAACTCTTGTTCGTCTGCGGAGGGATTGAGAGACGAATCAGCCAACGAATACCATCCTTCACTCGATTCTTCCGTCTCTATCGCGACGATCGGTATGACGTCGCTCTCAACGCATTCGCCAACGCACTCGCATCCGACAGCGCCCAAGCGCTCGGAATCTTCCGCTGTCGATCGCAATGCGTCTTGCAAATTCGCCACGAAAACGCCGCTAGCGTCAAGCAAATTGCGAGACTCCAACGCTTCAAAAGCCAAACAACGTCGACTTCGCGTTCGAGCATTCATTTCCTTTGCCTTTTTCATGGAGAATCCTCCGTTATCGCGTTATTCATTCAAACGTAGTATCAGTGCGCAAACCAGCGCGTCTACAAGCCGCAACGTCGCACTATCTTTAGACTCCAAATTAGGCCAAAAGTTCCAGGAGTTCTACGACTCGGATATGCCGTTCGCAGTGATCAAGAATCCGCCGCGCGCCTATATGGCAAAAAGAGCGTCCAAACGCGCGATGGAAAACTTCAAGCAATCAGGAGACGAAGACGGAATTATTCTTTATTCTCTTCGTCAGGAAGCAGGAACTGTTCGCCCTTTTCTTTAACGACGCGACGCAACCATTCCTCGGGGTACCCAACGTTCGGATACTTTCCGTCTGACGAACGCGTGTAACCATCGTTAAACTTCACAATCAAATCGTTCGCCAGTTGCTCCCACCGGTCGCGCGCTTTTTCCGTTTGCATTTCGGAATAATCCGTGAGAAATTGCACGGCGAGTTCGCTATTTGTTTTCGCCAATTCAACCGCCGTCTTCTCGATGGCAGGCTGCAACTGGAAAAAGTACGTTTCAAGTTCTTCTTGGACTTTTTTGACGTCGGGAATCATCTCGCGATAGCGCGGATACGCATAATTAGCGACAAAATTGAACGTCCACCAGCCCGACTTCATGTCAAATCGACTGATCGAACCGATGGTCGTCGATTTTGGAACGCGCGTCGACGCAGCGTAAATAGGCGTATAACAAGTCGTATAAGTGTCGTCCCAGCCGAACCACACGAGTCCTCCGACCACGTCGGGAAGATCCGGCGTGGAACGAGTAATGATGGAAAAACAAGTCTGTTGTGTGGAAATCGGACGTTCCCATGCGTACTTTTTGCCGTCAACCTCCCAATAAAGAGGACGACAACGCATCGCGTATCCGTAAGGTCCCGCGTCGACTCCCTCGCTCAAATCAAATTCCGTTCCGTCGTAATGATCGCGCATAAGGGCTGCTACGTCAGCAGTCGTGAGAGGATGATCCGGCTTAATCGACCACGGATACGGTTCGGCGCCTTCAACGCCTTGAGCGTAATCAACGGAAAGGTTCAGAGACGGAGCGGCGCGACGAAATAAGCTCCACACACGCTTTTCACAGACGCGCTTGTCGCGAACGCCGTTATTTCCGTAAGCCTCATAAAAGGAAAACGGCTTGCCGGAATTAGGATCGTATAATCCCTTCTCGATTGCGAAGGATTCAACATTGTCGGAATAGACGCAGTTTTCAGGATCGTCTTTCGGGAACACGCCAATTCGCGCCATATTGGCGTGCGCGGTAATTTCTCCGTCGGGAACGCGCAAAGCAACCCAAACGCAACTATTCTCGATCTTTTCCGTCGAACCAGTACCGCAAATATCGAAGATCCACGCTTCATTTTTATCGCAAACGGAAATCGATTCGCCTTCGTCGATATACCCATATTCGTCTGCAAATTTACCCAAAAGCAACACGGCTTCGCGCGCCGTCGACGCGCCTTGTAGCGCCGCCGTCATAAGTTGAGGATATTTAAACATTCCAACGGTATTGAAAAGTTCCTGTCGTCCCTCCCATGTCGTCTCAGCCATAGCGACTTGACAATCGTTGATGATTCCTTGAAACGTATCAACGACTGTTTCACCGCAAAATCCCAGAACTTTGTGAGTTTTTGTTCCTTCCGGGAAGACGTCTACGCCTCCGACCGGGCGAGAGGCGCCGTCGGACGCTTCCAAGACGGCTAGTCGACCAAAGAACCCGGCGGAGTCGGCCGTATACGTAATCATGCAGGAGTTGTCGGCGGACGCACCCCTTGTTACGATGAGATTAGTGCAAGCGTACGTTTGTCCAACGAATAAACTTGCCGTTAAAACGCTCGCCAAAATCGAAAAGATCGGCGCGAAAAACAAAAATCTGCGTAAAAATAAGTTCATGACGATTAATCCAGCGAATATGAGTAAAACATAGCGCTCTGCGCGCGTTCTATCGAGCGACTTGATTTTATCTATGATTCAAGTTACCGTCAAGATTCCGAAATTGTCAGCAATACGGGCAAGATCCAATTGCAACCTTTTGGTGAGCGTAATGCGTACTACGTCGCTAACGGTCAAGGGACGACGACTGGAAGCGAGGCTTTAACTTCATGTCACAAAATACCAAATTCCTCAAACGCCATTTGCGATAGCTTATTGCAGGCTCCTTTCCGCAATACGACTCAGTGAAGAAAGATTGAAACGCGTTCAGAAAATAAAAGGAAAAAAACGGCTTTATTTATTTCAATCGCGATCGATTTTCGGTATCATTAGCGATACCGATGATAGGCGTTGCGTTCGACATACTACGTTGTAGCAGGCGTCTTGTCGAACGGACGCAAAAGAACCCAGTTGTAAGCATAGTTAGAGGAGAAAGCGTGATGAGTAACTGCGAAGGCTTTAATCGTCGTTCATTTCTTGGCGCGGTAACCGCTGCGGGGCTTGGTAGCTCCGCGTTTCTTGCGAATACGGCGCGCGCGGCAGAGGAGCTGAATGCGACCGAGGCGCCCAAAAAATTTGCGGCTTCATATCCGTTGCTTCAAAACGTGACTGAAACGAGCGCGTCAATTTCCTGGGCATTAAACACGCCTTCCACTGGTTGGGTTGAATGGGGACCGACTCCCGCTCTCGGCAAAGTTGCGCGCAACTCCGAATTCGGTCTGAATCCTTTTGAGGAAGATTTTCTCTCCGCGCGCATCACCGGGCTGGCGCCGAACACCACGTACTACTACCGCACCGCGACGGCGGCGTTCTCATACCGCACCGCCTATGACAAAACCGCCTCAGAAACCCAGTATAGCGACGTTTATTCCTTCAAGACTTGTGGACCGAACGCTGACGAGGGGTCTTTCTTCGTAATGAACGACACTCATAACACGATGAAAACGATTCAAACGTTGCTCAATCACGCCAAGACGTTGAATCCGGATTTCGTCTTGTGGAACGGCGACCTCTGCAACTTTTATATGGATTCTCAGGTCATCAAAGACGTGATTGCCAATCCGACGAACGAACCTTACGCCGCTGAGCGTCCGCTCGTTTTTGTTCCTGGCAATCACGACCGACGCGGAGCTTGGGCAAGAAACCTTAAAAAATGCCTCACCACGTGGGAACACAACGACCCTAATTTCTATTCGCTCGGCTACAACTACGCGTTCCGTCAAGGTCCCATCGCCGCTATTCTACTGGACACCGGCGAAGACAAGCCCGACTGGCATCCGGCATGGTCCGAAATGGCTAATTACGAACCGTACCGCGAACTTCAAACCGCTTGGCTGATGAACGCGCTTGAGCGTCCTGAAATCAAAAGCGCGCCTTACATCGTCGCCTTCTGCCACATCCCGCTCTACGATCAAAATCCCAAAGCGAACCCTGGCAACATTCTGGACCAATTCGCCTCGTACCAATGGCCTTGCGCGCAAATGTGGGGTCCCCTCTTCGAGAAATACGGCGTTCAACTTGCCGTTACCGCCCACCAGCATCGTTTCCAATACCACGCGCCGACGGAGGAGCGTTCTTGGGCGCAAGTTGTCGGCGGCGGACCTGAATTTGATCGCGCATACTCGATCTACTGCACCGCTAATAGCAAAGAGATGAAACTCATTTGCACGAAGATTAGCGATATGTCCGAAGCGGGAAGCTGGACTTTCGCCCCGCGCGGTTAATAAATTTTCACGGGTTTCGCGTTCCTTCAGTTTGTCTACAAGACGGGTTCGGTCTCGTGCCGAATCCGTCTTCCTTGTTATAAGGTGAGAGCCAATGAAATCGTTTTCTTCTATCTTCAAGCGATCAAGCGTTCATGAACGATTTAATCGCAGAACGTTCGTCTCAAGCGTCTTCGTCGGCGCCGCGTCCGTTCGCTTTGCGCACAGAACAGAATCATGCAACGCGATTGATGAGTTGCCGCCTGGCGTTGAACCCACCAACCCACGAGAGCTTCTCTATCCGACGCCGGAAAACAAAAGCGTCGTTTTCTCTCGAGAATTCGGTTCCTTTGCCGCTTCTTTTCCTATGCTACAAAACGTCGCGGAGGACAGTGCGTCGATTGTATGGGCGCTAAACGCCCCGTCTACCGGTTGGGTCGAATGGGGACCGACGCCGGCGCTCGGAAAGATCGCGCGAAATTCTGAGTTTGGATTAAATCCATATGAAAAGGACTTTCTTTCCGCGCGAATCACCGGACTGCAGCCGAACACCCGCTACTATTACCGGACGGCGACTTGCGGCTTTACGTACAGAAACGCTTACGACAAAACATGCAAACCGGCTCAGTTCAGCGACGTCTATTCGTTCAAAACGTCAGGCGCAAATGAATCTCGCGCCTCTTTTGCTGTGATGAACGACACGCACAATCAAATCGGAACGATTGAAAAACTTCTCGATCGATTCGACGAACTTAATCCAGATTTGCTTATTTGGAACGGCGATCTTTGCCATCGTTACCCTTCTTCCTATATCGTTAAAACAACAATTGCCAATCCTTGCGATCGCGCCTACGCTAGCGAACGTCCCCTAATCCTTTCCAAAGGAAATCATGACCGTTGGGGTCCTTTTGCCCATAAATTCACAACAATTTTCACACCATGGATTCACAAGAATCCCAGATACCGGTCGCTTGGTTATAACGTCGCTTTTCGACAAGGCCCGTTGGGGCTCGTGATCCCAGACACGGCGGATACCAAAGCGGATAGCGCTAAAAGCAGCGCCGGCATTTTTTCCTCGGAACCATACCGCAAACTTCAGGCAGAATGGTTGGAAGAAGCGTTGACGTCCGACGAAATCGCGTCGGCGCCATATTTAATCGCATTTTGTCATATTCCGCTATTCAATCACACGGCGACAAAAGAGGAGTCGAAAAATAGCGAGCTAGGCTGGGCTGCTTATCACGCTTGCGCGTATGATTTCGGACCTCTTCTAGATAAGCACGGCGTTCAATTGTTGATCGCGGCGCACCGTCACAAGTTTGCCTATTCCGAACCGACGGCGGAACGTCCCTGGGCTCAACTGCTCGGCGGAGGTCCGCTCTTAGAAAACGCGACTTGCATCTACGCCGAAGCGGATCAAAACTCACTAGCGGTAACTTGTGAAAAGCTCAGCGACAAATCGATTTTGGGAAGTTGGCGTTTTAATCCCCGATTCTAATATGGTATTGTTGCCTGCAAAAATGAGATAAAAAACGCTCCAACGCGGAAATTCACGTTGGAGCGAAGAAAAACTAAGACGAGCGTACTATTTAGAGTACTCGCAAACTTCGTAAAAACTCGGATGAAACGCGGCGCGGTTGCCAAAGTGGTTGCATTTCAGTGAAACAGAGGCGTTAGAGCCTGAGTTCGTCCGGCGCGTTCGACCGGTTTTTACCGTGTGAAACCACGAAAGAGCGTTTTCCGTAGCTTCCGTCGCGAAACTTTTAGCGAGCGTTACGCTCCAACTAACAATCTTCCCCGATAAGAATAAACCCAAACCAACAAGATTGTCAAGCAAGCCAACGCGATCAAACCCCACTTCCAATAGGTCGACGGTTCCGGCGCGACCGTTCTCTGGAGTTGTCTCGCAAGCATGCCCTCGTTCTGCTTTTTAACGACCTCCAAAAGAGACGCGAGACCGTCGCGCGCCTCCTTTTGGAACGTCTCGTCTTTTTCCCGCCATGCCCGCAACGAGGCGAATAGCTCGCCTTCGTTCCCGCCTTCTCTACTCGCTATTAGCTCAATCTGCCTGCGTTGCTCCTCGACGGCGGCGGTCAGTTCCCTCAGCCTCGCCCCTACGGTGCGTATCGACCCGATTGGCGTTTCCGAATCATACGGGTCGTCCTCCTCCGCGACCGGTTCCCGCGCCCGCCGCGTTGCGTAGGCGACCGTCTCGTCCTTCGACTGCGCGTCGCTCGGATAAACCAACGTAATAACGCCAAC